>NZ_JBJIAB010000011.1:0-135353 GCF_045310795.1 Candidatus Clostridium helianthi
GCTTCGCTATCGGCTTTTTTTAAAAATTTCTAAAAGTTATCCACAGATTCGGATATTTTAATTATGAAATATCCTCATTTATGAAAAAGTGCGAAGCAAAACCTAGGATTTTTATGATTTATTGGAAACATGCGGGTTTAGTGGATTAAAAGATCATTATAAAAACAGATGTGAATTAGGAAAAATTATTCTAATTCACATCTATTTTTTTGCTCAAAAGCTCAGTAAAATTCAAATCAATTATTTTATTTAATAAACTTATAACGCATTATGTTATATAAATTGAAAATGGTAATTCTTATATGCTTCCATATGTTATAAAATATTTTATAAAAACTTATTAGACGTTATGCTTTCGATTTTTGGATTTAGTTGGAATATAAATTCATAAATAATAATATTATTATAACAGCTAAATTTCTAAAAGGGATAATTGCTCTTAAATAATAAACTTTCTTTAATAATCGATAGCATATTATAAAAATCTGGAGGTGTATAGAGAAATGACAAAGATTAAGACAGTACAGGAAGCAGTAAAAAATATTAAAGATGGCATGAAGATAATGACAGCAGGTTTTTTAGGAGTGGGTGCTCCATTAAAGATGATAGACACGCTAGCGAATACAAATATTAAAGATCTTACACTTATTCAAGCTGTATCAGCTCAACCAGGAGAGACTCATGATGTTGGTAAGCTCATAGCAAATAAACAAATAAAAAAATTTGTAGGGGCACATATTGGTACTTGCCCTGAAGCACAAGAACAATATAATGCAGGCACATTAGAAGTAGAATTTATACCTATGGGAACCATAGTTGAATGTATACGGGCTGGTGGCGCCGGACTTGGCGCAGTTATAACACCAACTGGACTTGGTACAGAAATCGAGAAGGGAAGAGATAAACTTATTGTAGATGGAAGGGAATATTTAGTATTTCCAGCTATAAAAGCAGACGTTGCATTAATTAAAGGCTATAAAGCTGATAAGTTCGGAAATATTGTATATAGAGGAACAACAAAAGGGACAAATACAAGTATGGCACTTGCTGCTGATTTAGTTATAGCTGAAGTGGATGAAATCGTTGAGGTGGGCGAAATCCCTCCTGATAGTGTTGGAACACCGGGTATATTAGTAGATATAATAGTTCAAGGTGATTCTTTTGAAGATAGAAGAAAATATTTTGAAGATTTATGGATAAGAACTAATAAAATGAGATAGGGGTGAAAATGATGAATGGTAAAGAGATAATTGCAAGAAGAATCGCAAAAGAATTTAAAGAAGGAATGGTTGCTAATTTAGGATTTGGTATACCTAATATGGCGGCTAATTACTTACCAAAAGGAATGGAAATAACACTACAATGTGAAAATGGCGCATTGAAGTTTGGCGCAACTCCAAAGATAGGAGAATCTGACCCAGATCTAGCTAATTCAGGTGGATCTCCAATCACTTTACTACCAGGATCATCAACCTTTGATATGGATTTATCTTTTGCAATAATAAGAGGTGGACATGTTGACATAACTGCATTAGGCGCTTTAGAGGTAGATCAAGAAGGAAATATTGCAAATTGGCAAATACCTGGAGTTTTTTCGCCTGGTATGGGCGGCGCAATGGATCTTTTAGTGGGAGCTAAATACGTAATAGCTGCATTAAGTCATAATGATAAAAAAGGGAATCCAAAAGTATTAAAAAAATGTACATTGCCTTTATCGGCTGCCAAATGTGTTAATCTAATAATTACAGATAAAGCAGTTATGAAAGTTACAGATAAAGGATTAGTTCTAATAGAAGTAGCACCAGGTTTAACTGTTGATGAAGTTGTAAAAACAACAGATGCCGATTTAATAATAGCAGATAATGTTAAGGAAATGGAAATATAATATAGAGTAAAAGTTGTTCCTATCTTTGTTTACTATGAGCTTTCTTTCGTGCATTTAGAGATGATCTGTTAACCAGTTACCAGAATCTTATAATTATCTTTCTAGAAACTGCATAACAGACCATCTTATCATTTGATAACCTATACTATATAAAAAAAGCATATTGTTATGTTTATTCTACTCTAGATTTCAATGCTTCAGACATTGAAATTTTGTTTATCTTTTTTCTGCTTAGTAATTTTGATAATTCAAAGGTTAAGTATATTATTACGAAACCAATTATAATATAGATATAATCAAGTGTTACAGGGAAAGATATGCTCATTTCTTTTGTCATTGATTTAAATAGTGCAGTTAAGGAACCAAGTAGGAGAGGTACTCCTAGTATGTAACCAAGTACCACTATAAACCTAGAACTATTTAAAATTAATGAGTAAATCTCTTTTTTTCTATAACCTAAAACCTTTAAAAGAGAAATATTATCTTTATTCTCCTCTATAGTTAGAGAAGTAACAACATATATTACAATAAGCCCGATTATAAAGGATATGAAAGCTATACTTCCGATTATTGCTTGGAGCGGTTTTGTCATTGTATCAAAGGCTTTTTTCATATCATCAACAGTTACAACTGTTAAGAGTTTATTTTCTGGAATGTCTATTTTTTCCGTGCTCCATAATCCAATATAACTTCCAGAAGGGAAAGCAAGCATATTATTAAGTGTATCTAGCGGCATATAAACGTATTGTCCTACAAACGTTTCTGCAATGCTGTCAACTGTTATGGTGTATTCTTTTGAATCCAATCTATTGATAACTTTTAGAGTATCCTTTGGCGCTATATTAAATTTATCGGCAAGAGGTTTTGTAACGATGATTCTATCTGGTTTCAATGTATTACCTGATTTATCTTTAAATGAAATATACTTTGAATCAGGATTTACACCATATACTGTAAAAGTAGTTTTATCGTCGTATTTCATCACAAATGGGATTTCCAAGAAGGGTTCTCCTTTTTCTGGCTCACCATTTTGGATAGAGTTAAATACATAATGATAATTATACTTAAAGGCTTCATTAAAAGATTCTTTAAGTAAGGAGTCAATTGAGCTCTTAGATGCAAAGCCCATGAGCAGCAGCATTGTTGACATAACTATGCCAAGTAACAGAAATATGCTTCTAGGTATGCTTCTTAGGAGTTCACGTATTTTAAATTTAGTATTAAAACTGAATCTTTCAAGGTTTACTTTTCTTTCTAAGAAACCAACCTTATTCTTTTCAGTCCCACCTCGCATTAGCTGGAGTGGTGAATTTTTTAGGGATTTATTAACCACAAAGTAACTGAAGATTACTAAGAAGAATATTGGCAGTAAAATGCTTACTATAATATAGCTTATATCATAGCTTAAAGAACCTACTGGAATATTAAAGAATGAAACATAATAGTTCATCATAGGTCTTAAGGTTAGTAATCCAAGGAGAGTTCCTAGAATACCGCCTACAAGTGAAATGACTATGGGGTATAGGAGATAGTGCTTCATAATCTCTTTCTTTCTATAACCCAAGGCATAAAGGGTTCCGATAATAACAGCTTCTCTCTTTAACATTCTATACATAACAATTCCAGTTAATATACAGGTTAAAAGAAGTACAGCTATAGGCATGGAAGAACTCATCTTATCAATACCAGAAAGCTTTGCTGTAAAATACGTAACTCTTGGATTATCACTTGTGTTCATCCAACTTATAAGAATAATATTTTCATTTCTTAGATAATCTTTAAACTCTGATATCTTGATATCTATATTACTTCTATCGCCATTAAATCTTATTGAATAAGAAACATTGCCTTTATTTAAACTATTAAAGTCCTCTTTACTTATAACAGCTACTCCAAAGCTGCTTGGATCATTCATTATGTCTGATTCGCTTTTTAAGGGATAGATATAGTTAGGAAGAGACATAAAACCTGATATTATAAAATTCCTATCATTAATTTCTATGCTGTCTCCAATATTTAATTTGTTAGCTTTTCCATATGAGGGATCTATGAGAATTTTACCGCTATTTAGAGCTTTTCCTTGAATTATAGCAGGAATATTAACCTTCTTATTTTCACTAAATATTCTTAGGGTTTTATCTTCTGATACCAAGTAGTCAAATGACTTTGTTTCCTCGATACTCATATTAAATTTTGTTTCCAGAGCTTCAATGTTATTTATTCTTGGAGTGGCTATAAAACTTACATCTTCTTGCTTATAATCTTTTTCAAAGGAAGAAGATAGTTTTGTAAGATTCCTCGAAACCAAATTAAACATTATAAAAAGCAGACAGCTAAAAACGATAAGTACTAATGAGCCTATATATTGTGATTTGCTTTCCAGCATGGTTCGTTTGATTTTTTTATTAATAATCATTACCACTCAATCCTTTCTGCAGGCATTGCGATGCTGTTAACTGTACTCTCTACAATTTCGCCGCTTCTAACCCTATAAACCTTATTGACCATAGCACTAATTGCAGTGTTATGAGTTATCATAAGTATAGTCGTGCCAAACTCTTTGTTTACCTTTTGAAGAAGCTTTAAGATTTCCCTTGAGGTTGAAAAATCTAGAGCACCTGTTGGTTCATCGCATAGCAAAAGAGTAGGATTTTTAACTATAGCTCTTGCAATGGAAACTCTTTGCTGCTCACCACCACTAAGTTCCCTTGGAAATCTATGCTTTTTATCAAGCATATCCACAGCTTTCAGTACCTCGTCAATGTTAAGCGGTGATTTGCTTATATTTGAAACAACTTCTATATTTTCACCTACAGTAAGATTAGGTATTAGGTTATAAAACTGAAATATGAATCCGATATTTTCTCGCCTATAATCTGTAAGCTGATTATCATTTAGTTTAGTAATGTCTATGTTATCAACTGAAACAATACCTGAATCGCATCTGTCAATTCCTCCTATAATATTAAGAAGTGTTGATTTTCCAGAACCAGAAGGCCCTAGTATTACTCCTATGTCACTTTTATCTAAACTTATATCGGTACCTTTTAAGACAGTAGTAGTTATATCACCCGTATTATAGCTTTTTCTTAAATTTTCAACTTTTAAAAACATTATTTATATTCTCCCATCATTAAAGTTCTGTTAATTAGAGATATCTTTTTTATGCTTCTAGTAAATAAAACATATTTCTTTAGACATAGTGTTCACTTAATAGCAAGGCCTTATTCAATATAAAGACGGTTTTGTAGACTTGCTAACAAAACCAGCTCTAGGACTTATTATTGATGAAGATAAAGTAAAAGAAGTTGCCATGGAAGGTATTAACTGGTCTAATCCAAGTTGGAAAAATTATGATGGAACAAAAGCTGAATGGTAGAATAATATAAGTTATATAGGAAATAAGATTAAGGGATAACTATAATAATTATGGTTATCTCTTTTTCTATGTAATGGTGACCAAAATATACTAATCTTAAAGTAATATTCAAAAAAAGTGATTATAAATTCATTCAACTTTATTTCTTAGCCATTAGATAAAATAAAGATTGCTAAATCTTAACGTAATAGCCATGATAAAATATAATTGTTAGTGATATTCATTATCAATAATAATTATAAGGAGTAGAAATATGATCTTTATTTGTACATTAATTCTAGTAACGATTTTATCATTACTTTTAACATCATCAATTAAGAAGCATTATTATCTTTATTATTCGCTGGCAACGGGTATTGCGATAATCACATCATTTTATGAAATACTACGGATAACATCTAACGCGAAGCTTGAAGGGGTTATTCTAACGCTTGAAAAAACTTCAATAAGAGGATTGATATCAGTATCATTTTTTATATTAGTAATGTATGCAGGAGCTTTAAATCAAAAATGGACAATAACAAAGAAATTACGCAGCATTAGAGCAGAATTAGCAATTATAGGTGCAATCATGCTGTTACCTCATGGAATAGTATATTTTATTCGATTTATAATACTCAAGCTTCCTAAAATCATTAATGAAGGTTCGTTTCCTGTATTATACTTAAGCTATATAGCAGTTGGACTCATTGGGTTTATTATAATGATACCATTACTCATTACCTCATTTAAGAAAATAAGACGTAAAATGCAAGGAAAGCAATGGAAGAGGATTCAAAGATGGGCGTATTTGTTTTACTTTTTAGCATATCTTCATATTATACTTATACTTTTAAACGAAAAGGAAATAGATTGGGTAAGGTTAAGCAGTTACACCATAGTGTTTATTAGTTATATGGGTTTAAAGTTATTAAAAAACAAAGAAATCAATATAGAAAAACCATTTAAATTAAGTAAAATGAACAACTAATATTTAATATAAATTTATGTAGTGAAAATATCAATATCTCTATAATCAAGTTTGTGATATTTTCTTATCATATTTAGAAAACAGCAACAAACATGAGAGTATTCAATTTAATTATATAATCAATTATTTATCTTTATTGCAATAATTTTAATGTTTGATAGAATAATTAAAAAAATGTTTCTTATATATTAGTTTATATCTTACTTATTTTCGAACAAGCACTTTATATGAATAAATATGTAGAAAAATAAGTGATATTAACTTGAAGTTGTTTTCACATAAAGACAATAATTTACAAGAAAATAAGTTATAATGTCAAATGAGAAAATACAATAGGCTATTTTCATAATAAGTTTATCCCTATTTCGAGCTAATTTAACTTTTAACTTTTTGTAATATTATATTAAGGAATTATTAACATAATCTAAAGATAATAAACAGAGATTTATAGTAACATATAAACATGAAAAAGCTGTACTAAGAGATTTAGAAATAAAACAATATTAAGGCGGTGATTTTATTTTATGAAAGATGTAAATATAGATACAATCAAAGAAACAATAAAATATCTTCCTGAAGATGAACAAGAGATAATATTGCATTTGACAGAAATATTTGAAGGCGAAGAAGAAAATATTAATGAATATGTTAAAAATGAATTAATAGGTGAATAAATTAAATATTAGTAAAACTAAGAATCCAGAAAATAAAGAATTGTACATACTGAAAATTCTGAATACGCAGAGTATGTGCTATCTGGAAAAGAATCATCTGAAGGAGAAAATGATGATTCTAGTGAAATTAAAAAAGTAAACCCATTGTGCTTAGCGCTGGCTGGAGTATTAGTAGCTATTTTTATTTTTGGGGGTATGTATTTATTAGGTTCATTTAATTAAAATAGAAATAGAAGAACTAAACTAGTTAATATATGACCTAAGATTTAAAGGCTAATGTTTAAGTGCATTAGCTTTTTTTATTGTAAAAAATATTTTTGAAGAGCATTTTATATAATATCTTTTTTTAATAGTATATAAAGCAGATAAAAATAGTCTTGTATAAATTTTAAAACTATGTTAATATTAATTTACACAATGCTAACATTATACTCCCAAGATAATTACAAACTTTCTTATAGAGCGGTTCATTTAATAAGGATAATAAACAGTAGAGATATTGTTTATTATCCTTATTTTTATTTCTGAATTAAAACTAAGTTTTATTTATTATTCTAAGCTTAATTAAGTTATAGAATCAAATCTCAAATATCCTCTTGTTTAAGTTTTAGTACTTTATTTAAGTTTTCAAATACAGACTGATCATAATCTTGGTGTACTGAAACTTCAATAACATCATAGAGTTTTTCCAATTGCTTTATTATTTGATCAAGTACAGAATCATTTTTAACAAGTAAGTACATTTTACTTGTAGAACCATCACCTATTTGTGCACATAAAATTCCTTCTAAATTAAATGCACGTCTTGCAAAAAGCCCAGTTATGTGGCTCATAACACCAGAATGGTTTCTAACATGTAGCTCTATAAGATAAAAGTTAGTATTAATCATTTAAATTTTCACCACCAATCATATCTATATTTGATTTACCAGGAGGAACCATGGGAAGTACATTTTCAGTTTCCTCAATAGGTATATTTATTACACAGGGTCCCTCAACGGTTAACAATTCTTTTAATTTTTCTAAAGGTTTTTCCTCATTACCTAAATCACAAGATTGTATTCCAAAGCCTTCTGCTATCATTTTGAAGTTAGGATTTGATATAAATTTTGATGCTATATAATGTTCATTATAAAATAATTGCTGCTGCTGACGCACTAGTCCTAAATGATGATTATTTAAAATAATTACTTTTATATTTAGATTAAAGTCAGCAAGGGTAGCGAGTTCCTGAATATTCATTAAAATAGATCCATCACCACAGAAAGAGATTATAGTCTTATCTTTATTGGCCAATGCAGCACCTATGGCTACTGGAAGTCCAAATCCCATAGTTCCAAGACCACTAGAAGTTAGTAAAGCCTTTGGTAATTTAAAAGGGTATCTTTGAGCTACCCACATTTGATGCTGCCCAACATCAGTAGTAATAACTGCATCACTAGGAACTATGTTTCCTACAAAAGGAATTATATTAGCAGGATGCAGTATGTTTTTATAAGAAGGGAGTGGATATTTAGATTTAAAACATTTAACTCTTTCCCTCCAAGTGTTTCGACTTTTACTTTCAATATGTGGAAGTATATCTTCTAAGAAGTCATCAACATTTGCGATCATAGATAAACTACTGGTTTTAACTTTATTTATTTCAGATGGATCAATATCAATATGAATTATAGAAGCATTAGGGCAAAACTTTTCTATATTACCTGTAGCTCTATCATCAAACCTTACTCCTAGGGCCAAGATTAAGTCAGCTTCGTTTAGAAGATAATTTGTATATGGTGCGCCATGCATCCCAAGCATTCCAATGCTCAATTCACCATCACAAGGAAAAGCACCAAGCCCCATAAGGCTTAAAGAAACTGGTATATTATTTTTCTTTGCAATTTTATATAAGTTGGATGAAGCGTTTGAATTAACTACACCTCCACCTGCATAAATTATAGGCTTCTTTGAATCATTAATTAATTCAGCTATGCAATAAAGAGTAGAGCTTTTTATTGCATCTCTTTTAGGTAAATCTTCAGATGCAATTTCAGAAGGAAAGTCTTCTAAGTCTATAAATTCATTCTGAATATTCTTAGGAATATCAACAAGCACTGGTCCAGGTCTTCCTTCTAAAGCTATTTTGAAAGCTTCTTTTATAACTGTAAAAAGTTCATGTATGTTCCTAATTAAGAAATTGTGCTTAGTAATTGGAATTGTTAATCCATAAGCATCAACTTCTTGAAAGGCATCAGTACCTATTGCTGATAGAGGAACCTGACCTGTTATAGCAACAAGAGGAATTGAATCAAGTTTAGCATCTGCAATAGCAGTTAAAAGATTAGTTACTCCAGGGCCAGAAGTTGCAAAGCATACCCCAACTTTATTTGTACTTCTTGAAATGCCTTGTGCAATAAATCCAGCGCCTTGTTCGTGACGTGCTAATATATGTTTGATTTTTTTGCTTTTATATAAAGCATCATAAAGTGGGAGATTAAATCCTCCTGGAATGCCTGATATATATTCTACTCCTTCGTTCTCTAATAATTTAATAACTATTTCAGCACCATTATATTTCAAAGAAATCACTCCTTACATAAATATCTTAGAATATTTCATTATCTTTATTGATTAAATAAAAGTTCGATTTTATTACTTTTTGATTACTTGATATAAGATTAAATATTATTTTGTGTAAAAAAAAACTCCCAATCCTATAAATATTATAGGACGAAGAGATAATCACCGCGGTACCACCTAATTTTGTATAATCAAATACACACTTATTAATAATACGGGTTAAAGAACCGATATTATTGTCCTTTTAACGGTAGACAATCCGTTTAATTCTACTCTCTAACAATTAAGATTTCGATTAAAAACTCCAAGGCTACATTCCATATATACATCATGAGAATTTCCAGCAATTATTCTCTCTCTTTATTTCAGTAATATATGTACTCTTCCTCTTCACAGTTTTTAAATTATATAGGTTTGTATAAATTATAGTAAAAAGCTATAAGCATTGTCAATAATTTTTTGAAAATTCTGCAAAATTAATAATTATGAAAACAATAATTAAGAAATTGATGTAAATAGAAATAAAAAAAGCAAAATAGTATATCGTTTACATATGGATTGTGTTATAATAAATATATAATCAGATCCATATTAAAGGGGGAATAATTATGCTAGGAATAGTAATTTTTGTTTGTGCTTTATTGATTGGTTGTAATGCTTTTTATAATACAGAAGATAATGAAGAAAGATATGAAATCTCAAGTCAAAATCTTAAAAAAAATAAATGAATCATTAATATATACAGTAATTATTTGAAACAAGATATGTTACTTTTAGACTATCTATATTATATAGGTAGTCTTTTTTTGTTTAAATTCAATCTAAATTTCTGTTTATGAGCATCCTATGTTAAAATAGTATGTATATAATCACATAAAGGAGTTTAAAATTAATGAATATAATTACTTTGGAAAATATAAGCAAGAATTATAGTGATAAAATATTATTAAATAATGTCTCACTAGGAATTAATGATGGAGATAAAATTGGTTTAATTGGAATAAATGGTGCTGGTAAATCAACATTTTTAAAAGTAGTTTCTGGCCGAGAGGAATTTTTCGATGGAAATATAGTAAAGGGTAAAAATGTTAGAATTGAATATCTTGATCAGAATCCTTTATTTGATGAAGATGCAACTGTTTTAGAACAAATTTTTAAAGGTGACACTAAAGAAATGAAACTTTTAAAAAGATATGAGGAGTTATTAGATAAGATTAATAGTTGCAATGGTGAAAACTTTGATTCTTTAAATAATGAATTACTTAAGGTTCAAAGTGAAATTGACTCCTTAAGCTTATGGGATATGGAGAGTGAAGCAAAGACAATTTTAAATAAAATTGGAATAAAGAATTATTCAGAAAAGGTTGGAAACTTATCTGGAGGACAAAAGAAGAGAATAGCACTTGCTTGTTCACTTATAACACCATGTGATCTTCTTATATTAGATGAGCCTACCAATCATCTAGATTCAGATTCCATTGAATGGCTTGAAGAGTTCCTAAATTCTAGGAAAGGCGCTCTTTTGATGATTACTCATGATAGATATTTCTTAGACAGAGTTACAAATAGAATTATTGAATTGGACAGAGGAAATTTATATACTTATCCTGGAAATTATACTGCATTCCTTGAAAAGAAGATTGAAAGAATTGAAGTAGAACAATCACAAGAAGAAAAGAAAAACGCTCTTATAAGAAACGAATTGAAATGGGTTAGACGTGGTGCTAAAGCCAGAACTACTAAGCAAAAGGCAAGACTTCAAAGATTTGACGAATTAGTAAGCGAAGAAAGCATTAAAAGACAGGAAGATGTAGATATATCATTTGTTGGTTCTAGGCTTGGAAAAAAAGTAGTTGAATTATACGATATCTCTAAGTCATTTGGAAATAAAGTTATAATTAAAGACTTTAATTATATATTTTTGAGAAATGATAGAATTGGTATCATTGGAGAAAATGGGGCTGGAAAAACAACTTTAGTTAATATTCTTAGGGGAAGACTTCCAATAGACAGCGGAAAAATTGAAATTGGTGATACAGTTAAAATAGGATGTTTTGCACAAGATAATAGCAACATGGATCCTAAGCTAAGAGTAATTGATTATGTTAAAGAAGGTGGAGAATACATACCTGTAGAAGATGGGACTAAAATAATGGCTTCTACTATGTGTGAAAGATTTCTATTCGATAGCACTATGCAGTATACTCCGATTGAAAAATTATCTGGTGGCGAAAGAAGAAGACTTCATCTTTTAAGAGTATTAATGGAATCACCTAACTTTTTAATATTAGATGAGCCTACTAACGATTTAGATATCGAAACATTAAAAATATTAGAAGACTTTTTAGATAAATTTATGGGTGTAATCATTGTTGTATCCCATGATAGATATTTCTTAGATAGAATTTGTACAAAGATATTCTCTTATGCAGGAAATGGGTATATCAAGGAGTATAACGGTAACTATAGCGACTTTTTGATTTCAAAAGAAATTGAGAAGATTAAATCTGTTGAGTCAAATGATAAAAGTGGCAATGAATTTGCAGCAGATAAAGGAAAAGGCGTTAAGGAAAAAACTAAAGACAATAAACCTAAGTTTACTTTTAAAGAGCAAAAAGAATATGAAACTATAGATGAAGATATTGCTAAGCTTGAAGAAAAAATCAATTCTTTAGAAAAGGAAATGGCAAAGAATGCTTCAAACTATGGGAAACTAAATGAATTGATGCATGAAAAAGAAGAAGTACAAAGTGAACTAGATAATAAATATGAGCGATGGGAATATCTAAATGAAATCGCTGAAGCAATTGAAGAATTCAAAAATAATAACTAAATATAATTTTAAAAGGAGGATATGGGATTATTTTTAAATTACTAATTTAAATAATCTCACCTAATGAAATGGAAATACATATATATTTAAAAGGAAAAAATGAACCTACTATATTTAATGCTGAAAGAATTGATATATTAGATATAAATATTGAAGGCCGTGACTATAAGCAAATAAGATATTTTAGAAAAGGGGTTTCTAAATCCCAATATATCAGTGTAGATTTAATTAAAAGAATTAAAGAAGTTAAAAATAAAAATGCAGGTGATAAACATTGATAAAACAAATTTTACTAGAGGGTTTTAATAAGAATATAACAAATTCATCTCTTACAAAAGGTCAACGTGTTCTGAAAAATGATTTGTTAAGAGAAATAAATGTTAAAGTAGATAAAGATTATATAAAAATAAACTCAAATGTAGTTTCAGAAAGCCTTCTAAGTGAATATTCGTGTAAGCTTGAAATTGATAATATGACTAAAGAAATTATAGGGACTCATTGTAGTTGTCTAGACTTTGAGAAAAACGAATTTTCTCGTGACAATTACTGTTGTAAACATATAATAGCTACTTTTTATACATTCTTAAAAAATATTGATGAAGATGAAGAGTTAAGAACTAAGTTAAATAATAATTTATCTGCTAAAAATAATAAAGCCAGAATTAAGGAGAATTCTAATGATGATTTATTATCTTTACTTGTTGGGGATACGGATAAAGAAAAGCTAAAATTCGAAGTTATTATTAATAAAAACAATTGGTCCTCTAAACTTCAAATTGAGTTTAAAATAGGGTTAAGAAGAAGCAATAAGATGTATATAGTTAAAGATATTAATCAATTTTTAACATGCGTTTATAATAAAGTACCAATTAAGTACGGAAAAGAATTTATTTTTGATATAAAAACTCAAAGTCTTTCTTATGAAGATAGAAGATTAATAAAATTCATGAATAATATAAAAAACTTAGCAGATCATGATAGAAATTTTAGACGTTATCAGGATAAGTTAATAGAAGGAAAGACTCTTACAATTCCTGATATGATGTTTAAAGAATTTTTATACATTATAAAAAAGAATAGAGTTTTTTTAGGCGATGGATTCTTTTATAGAATATTAGAATCTGAAATAATAGAAGAGGATATGCCTATTCCATTTGCTTTATTGAGTAAGAATAACAATATAATTTTAGAAGCTCCTAATGGAATACCAGAATCATTAACTCAAAATGAAGATGTATTCTTATTCGGTACTTCCATATACATTCCATCAATAGAACAATGTGAGAGATTATCACCATATTTAAAAATATTTAATGCTACTAACAAAGTTAGTTTCAATAAGATCAATGAAAGTAGAATTTTGAAAGAATTAATACCTTCGATTCAAAAAGTAACAAATGATTTAGTTTTATCTAAGGATATTAGAGAAAAAGTTGTAATCGCGCCCGTAATCTTCAGGTTTTATTTTGATAAAGATAAGGATATTTCATTATTGTTTAAGGTATCATATGAAGGACATGAATTTAATTTTTTTGAAGAATACAAAGATAAAATTATTTACAGAGATACTAATAAAGAATATGAAGTTTTAGGAGTATTAAAAAGTCTTGGATTTGAAGAAGTCAATGGAAGATTATTCTTTTTAAGGGATGATGATGAGGCTTTTAAATTCTTTAAATATGAAATAGAAAAGCTTCAACGATATGGTGAAGTATTTTATTCTGAGAGATTTAAGGGAATAAAAGATATTAAGAAATCAGATTTTGTTGGAGAAGTTAGAAAAGGTAAATTCAACTATTTTGAGTTTGGATTTAAAATTTCTGATATATCTCCAGAAGAAACTGCAAAAATACTTAGAAGCTTTAGAGATAACTTGAAATATTACAAGCTTGAGAATGGAGAATTCTTAGACCTAGAAGATGAAGCATTGAAAGAATCATTGACCCTTATAGATAATTTACTTTTAGAAGAAAAATTAAATGAGAATCTCATTAATGTTCCAATTAACAAGGGAGCTTATCTTGAAGATTATTTAGAAGACAAAGAGTTAAGATATATAAATAGCTGTGATGAAATTAAGGATCTTAAAGAAAGATTAAGTAACATTAAGGATAAAGCCTTTCAACCTCCATATGGACTTCAAGCTAAACTTAGAAAGTATCAAAAAGAAGGCTATAATTGGCTTAGAACTTTAGATTACTTAGGTTTTGGTGGAATACTTGGTGATGAAATGGGACTTGGAAAGACACTGCAAACAATAACATTATTGCTTTCAAAGCCAGATTCAAAAACTCTTATTATTGCACCTACTTCTTTAATCTATAATTGGAAAAATGAATTTAATAAATTTGCTCCATCAATGAAAATTGCAATCTGCAATGGGGTAAAAGAAGAAAGAGAAGAACTGATTAATAACTATAAAGAATATGATGTAATCTTAACTACCTATAATTTATTAAGACGTGACATAGAATTATATAATATGAATTTCGATTACTGTATCTTAGATGAAGCTCAAAATATAAAGAATCAATCTTCTTTAAGTTCTAAGTCAGTCAAGGAAATAAAAGCAAGAATCAGATTTGCATTGACAGGAACACCGATAGAAAATTCATTGATGGAATTATGGTCAATATTTGATTTTATAATGCCAGGGTATTTATATAACGAGAAGAAATTTGTAACTAGATATCATAGAAGGCTTGAAGAAGGACCAGAAATTCTTGAAGAGTTAAATAGGCTTGTAAAACCATTTATTCTTAGAAGGTATAAGAAAAATGTAATTAAAGAATTACCTGATAAAATAGAAAAAAGACTTCTTGTTCCTTTAAGTGATGAGCAAAAAGTTGTATATGAAACCTATGCTAACTATACTAAAGATTTAATTCAAAAGAAAGTTGAAGATTTTGAGTTTAGTAAGAGCAAAATAGAAATTTTGGCTTATATAACTAAGCTTCGTCAGATATGTTTAGATCCGTCTGTAACTATGGATAATTACTTAGGAAGTAGTGGAAAAATTGATGCATTAATTGAATTATTGGAACAAAGTATAGATGAGGGACATAAAATATTAGTATTCTCGCAATTTACTTCTGTATTAAAGAATATAAGCAAAATACTTAAAGAAAAAAATTTCTTATTTTCATATTTAGATGGATCAGTTTCATCAATCAATAGAATGAAGATGGTTGACGAATTTAATAATGGTGAAAATACCGTATTCCTGGTATCCTTAAAGGCTAGTGGTACAGGTCTGAATTTAACAAGTGCGGATATAGTAATACATTTTGATCCATGGTGGAATCCTGCAGTTGAAGATCAAGCAACTGATAGAGCACATAGAATTGGTCAAAAAAACGTAGTAGAAGTGATTAAGTTAATTGCCCAAGGAACTATAGAAGAAAAAATAGTGGAATTACAGGATTCAAAAAGAGAGCTAATAAATAAGATTTTAGGTGATGATTTATCCGTAGGAGAATTCATACATTCGTTAAATGAAAATGAAATTTTAGAATTATTTAATTATAATTAACAATAAGATACCAGCAATTATGAAGGTGGTTATATGGAGAATACAATAAATGAACTGACAAACTACTTAAGGGAAGTTAATACTGCATCTATAATTTTAAGGCTTACTCTTGCTACTATTTGTGCAGGGATTATTGGGCTTGAAAGAGGAAGAAAAAAAAGGCCGGCTGGTCTTAGAACTCATATATTAGTTTGTATTGGTGCAACTTTAATTATGATAACAGGGCAATACATGAGAGATATATTACACATTCAGGATGATGTAAGCAGAATGGGTGCTCAAGTTATAAGTGGTATTGGATTCCTTGGTGCGGGTACTATTATCGTAGTTGGGCGTAATGAAGTTAAAGGCCTTACAACTGCAGCTGGTCTTTGGGCCTGCGCATGTATGGGACTTGCCATTGGAATTGGTTTTTATGAAGGCGCTATTATTTCATGCTTTTTCTTATTAGGTGTATTAACAGTACTTCATAAAGCAGATTTACATTATAGGGCTAAGTCTAACGAATTGGATGTATATGCTGAGCTCAAGCATATAGCAGGCGTTACGAACTTTATGAATGCAATAAAACTAGATGGAACAAAAATTTCTAATCTAGAACTTAAGAAAGCGAAAGAGCTTGACAATCATATAATTGGGCTTAGAATGACTTTAACATTACCTGAAAAAATTAATCATTCAGAGTACATTTTAAAGCTTCATAGCCTTGAAAATGTAATTACAATAGAAGAAATTGTATAAGTTTTTATAAAAATACGAGAAAGCAAGAATTAAAAAGTAATCTTGCTTTTTTTGTATTCAAATAAAAAAATCGCAGGCGACTGTGGAGCCGGAGATTTTTTTCACGCATCTGCCTTTTCGAACGCATGTGAGAAAAATCTGCACATCAGAAATGGCAGCTATGCTGCATATAAGAACATTTTATGCAGGCGAATAAGATTTTCTTTTTATTCTTTTTTAAATACCCAAACTATCCAATAAACCTTTTTTAAGTTATCCATAGATTTTACTGGAATATAAATTCCTAAAGAATAAAAAAAAATTATCATTGTTAAAATCAAAACATAGTGGTAGAATATGTGTGGGTAGTATCGAAAAAGAGTTACACCAAATTTTTTAGCATTAATTATATATAATACAACTCATATCTATAATGAATGAGATTGAAATTAGGATGTTGTATCACTCACACGCATATGGAGGTGATACCATTAAAATTGGATTTATTGGTCCTGGGAAGGTAGGCGTGAGTTTAGGACGCTACTTTACTCATAAAGGGATAGAATTAAGCGGCTTTTATGGAAAAGATGACTTAAATACCATGGATGCAGCAAATATTACAAAATCTAAATTTTATAACAGCATTCAAGATATTATTAAAGATAGTGATATATTATTTATTACAACTCCTGATGACATCATTTCAATTATAGATATTGAATTATCAAAATTTGATCTAAATAACAAATCTATTTGCCACACAAGTGGTTCACTCAAATCAAATGTATTATGTAATGCGAAACATTCTGGTGCAATGATTTATTCTCTACATCCAATATTTGCATTCTCTAGTAAAGAAACAAACTTAAAAGAATTGGAAGACATATATTTTTCAATTGAAGGTGATATTTTAGAAGATTCATCTATTATTAGTGTACTTAAGCTCATTGGAAATAGGTACTTTGTTAGAAAAGCAGAAGATTCCTCAACATATCATTTAGCTAGCGTTTTTGTATCTAATTTGACATTATCTTTGCTTGATATAGGTACAAGTTATTTAAAAAAACTTGGGCTAGATGATGAAGAAGCTTTAAATGCTTTAAAACCTTTAATAAAGGGTAACATTGATAGTATTTATGCAAAAGGCTTTGTTAATTCTTTAACAGGTCCTATAGCAAGAGGAGATATCACAACAATTAAGAAGCATATTTCTGTTTTAGATGATAAAGATAAAGATTTATATAAGATATTATCTTTTAATCTATTAAAACTTGTGGCTTTGAGAGATAAAAATAATGCAGATATTACAGAAAACATAGAAGAATGTTTCTATGACATGGAAAATAAGAGTCAAATAGAAAATGTATTAAGTAATTCAAAGAAGCATTTGGAAATTTATAAGTTTTTAGGAGGCGTAAATTAGTGAAAAATACAGTATTAACTTTTAAACAAGCCAAAGAAGAGAAAAGGAAATTAAGTATGCTCACTGCATATGATTACTCAATGGCAAAAATCATTGATGAAAGTGGTGTTAACGGGATTTTAATTGGAGATTCTCTTGGCATGGTTATTAAAGGTGAAGAAGATACATTAGCTGTTACTATGGATGAAATCATTTATCATACAAAAGCTGTTAAGAAGGGTGCTAAAAATGCTCTTATTGTAAGTGATATGCCTTTTTTATCATATCATGTATCTATCGAACAAGCAGTTTTAAATGCAGGAAGATTAATTAAAGAAGGTGGAGCTAATGCTGTTAAGCTTGAGGGTGGCGCTAATGTTGCAGCTCAAATTAAAGCTATTGTAGATGCTCAAATACCAGTTATGGGACACATAGGATTAACTCCCCAATCAGTAAATGCTTTTGGAGGATTTAAAGTTCAAGGAAAGAGTGAAGCAGCGGCGAAACAGCTTATAGATGATGCTATACTTATTGAGAAATCAGGGGCATTTTCAATTGTTCTTGAGGGAATTCCTGAAAAAGTTGCAGAGCTTATAACAAATGCAGTTTCAATTCCAACAATAGGAATAGGAGCTGGAAAATATTGCGATGGTCAAATTTTAGTTTATCAAGATATGTTAGGCATGTTTAATGACTTTGTGCCAAAGTTCGTAAAACAATATGCAAATGTAGGTACCGTTATGAGAGATGCCATTAGCTCTTATGTTAAAGAAGTACAAGCCGGAGATTTCCCAGAAGAAAAACATACTTTTAAAATAGATGAAAATGAATTAAAGAAATTGTACTAAATTTATACTTATGTGATAATGAACCTAAATTTTAGTATTAAGATGAGAAGGGTGATCAGTAATGTTAGTTAAAGAGATTAAAGAGCTTAGAAATTTGATTAAGGCATGGAAGAGAGATGGACTTTCTGTAGGGTATGTTCCAACAATGGGAGCTTTGCATGAAGGTCATGAGAGCCTTATAAAAAGAGCTGTTGAAGAAAATGATAAGGTCGTTGTGAGCATATTTGTAAATCCAACACAGTTTGGCCCAAATGAAGATTATGATAGTTACCCAAGAAACATAAATAAAGATTTGGAACTTTGCGTTAATGCAGGCGCATCAATAGTGTTTAATCCAGAACCAAGTGAAATGTATTATGGAGATAAATCTACAAGTGTTAGTGTATCAGGTCTTACAAGTGTACTTTGCGGTGCTAAAAGACCAGGGCATTTCGATGGAGTATGTTTAGTTGTTTCAAAATTTTTAAATATAGTTACTCCTGATAAAGCTTATTTTGGAGAAAAAGATGCTCAACAAGTGGCTGTTATAAAAAGAATGGTTAGAGATTTAAATATTGATGTAGAAATAGTTGCTTGCCCTATAATCCGTGAAGAAGACGGACTAGCAAAAAGTTCAAGAAATACTTATCTTTCTAAAGATGAAAGAAATGCAGCATTAGTATTAAGTAGAAGTTTAGAAATAGCTAAAGATGCCTTAAAAAAAGGTGAAAGAAATGCTAATAATATTAAAAATGCAATAAAAGAGGTACTAAATTCAGAACCATTAGCAAAAATAGATTATGTAGAAATTGTAGATAGTGATTCACTAGAAAGTGTTGAAATCATTAAGAAAAATGTATTGATTCCAATTGCAGTTTATATAGGAAAAACAAGATTAATAGATAATTTTACATTTGAAATATAGTAAATAACAAACTTATACAACCGAAAGAGAGGGTACTCTGTTGTTCGGTCGCTAGAGAATATCACTGTGAATTTCTAACAGCAGAAGTTGTACCCAATTCTGCATGATCCCAAGACAAGCTTGTGACAAGCAAAATTGGAACAACTTCTACTGAAGAAATATCTACAGTGATATGCTCAATGCAACACTGCACAAAAAAGCACCTTCTCTTTCTGGTATAGTGTGAACTTTAGAATATAAAAATAATTAGTTTATCATGAGTAAGAGAAGAGAAATATATCAACTTTATTATATTTATATAAATTAGGAGGAATTCATAAATGATACTTACAATGTTAAAGGGAAAGATACATAGAGCTACAGTTACACAGGCAGAATTAAATTATGTAGGAAGCATTACAATAGACAAAACATTAATGGAAGCATCAGGTATCTTAGAAAACGAAAAAGTTCAAATAGTTGATATAAATAATGGTGCAAGGCTTGAAACATATGTGATTCCGGGTAAAAGGGATTCAGGAGTTATTTGTTTAAATGGTGCCGCAGCAAGGTTAGTACAACCTGGTGATAAAGTTATTATAATAGCTTATGCGCAAATGAATGAGGATGAAGCTAGAAAATATAAACCTTCCGTTGTTTTTATGAATGAAGATAATACAATAAAAGAAATAACAAATTATGAATCTAATGAATAATAACTATAGTAAAAGAGTAGGATACACAAAATCCTGCTCTTTTTTAATACCAATTAAAATATAAAAATTCAAGGATACAAAATCTAGTTATTTAAAGTTCTAAGAAAATTACTTCCATAGCGCACGTTAAAGTAACTCTTTTAATAATATAAAGCATGGAAACAAATTTGATAGATAACAATTGGTGTAGGAGGTCAAAGTTTAATGTGCGCTATGGTTAAAAAGATAATATCAGGAAATGAATTACTAAAAAAAAGAATAATAACAATGAATGCTTTTCTACCAAATGATAAATACATACTACTTAAAGGTACAGTCTGTAATCCGCATGGGAAGCCATTGTCAGGTGCGGCTATAGAAATTATTCAAATAAACAACACTTTGGATCCAGCAGTTGAAAAAAATATAGGAATAACATTTACATTAAATGATGGCTCTTATGGAATACCTTTATTATGGAAAAAAGGATATGCTTATAAATTAACTGCATATTCTCCATGATAAAGTTATAAATAAAACAATTATAAGCTAGATTTATATTATGAAATATATATCAGTTAAAAAATAGAAGAATTTTCATGGTCCTGTGAAATAACAATGTTTCTCCTTTCGGTGAATTATTGTATAATTCTAAGTTAAATATTGTTTATCTATAGTAACAATACAAATTTTTTTTCATATTATATAGGTAGAATAACTTTAGAAGAAGTATGTAAGGAGAGAATATTATGGCTAATTATAAACCAAAAACAATGGTAGTGCCATCGAGTGAAGCAAATTCAGGATTGCCTTTTACTCAAAAAATCAGCACAAATACGTGGGGAATGTTTTTATTGAAAGGAACTGCTTTAAGCCCTTCAGGCGCTGCTATGAAAAGTGGTGCTGTTCAGGTTTGGGAAAGTACTAGATTAACAACTGATCCTGCAGATCACACTACTTTTACAGATGCAACTGGTAGGTATGGTGTAACTTGTAGAGCTAAAACTCAATTAAGAATCAAATTCTTTGGTGCTTAGGATTACAAAAATATATGAATGTGTCTATCCCAAAATAATTTATAAGTTAATTTGGGATAGCTTTAATATATACCCGAAATATTCGTATCAAACAAATTAATATTTAATATTATATATTGTAAATAAAAATACCTTAGAGGTAAATAAGGGGATAGTATGCAAAAGGTAAAAACTTTAGATGGTTATCATGTTTTTAGTATAGAAAAAGATGATAATAATTGTTATCTGGCTGATAAAGAGAATTACAAAAAAGAAATTGAAAATTTATTAAGCTCAGTAAATGATATTAAGTTCGATTCATTAATTCTTATTTTTGGAATCGATACAGGAGAATACTTAGATAGCGTACATGATGTGCTATGTGAAAAGAACAAGGTACTAATATTTGAACCCAATAAAGATATATTTAACTACAATAAAGAAAAGATTAATAAGGACAATATTCATCTGATTTTTTATGATAAAGATAATATAAAAGCTAATTTATATAAAGAAATAAATAGTACAAATTTCAATAATTTATATGTTCATGCTTTTGGAAATTATGCTGAAGTCTACAAGTATGATTATGAAATATTTATAGAGAATTTAGACGATGCATATTATACGGCATGCTCTTCCATAAGTGTTGCAAATAGATTTAAAGATATATTTATCAAGAATTTTATAGCTAATTTGAAAGCTTTAAAAAATTCAACCCCTCTTAATTCTTATGAAGATATAAACAAAGGTATCCCAGCCATAGTAGTTTCTGCCGGACCATCTTTAGATAAAAATATAGCCGATATGGTTACGCATAAAAAAGAATTAGAAAGATACTTCATAATAGCTGGAAGCAGGACATTAAAAGCCCTTATAAAAAATAATATAAAACCAGATATGATAGTTTCAATAGATCCAGTAGATGATAATTACGATATGATGAAGGATTATTTAAAAGAAAATTCTCCCTTAGCATTTTATGAATATAGTAATAGATATTTAGTTAGAGATTATGAAGGGGAAAAGATTTATTTATCAACTTTCTTATCAAATACTATACAGGAATTAAATAATCTTAAAGGAACATTTTTAGGAGGATCTGTAGCGCATACATGTATAGATATTGCAAATATTATGGGCTGCTCTCCAATAATATTAGTAGGACAAGACTTAGCCTTCACTTATGATAAACATCATTCAGAATCAGCTATATTTGAAAGTGATGATACCAAAAATTATGAAGCAAGTTTAAAAGTTGAAAATATATTTGGTGAAAAAATAAGGACTAATATAACACTTAATCAATTTAGATTAAAAATGGAAGAATATATAGACTTCTACAAAACGCATAAGCAGGTAGAATTTATTAATGTATCTTATGGAGCAGAAATTAAAGGTGCACCTCATAAGGAATTATGTGATGTATTTAAGACGTATACAAATAATAATGTTAATAAAAAGTGTATTGTAGATAAATCTATACAAGTAGACGCAGAGACTGTCGTTTCAGATGTAATAAAATATCTAGAAGAATATATAGACAAAACAAATAATGGAGAAGCTCTGTGCAATAGTCTATTAACAAATGAATTAGATAAATCTTTAGTTGATATAGACGAAAATGATGAAGATTTTCAAAAGTTTCTAGACGTTATGGACATCGTAAATGACTTTGAATCATCTACGGAAAGGTATTATCTTGGCGGATACTATAATAAATTCTTGTTTGATGTAAAGGAAGAAATTTTTAATATGCATGCTGTAGATTACGAATCTTTGACTTCAAATTTAAAATATCAAAGTAAATGCTTCTTATCATACTTTCTTAAAATGAAAGGGCTTCTCGAGAAAGTTAAATCATTAGCATTAGAAACATTTGCAGAATTTTATTATGCAATAAATCAGTAGAGGTGAAGTTTTATGGAAAAAATAATAGATGGAAAATCTTATAAAGAGGTAAAGATAAATAAAATTATAGTGAATGGAAAAGAAATATCTGGATCCATAATACCAGCTGAAGACGCAACAGAAGATAATGATATGACAGTAACTATATTTACTGAAAATGCCAATGAAGAAAAATAGAAATGGTAAGAAAAAAGTTAGCACATGTTCACAAGATTCAATATTGATTAACACAAATAATTTGGATTCAAGAGCAAATCATAAACTAAATATAATTATGATGCCTAGAAAAAGGGTCATTATTAAAGGGGTCGCTTACAATGTAAGAATGCAGCCAATTTCAGGTGCTGCAGTTGAAGTCATAGAAGTTGATTATAAAGAAAATATCAGAAAAGTATTAGGTTACTCGTACACTGATAATGAAGGAGAATATGTACTTTCTATAGAGGCTTTGCCAGAAATGTTTTATGAAATTGTAGTATATTCTCCTTTAAATATTAAAATAAAGGAGATATGAAAAATTGTCATCATATGCAGAAATTATGATAACTCCAAGAGAGTTAAAGTTGCATAGGATTATAAACAAAAAAATTGTAGTAAAAAGAAAAAGAACAATATTAATAGAAGGAAAAATTTTAGATAGAAAATCAAATCCGATAGATGGGGCAATTATTGCTATAAAAAAAATAGATTATAATTATAAACCATATAAAGCAATTGATATCGGATATGCAATTTCTAACAAGCATGGAGAATACGCTATAGTCCTTGAAAAACTCTATAATATTAACTATAAAATTAAGGTATATGAACAACAAATTAAGCTGCTCAATCAAAAGTGATTACTCGATATAGAAGGAATCCTAAAATGAAAAATTATAATTATAAATCATATTTTAAAGAAGTGATAATAAGAGGCAAAGTATGCTACGAAAATGGATATCCAGTCCAAAATGCAGTAGTTTTTCTTGAAGCATACTTTCCATATAAAAATCGTTCAAATCAAATAAAATATCATAAAAAATTTTGTGGCTATACTACTACAAATTATAATGGAGAATTTTACTGCTTCATTTATGACATAAGATATTACTACAAAATAAAAGTTTTTAATAATAAACTAAGTAAATTTAAGAATCTAAGTTATAAAATTTGTTTGAATTAGATCAAGAAAATTAATATTATTGGAGGCAATAAATGAAAAAAGTTTTAGTGACAGGAGCAGCCGGTTTTATAGGTAGTCACTTAATAGAAAAACTTTTAAACATAGGATGCAATGTTAAAGCTTTTATACATTATAACTCAATTAACTCATGGGGATGGTTAGATTCATTAAGTAAAGATAAGTTAAAGGAAATAGAAATATTTACTGGAGATATAAGAGACCCAAATGGTGTGAGAGAAGCAATGAAAAATATTGAAGAAGTCTATCATCTTGCAGCACTAATAGCAATTCCTTTTAGTTATCATTCACCTGATTCTTATGTGGACACTAATATAAAAGGGACTTTAAATGTATTACAGGCGGCTAGAGAACTTGATACAAAAAGAATATTAATAACTTCCACTTCGGAGGTTTACGGAAGTGCTAAGTTTGTACCAATAACTGAAGAACATCCCTATCAAGGACAATCACCTTATTCAGCTACTAAAATAGGTGCCGACAGATTAGCTGAGTCTTTTTATAGAAGTTTTTCTTTACCAATAACAATAGTAAGGCCTTTTAACACTTACGGACCTAGACAGTCAGCAAGAGCCATTATTCCAACAATAATAATGCAGTTGTTGTCAGGTAAAAATGAAATAAAATTAGGATCATTAACGCCTACAAGAGATTTTAATTACGTAAAAAATACTGTAAATGGCTTTGTTGAAATTGCGAAAAGTCAGAATACAATAGGGGAAGAAATAAACATAGCCAGTCAAAGAGAAATATCAATAAAAAATCTTGCAGAAGAGCTTATAAAGCAATTAAATCCAAAGGCTAAAATTATATGTGAAGAAGAAAGAATAAGACCTAAAAACAGTGAGGTAAACAGGTTACTTGGATCCAATGAAAAACTAAAAAAACTTACTCAATGGTCAGAGGAATATACTTTTGAAGAAGGTATTAAAGAAACTATTGAATGGTTTAAAATAAGGAAAAATTTAAACAAATATAAAACAGATATATAATATTTAAATAGTTCAATTCCATAGATAAACCAACTATAATCTATACTTATGCGCATACCTCACCGAAATGAATAATATACTTTTGTTCCAGTTTCTAGGCAATTCTGATGGGGGATTCTAAGGCTATAAAGTTGCACCCAAAGTGCTAGCCTCAAAGAACAAGCTGTGAACTAGCACATTTGGAACAACTTATAGCCAAAGAATCACATCCATCAAAATTACCAATGAAACATTCCACAAAAGTATATCACTCATTTCTGGTTGGAAGATATTTCATAGTCTAAGTATAGTTCATGATTGTATTATCTATATAGATACCCAACTTTAAAATCAGATTTAGGTGGTAACTTACCGAAATAATAAATATTTTAATTCCGAAAAACTATGAAAATATCGCTGAAGGCTATAAGTAATAATTATAGGAGGTCTTATGGAAAGAATAATATTAGTAGGTGGTGGTGGCCATTGCAAAAGTATTATTGATTCAATAAATGGATTAAAACAATTTGAAATTGTAGGAATTGTTGATAAGAAAATCAATGAAAATATGGGACTAGGTATAGATGTTATAGGCAGTGATGAAAATTTAGGTGAATTATATAAATCTGGTATTAAAAACGCGTTCATTTCTGTTGGATCTGTAGGCAATCCTTGCATAAGAGTAAAACTTTATAACATACTAAAAAAAATTGGATATAATTTTCCTAAAATAATAGATAAAACAGCTATAGTATCGGAGAGCGCTTTAATTAATGATGGAGTTTTTGTTGGTAAAGGTGCAATTATCAATGCAAAAGTTACAATAGAAAAACAATGCATTATAAATTCTGGTACCATAGTTGAACATGATTGTAATATAAGCGAGTTTGTTCATTTAGCACCTGGAGTAACAGTAAGTGGCGGCGTTAATATTGGAAAGAGAACTCATGTAGGAACAAATTCTACTATCATTCAAAATGTTAATATTGGAAATGATGCAATTATTGGAGCAGGTTCTGTCATAATTAAGGATATAAAAAATGGGCTTAAGGTCTATGGAAATCCAGGAAAAGAGGCACATGTTCATGAATAATATTTTTATAATTGCTGAAGCTGGAGTAAACCATAATGGGGATATAAACATAGCAAAAAAGATGATTGATAATGCTATACTTTGTGGAGTGGATGCAATAAAATTTCAAACATTTAATTCAAATAATTTAGTAACGAAAGACGCAAAGCAAGCTAAATATCAAATTAACAATTTAAAGGAAGAAACTTCACAGTTAGAAATGCTAAAGAAATTAGAATTAAGTCACGAGCAATACAAGGACTTAAAAAAGTACTGTGAAGAAAAGAATATAATATTTTTATCATCACCGTTTGACTTAGAAAGTATAGATTTTTTAGACAGTATAGAAATGAAAATTTTCAAAATACCTTCAAGCGAAATCGATAATGTTCCGTATTTGAGAAAAATAGCTATGCTAAAGAAGAAAGTTATATTATCAACCGGAATGAGTAATTTATCAGATATAGAATTTGCATTAGATACTTTAAGGACTGGTGGAACAGAAGATATTGTTATACTTCATTGTAATACTGACTACCCAACAAAAATGGAGGATGTAAATTTAAAAGCAATGGAGACTATAAGAAATGCATTTAAAACTCCAGTTGGATATTCAGATCATACAAGTGGAATAGAAGTTGCTATAGCAGCCGCAGCTCTTGGTGCTACAGTAATAGAAAAACATTTTACATTAGATAGAAATATGACCGGACCAGACCATAAGGCAAGTTTAGAACCTTTCGAACTTAGAAATATGGTTATTGCAATTAGAAATATAGAAATAGCTCTTGGAAATGGAATCAAGCATCAAACTCTTTCAGAGAAGGTAAATAGTATAGTAGGAAGAAAAAGTTTAGTAGCCAAAGTTCATATAAAAGCTAACGAAGTTTTTACTGAAAAAAATTTATGTATAAAGAGGCCAGGGACAGGTGTATCGCCTAAGAATTGGGATTACGTTATAGGAAAAAAAGCAAAAAGAGATTTTCAAAAAGATGAACTTATAGATTTATAAGGTGGGAGGAGTTTTATGAAATTTGAGTTCATAAATAAAAATGAATATTTACGAAGAATACAGGAATTTAAAGAGCTCTTTATGTATTGTTTTAATAAAGAGGTATCTAAGGAATTCTTAATATGGAGATACATAAAAAATCCGCTTGATGACCTTCTTATTAATGTTGCACTAGATAATAATAAAATAGTCGCAAACTATTCTGTATCTCCATATACAATTTATATTGATGGAAAATTAGAAAAAGCCGCACTGTCTATGACCACGATGACTCATCCTGATTATAGAGGAAAAGGATTGTTCCCTAAGCTAGCTACTGATTTGTATAAGAGAATGGAAGGAGATAACTATATAGCGGTAACTGGTTTTCCAAACAATAACTCTCATTCGATTTTTGTAGAAAAATTGAATTGGAATAATATATATGAGATCCCAACTATGAAATTAGACTTATCAAGAATAAATAAATCTAATAGTCCAATAAGCATTAGTATTATTAACGATAGTAACTTTTCATTAGATTATTCAAAGCTTATAAATAATAAAAAAAATAAGATAAAGGTATATAAAGATTTAAATTATTTGAAATGGAGATTTAAGGACAACCCTGCGAATAAATATGCTAATTATATAATTCTTGAAAACAACTATGTAGTTTCATCAATAATTACTAAGAGTTTTAATAAGAGTGAATCTGATATAGTAGAAGTTAATTCGTTAGATGATTTCTCCACCAAAAGGTTACTAGAATACATTATAGATATAGAAAAAGGCAATGGTAAAAAATATATTAATATGTGGTGCCATCTTAATAGTAGTACCCATGTAATAGCTGAAAAAATTGGATTTGTTAATACTGAACCGATTTCTTATTTTGGAGTTAGATACATTAAAGGTAACGTAAGCAATTTGAGCAATTATAATAATTGGGATATTCAAATGGGGGATTCGGATGTCTATTAAAAAAGTCTTAGGATTTACTGGGATAAGATCAGACTATGATCTATTAAGTCTCTTATATAAGAAACTTAATGAATCAAAGGATTTTGAAATTAAATTAATAGTATCGGGTGCTCACCTCTCTGAAACATATGGGTACACCTTTAACAACATAGTGCAAGACGGAATTCCAGTAATAGCTAAAATTGAAAATTTGATTGATTCTAATTCTAGAGCATCTAGAATTAAATCATTATCTATTTTGCTACAAGACTGTATTCATACAATAGTAGAATACAAACCTGATATTATAATATATGCTGGGGATAGAGAAGAGGTTGTTGTTGGAGGGCTAATAGGAACATATTTGAGAATTCCTACGATACATTTTTTTGGAGGGGATCACGCTTTAGATGGAAATATTGACAATCCAATAAGACATGCTGTATCTAAATTATCATCTCTTCATTTTGTAACTAATCAGGAATCAAAAAAAAGATTGATAAGATCTGGTGAAAATGAACGCAGAATATTCAATGTAGGAAGTCCTGCTTTAGATAAGTTCATATCTACAAAATACATTAATAAGAATGACGTCCTTAATAATCTGGATAGGCCGGGCTGGGATGATTATGCAGTCATGATATATCACCCGTTTGCAGGTGAAGAAAATGAAGCTGGAAAGCATTTTGAGGAAATTCTAATAGCTTTAGAGAAAAAATCCATAAAAACCTTTGTGAGTTATCCAAACGTAGATGCAGGAAATAAAGAAATAATAAAAATAATAGATAAATACTCAAGTAAAGATAACTTTAAATTTTATAAAAATCTTTCTAGAGAGTTATTTGTAAACCTACTTAGAAACTGTATGTTTATGATCGGAAATTCAAGCGCTGGATTATATGAAGCGCCCTTATTAAAATTAGGAGCAATTAATGTTGGAAACAGGCAAAAGGGAAGATTATGTGCAGCAAATGTTATTTTTGTTGAACAAGGAATCAATAACATAATAAAAGGCATAGAAAAAATTATGACTAGAGAATTTCAAATCTCATTAAGTAAAGTAGAATGTCCATATGGAGATGGAGACTCTATTGATAAAATTATGAACTTAATGAGAAATTTAGATTTTGAATCCTATGTATCTAAATCAGAAGACCCATTATTAATGGAGGGATATTATGAGTAATATTTTAGTTGTGGCACCACATCCAGATGATGAAACTTTTGGATGTGGTGGAACTATTCTAAAACATATAAAAAGTGGCGATAAAGTTTATTGGGCAATAGTGACTTCCATGAAAGAAGAATTAGGCTTTTCAAAGGAAATCATAAGTAGAAGAGAATCAGAAATTGCATCAGTAGCGCAAGAATATAAATTTGAAAAGGTATTTGAATTAGGATTTCCAACAACACTATTAGATAAAATCCCCATTAAGGATTTAGTAAAAAAATTATCTGAATGTATTATCGAATCAAAATGCGATACTATGTATATACCTAATTATGGAGATATACATAGCGACCATAGAACTGTTTCAGAAGCAGCAATATCCTGCACAAAATGGTTTAGGCATGAGAAAATAAAAAAAGTATATGCCTATGAAACATTGTCCGAAACTGAATTTGGAATAAATAATTCTATAGGAACTTTTAATCCAAACGTATTTGTTAATATAGAAGAGTTTTTAGAGAAAAAGCTAAGTATTATTAGCATATTTAAAAGTGAAGTAGGCGAAGCACCATTCCCAAGGTCTCTTGATGTAGTAAAAGGCCTCTCAATATTCAGGGGGGGAACTTCAGGATATAAAAATGCGGAGGCATTTATGTTATTAAAAGAGAGATTAGACTAATATATATGTTGCAATTCACAATGCACAATTACGGCTAAAATTCTTGCAATATTTTTAGACTTATGATGAATAATTATTTTTGCAATATATATATGACAATTGAAAATATATTAAAAATATAAGAAAAAGTTTGGAGATGAAACCATGATACCGCTATCTGTACCAAATTTAAAAGGAAATGAGGAGAAATATGTAGTAGATGCTATTAGAAGTGAGTGGGTTTCTACATCTGGGAATTATGTAAGTAAATTTGAAAATAATATAAAAAGCTATCTAAATGTAGATAATGCAATTGCATGTCAAAGTGGCACTGCTGCAATTCATTTAGCATTAATATTATCAGGAGTTACAAATAATAACGAAGTTATTGTTCCTACCCTTACATTTATTGCAGCTGTTAATCCAGTTAAATATTTAGGCGCAGATCCAGTATTTATGGACTGTGATGATAGCTTAAATCTAGATTATTATAAGCTTAAAGAGTTCTTAGAAACTCAATGCATAATGACTAAAAATGGGTTAAAAAATAAATTAACTAATAAAATAATAAAGGCAGTTATAGTTGTACATGTCTTCGGAAATATGGCTAACATTGAAAAGATTATTGAATTAACTAACAAATATAATTTAAAGTTAATAGAGGATTCTACCGAAGCTCTAGGAACCTACTACCTTAGTGGAAAATATAAAGGAAAATTTGCTGGAACACTAGGAGATTTTGGAGCTTATTCATTTAATGGAAATAAAATAATAACTACTGGTGGTGGTGGACTTTTAGTATCAAGATCATCTGAGGATATAAAAAAAGCTAAGTATCTGTCAACACAAGCGAAAGATGATGAATTATATTATGTGCATGATCATATAGGATATAATTATAGAATGACTAATCTGCAAGGCGCTTTAGGAGTAGCACAGCTCGAAAAAGTAGAAGAATTTATTAATATAAAAATTAGAAATTATGAGTTATATAAATCAAAAATGAGCACTATAAAAGGATTATCTCTTTTGGATTACAATAATGAAGCCAGAAACAATCATTGGTTCTATTCATTAGTTATAAATGATTTTAAATTAAATAGGGATCAGTTATTAGTATATTTATCACAAAATAAAATTCAAACTAGGCCTATTTGGAAATTAATACACACTCAAAAACCATATGTTGATAATCAATCTTATAAAATAGAAAAAGCTAATCTATATTATAATAAAATATTAAACATTCCATGTAGTACCAACTTAAAAAAAGAAAGCATAGAATATATCATAAACACGTTGAAAAAAGCGTAAATAACTCAAGGAGTGTTCTTATGAATATTCAAACTCTTTTTATAAGTAGAGATACATCTATAACAAAAGCAATCGAAAAATTAACTAAAACTGCTAAAAGGGTTCTTATAGTAACGGAAAGTAATAAATTAATTGGAGTAGTTACGGATGGAGATATAAGAAGATGGATTTTAGCAAACGGAGACTTATCATCATCAATAAATAATATAATGAATACCACTCCAATATATTTAACCAAGGAAAATATAAACAAAGCAAAAGATATTATGAAAAACTATTCTATTGAAAGTATACCAATAGTAAACAAAGAAAAAGAAGTTATAGACATAATATTTTGGAATGATTTATACGAGAATATATCTGATTATACTGAAACTATTAATATCCCAGTGGTTATCATGGCAGGTGGAAAAGGAACAAGATTATATCCATATACCAAAATTATTCCGAAAGCACTAATTCCTATTGGAGATATACCAATAATCGAAAGAATAATAAATAAATTTTTAGAATTTAGATTTAAAGATTTTTATATTACTATAAATGATAAAAAGGAAATAATGAAGGCTTATTTTAATCAGAAATTGCCATATAGTATTTCACTAATAGAAGAAGAAATTCCACTTGGCACGGCAGGAAGTTTAAGTATATTAAAGGATAAATCATTAAGTACTTTTTTTTTAAGTAATTGTGATATATTAGTTGATGCCAATTATACAAGGATCTTAGAAAGCCACAAAAAGAATAATAATAAAATGACAGTTATTACTGCCTTAAAGAACTATGTAATTCCATATGGAGTTTTTAACCTAAGTGAAAATGGAGACATAGAGTCAATTAATGAAAAACCAAACTATGAGTTCTGGGTTAACACAGGCATGTATATCATAGAAACAGATATATTAAAATATATCCCTGAAAAATCATACTTTGATATGACTGATTTGATTAAGGAGTGTTTATTAAATGGAGATAAGGTGGGTATATACCCCATAAGTGATAACAATTGGCTAGATATGGGTGAGTTTAAAGCAATGAAAAACATGATAGAAAGATTAGATATATAAGCTATATGTGTTTGTATAAACTTGCCAGCTGTTTTCAACTATATAATCAAATTTATTGAGATTTTACCATAGAGTCATTAATTTATTATTGGTGAGGATATTATATGTGTGAAAAAGTTTTAGCTATAATCCCAGCAAGAAGCGGATCTAAAGGAATTAAGGATAAAAATATTAAAAATTTAAACGGTAAACCATTAATGGCTTACACTATAGAAGAAGCAATTAAAAGTAAAGTTTTTGAAGAGGTAATCGTATCTACTGATTCAGAAAAGTATAAAAAAATAGCTGAAGAATATGGAGCTTGGGTTCCATTTTTGAGAGACAAAAAATTAGCAGAAGATACATCAACCACTATTGATGTAATAGAAGATGTATTATTAAAATTAAAGAATATAAAAAAAGAATATGATGCTTTAATGATATTACAACCAACATCGCCACTACGAGATGAATATGATATTAGAGGCGCTTTTAAATTATTTTGTGAGAAAAAAGCGAACTCTGTAGTTAGTATGTGTGAATGTGATTATGCTCCACAATTAACTAAAAGGTTAAATGATGAAATGAAGTTGGACGGCTTTTTATCAAATATAAACAAAATACGAAGACAAAATCTTGGAAACTTTTATAGGTTAAATGGAGCAATTTATTTAGTGAAGATTCAATACTTCTTAAAATATAAATATATTTACCAAGAAAATAGCTACGCATTTATCATGGATAAGAGAAAGTCAATAGATATCGATGATTTAGATGATTTTGAATATACCGAATTTTTAATGCAGAAAAATCACTTCCATATAAATAATTCTAGTTAAAAAAGTGTTTCAAGTTGATTTTTATAATTTGAAGCACTTTCTTACTATAACTAGCTTTTGAATTTTAGTTTTTATCAATCAAAAACAAATAATCTATTATTTATATTTCTAGTTTAATGGATTTATGTATTATTTTTAATAATAAGAAAAAAACAGCATTATTAGATGGAAACATATATATATCTATTTCATACAATAAAGTAGAAAAAGATGGAATATCATCGAACTTAATGACAAATTTCAATACGAGGAGGATATAAATTATGTCTGAAATAAGAAATTGTGTTTCTACAGCACAATGTCAATCAGTTGGATCAACAATGGAATGTTGTACAAGCTGCCAATCAAATATGCAGGATAACTGTAGCTGTGAAGGATGCGGTCCAATAGGTGTAAGTTGTGGAAGTATAGAAGATGCAGTATGTCTACCAATTTTAGCAGATGAATTGTATGATTCTGCATTTAGTGAAAAAGAAGATATAGGATCATTAACTAATCTTACTTTTACTTTAGATAGTCTTAATCCTAACTTAGTTCCAGGTCAATTAGTATGTATTCAACAAATAGGAATTAGTTACGATTTTATAGGATTAGCACAAACAGTTCCTGTTAATAGTCAAATTCTAATTAATGGACAGACATTTACACTTACTCCATCATCATTATTTAATGTTAGTACTACACCTGGTACTCCTATAAATTTATTTGATGAATTAAATGGAACTATCACTTTGCAACCACCTTGCTGCTGCAACCCTCAAACTCAACCTGGAACAAGATTTAGAGTCATTGAAAGAAATAGAGCTTTCCAAGTAGCTAATTTACGTATAGTTGCAAGTGGAGTAATAGGTTGCACTAGATTTACTGCTACAGCTGTTACAGCTAACTTAGCTCAACCAGGAACAAATGCTATACCACTTAGCGTATTTGGTATAACTAATATGGTATTTACAGGAAGAATTTGTTGGCCAAATAACAGAAATAGAATGACTTTAACTGATAGTTATACTCCTAATTTATCAGTTGACTGCATAGTTCCAACAAGTAATTTTATTGCCCCAGCAGCTGGAGGAGCTGGAACTTTCACAGCTAATATAGATCTTTCATTCATAGTTGATAGAAGATTATATATAAGTAGCAGAGAACCAGTGGCAGTATTTACAACACCTAATGCTGTTATAATAAAAAATGGAGATATTATAGGATAGTTGTGTAATCAGCTTTTTTATTTAATGTAGCTCTAAATTATTACTGCTCATATAAATTATGATTATGATTGAAAATATTAAATTAATATTTTCATTGTGATAAATGGTTATCTTAAAGTAATACTAAATTTAAGATAACCATTTTACCATTAATATTTCCCTCAATAATACATATAAATTTCATTATAAATGGTATAACTAAGAAATTTAAAGATCTCAAATTAAAAACTATAACAGCATTTAGTCTATTTAATATAAAGATCTAATCCAACTATTCATAAAAAATAAATAATCAAAATATTTAATTTTTTAATATTATAAAAAATTCATAAATAATAACATTATTAAAGGAGATATGGGTTTGATGTTTGAGAATAGAAAAACTTCAATAATAATTTTAACCTATAATAATATTAATTATAATCGTATTTGTATTGAAAGTATTAGAAAATATACAGCCACCGGAACCTATGAAATAATAATTGTAGACAATAATTCTACAGATGGTACCAGAGAATGGCTTAAAGAACAAAATGACATTAAACTTATTTTAAATGATGAAAATGTGGGCTTTCCAAGAGGATGCAACCTTGGAATAGAGGCAGCTGAAAAAGATAATGATATTTTATTATTAAATAATGACACTAAGGTGTCTCCTAGATGGCTAGATAATATAAAAATATGTTTATATAGCGATGAATCTATTGGTGCTGTAGGGCCTATAACAAATAATTGTTCAAACTATCAAGGTATTAACGTACCTTATAGTACTATTGACCATATGATTGAATTTGCAAGTAATAATAATATTTCAACACCTGAAAGATGGGAACAAAAACCAAGGTTAATAGCCTTCTGTATGCTAATAAAAAGAACGGTTATTGATAAAATTGGAAACTTAGATGAACGCTTTACACCTGGAAATTTTGAAGATGATGATTTATGCATGAGAATAATAGAAGCTGGATATAAGCTTATGGTTTGTAATGATAGTTTTATACATCATTTCGGCAGTACTTCATTTAAAAAAGATTTTACTAACTTTAACAATGCATTAATTATTAATGCTCAAAGATTTGAAGCAAAATGGGGATTTAATTCTAATAATAGCAGCAGTATAAAATTTGATATAGTAGGACAAATAAACGAGCCAAATGATAGAGAATTAAATATCCTTGAATTTGATTGTGGATTAGGTGCTACATTATTTAGATTAAAATATATGTATCCTAATGTCCAAATATATGGTATAGAAACAAATAAAAATATAGCAAAGATATGTGGGAAAATGATTGAAATAATGACGGAAGATTTCGAAGATATATACACCATGAAATTTAAGGAAAATAAATTAAACTTTTTTGATTATATAATTATAGGAGATAGACTTCAGTTAAGCAAGGATCCTTGGAAGCTACTGAAAGAGTTAAAAAACTTTTTGAAGCCAGGAGGATATATAATAGCTACAATATCTAATTTAATGCATTACTCAGTAATAAAAGAATTACTAAATGGAAATTTCATATATAATAAAAATTCAATATTAAATGTACGGAATTACAATAAGTTTTTTACATTGACTGACATACATGAAATATTCAAAGAAAGTGGGTATGTAAACCCTTATGTATTTCATTATTATACAGATATATCACAAGAAGATAATGAATTTCTAAATAATCTTTGCAGCATTATAGGGAATCATATGAAGGAATATTTTCTTTCATATGAATATGTTGCAAAGTTTCAGAAAGATCTTAATGATAAAAATAGTAATATTTAGTAGTAGTTAGACCAACTTAATTAATTTATAGAGATTTATTAAGTTGGTATTTTTGATTACGTAATTTGATGTTAACGAAATCTATTCTGGAATATATTTTAAATGCTCTTATTTAGCAACATGTATCAAATGATATTTGTTTTACATATATTATAGTAGCTAAATTTATTTTGTATAAATAAATACAAAAGATAAACAAAGATAAAAAGTAAGGAGATGGTGGGATGCCTACTATATTTATAAGTCCTACAGATGATGCATTTATATCATTGTTAAATCCAAATGCTAATTTTGGTTTATCAGGTGACTTATTTACAGGCATGTTTATTCAGGTTGGTGACGTATATAGAAGCTTACTAAAATTTGATCTATCGAGTATTCCTCCAGGAAGCTATGTTTCAAACGCTTCACTAAATTTGTTTGTTTATAGAAATGATGTACCAGATTCTGCGCAATTACCACAAACTGTTCGAGTATATACAAATTCAAGTAATTTTACAGAAAATACTGTTACGTGGAATAATGCACCTATAGCTAATTTTACACCAGATTCTATAATTATTACTGATGGAGATGTTGGAAATCATATTAATATTGATATAACTGACATAGTAAATGGATGGATAAACGGATCTATACCAAATAACGGTATAACCTTAATAGGTATAGAAAATTTAATGGATACTATCATAGGATATTTCTCTAAAGAATGGCCATTACAAACTCAGAGGCCTTTCTTAAGTGTAACGTTTGGACCATCAGGGCCAACAGGAGCAACTGGTCCTGGACCAACTGGACCTACAGGTCCTACAGGACCTACTGGAAACACTGGAGCTACAGGACCTACTGGTGACACTGGCGCAACTGGAGCTACCGGAGATACAGGAGCTACAGGACCTACTGGAGATACTGGTGTAACTGGACCTACCGGAGATACTGGTGCTACAGGACCTGCTGGTGACACTGGCGCTACTGGACCTACTGGCGACACTGGCGCTACTGGACCTACTGGAGATACTGGTGCTACAGGACCTACTGGCGACACTGGCGCTACTGGACCTACTGGAGATACTGGTGCTACAGGACCTACTGGCGACACTGGTGTTACAGGACCTACCGGAGATACTGGTGTAACTGGACCTGCTGGTGACACTGGTGTAACTGGACCTACCGGAGACACTGGTGCTACTGGACCTGCTGGCGACACTGGTGCAACTGGCCCTACTGGCGACACTGGTGCTACAGGACCTATTGGTGACACTGGCGCTACTGGTCCAACTGGAGATATTGGTGTAACCGGACCTACCGGAGATACTGGCGTAACTGGACCTGCTGGCGATACTGGTCCAACTGGAGATACTGGTGTAACTGGACCTACCGGAGATACTGGTGCTACAGGACCTGCTGGTGATACTGGTGCTACAGGACCTATTGGACCTACTGGTGCTGGATTAGCCGCAGATGGTTATGTATATCAGTTAGCAACATTAGCTGATGCAACTGTTGTAGGTGGAGCCGATGTTCCATTTTCTAATAACGGACCTTTAGTTGGTGTAGCACACACACCAGGAACAACAACAGTTACAGTGGCAACAGCTGGTGTTTATGAGGTTAATTACGGTATTAGCATAACTGCAGGAATTGGATCTCAAATTGCTATTGCTGTAAATGGTACAGTTGATCCATCTACTCCTATTTCAGCTCTTGTCGCAACTGGAGAACTCTCAGGAAATGCTATCTTAACTCTTGCTGCTGGAGATGTAATTACTTTGAGAAATAATTCATTATTAGTTTTAACACTAACTTTGGCACCATCAGTTGGAGCACAATTAACTCTTAAGAAATTAGATTAATTTATAAAAATGGCCCTCTGCATTTATGCGGAGGGTTTTTAATTTGACACTTTAAGTAATGGCACTTTAAGTAATGGCACTTTAAGTGTCAAAAAATTCTATTTTACATATATTATAATAGCGCTATCTATCATGAATAAATTAATAACAAAAGAAAACGTAAAATAAGGAGATGGTGGGATGCCTACTATATTTTTAAGTCCTACAGATGATGCGTATATATCGCAGCTGAACCCTAATGCAAATTTCGGGCTATCAACCGATTTATTTACAGGCATGTTTGTTCAAGAAAATGATGTTTATAGAAGTTTATTAAAATTTAATTTATCTAGCATTACCCCGGGAAGCGCTATATCAAATGCTTCATTGAATTTATTTGTATCTAGAAATGATGTACCAGATTCAGCACAAATACCTCAAACTGTTCGAGTATATCTAAATACAAGTAATTTTACTGAAAATACTGTTACGTGGAATAATGCACCTATAGCTAATTCCACTCAATATTCAATAAATATAAACAGTGGAGATGTTGGTAACTACGTTAGCATAGATATAACTGATTTGGTTAGTGGGTGGATAAATAACACAATTCCTAATAATGGAATAACTCTAATTGGAATAGAAAATATAATTGATACTATTATAGGATATTTTTCCAAGGAGTGGCCATTACAAACACAAAGACCTTTCTTGAGTGTAACAATTTCTTCAGAAGGTCCAACCGGTGCAACAGGTCCAGGTCCAACTGGAGCAACTGGACCTGCCGGGCCTACAGGACCTACAGGAGATACTGGTGCTACAGGACCAACTGGTGACACTGGAGTTACAGGAGCAACCGGCGACACCGGAGCTACAGGACCTACTGGCGACACTGGCGTAACAGGATCAACCGGAGATACTGGCGTAACCGGACCTACAGGCGACACAGGTGTAACCGGACCTACTGGAGATACTGGCGTCCCAGGTCCAACAGGCGATACTGGTGTAACCGGACCTACAGGTGATACTGGCGTAACCGGACCTACTGGAGATACTGGAGCAACAGGACCTACAGGTGATACTGGCGTAACCGGACCTACAGGTGATACTGGTGTAACTGGACCTACTGGTGATACTGGTGTAACTGGACCTACTGGTGACACTGGAGTTACAGGTCCAACTGGAGATACTGGAGCAACAGGTCCTACTGGAGACACTGGAGCAACAGGACCTACAGGTGATACTGGCGTAACAGGTCCAACTGGAGACACTGGCGTTACAGGCCCTACAGGAGATATTGGAGCTACAGGTCCAACTGGAGATATTGGAGTTACAGGAGCAACCGGCGATACTGGAGCAACCGGACCTACTGGTGACACTGGAGCTACAGGTCCAACTGGAGACACTGGAGCTACAGGACCTACTGGCGATACTGGCGTTACAGGTCCAACTGGAGACACTGGTGTTACAGGACCTACTGGCGACACTGGAGCTACAGGACCTACTGGTGACACTGGTGTAACAGGACCTACTGGTGATACTGGCGTAACAGGTCCAACTGGAGATATTGGAGTTACAGGACCTACTGGTGACACTGGAGCTACAGGTCCAACTGGAGATACTGGAGCAACAGGTCCTACTGGTGATACTGGTGTAACCGGACCTACCGGAGATACTGGAGTTACAGGTCCAACCGGAGATACTGGTGCAACAGGAGCAACTGGTGACACTGGAGTTACAGGACTTACTGGTGACACTGGTGTAACAGGACCTACTGGTGATACTGGAGTTACAGGACCTACAGGCGATACTGGCGTAACCGGACCTACCGGAGATACTGGTGTAACAGGACCTACTGGCGATACTGGAGTTACAGGTCCAACCGGAGATACTGGAGTTACAGGTCCAACCGGAGATACTGGTGCAACAGGAGCAACTGGTGACACTGGCGTTACAGGACCTACAGGCGATACTGGCGTTACAGGACCTACCGGAGATACTGGTGTAACAGGACCTACTGGTGACACTGGTGTAACAGGTCCAACCGGAGACACTGGAGTTACTGGACCTACTGGAGACACTGGCGTTACAGGACCTACCGGAGATACTGGTGCAACAGGAGCAACTGGAGACACTGGTGTAACAGGACCTACTGGAGACACTGGTGTAACAGGACCTACTGGTGATACTGGAGTTACAGGTCCAACCGGAGATACTGGAGTTACAGGTCCAACCGGAGATACTGGTGCAACAGGAGCAACTGGTGACACTGGAGTTACAGGACTTACTGGTGACACTGGTGTAACAGGACCTACTGGTGACACTGGAGTTACAGGACCTACAGGCGATACTGGCGTAACCGGACCTACCGGAGATACTGGTGTAACAGGACCTACTGGTGATACTGGAGTTACAGGTCCAACCGGAGATACTGGTGCAACAGGAGCAACTGGTGACACTGGAGTTACAGGACTTACTGGTGACACTGGTGTAACAGGACCTACTGGTGATACTGGAGTTACAGGACCTACAGGCGATACTGGCGTAACCGGACCTACCGGAGATACTGGTGTAACAGGACCTACTGGCGATACTGGAGTTACAGGTCCAACCGGAGATACTGGAGTTACTGGACCTACTGGTGCAACCGGGGCTGGAAGTATTATTTCTGCAACAGGTGATACAGCTCCATTGACTCTACTTCCACTTACCACACCAACAATTGTTGCTAACTTACCAGTTACAACAACTTCTGCAACACAAATATTAAAATTTGATTCTATGGTAGAAGTCGATATAACAATTGCCGCTGCTGGCGCTTATGACTATACAATCACTTATGATTTGATAGAAGCTACAGCAGGTGTGGTTGTTACAGAAACTATTGATAATTCTGGTACAGATATTTCTGCAGGTCAAATACACTCTGAAGTCCCTAATTTAACTTGGGTTGTTAACCCTGGATCTGCTGGTGCGTTCACTTATTCAATTCGAATTACAGTTAACAGTACTATTCCAGGTAATATATCAGCTGCAACTGCTAATACTAGAGCTTTAAATTCAATAATCTTTGGATAATTATTAAACAATATTTAGGCTGCCTTTTTTTAGGCAGCCGTCTTTTAATAAAATAATGTTTATGTCAAAAATTTCTTATTTTCATATTATATATTGTAGAAATTTTTAAGAAGGTGATTACTTGATAACAGTTAGTCTTTGTATGATAGTAAAAAACGAGGAAGATACAATAGGTCGCTGCTTAGATTCGATCAAAGATGTAGTTGATGAAATAATAATTGCTGACACTGGATCTACTGATAAAACCAAAGAAATATGTAGTAAATATACATCAAATGTATATGACTTTAAATGGATAGATGATTTTTCAGCTGCAAGAAATTTTTCTTTTAGTAAAGCATCTAAAGATTATATTCTTTGGTTAGATGCAGATGATGTATTGCTTCCAGAAGATGCAGAAAAATTTAAATCTCTAAAAGAAACTTTAGATACTTCTGTAGATTCTGTAACTGCAAAATACAATATAGGTTTTGATGAATACGGAAATGTGACCATGAGTTATAGGCGCAATAGATTAGTTAAAAGAGAAAATAATTTTAAATGGATAGGATTTGTTCATGAGTATTTACAAGTAGCAGGAAATATAATCAATAGTGACATTGCAATAACTCATAAGAAATTAAAACAAACTCCTAAAAGAAATCTTGATATATATAAAGGAAAGTTGAAAGAAGGATTAGAATTTACGCCAAGAGATACTCTTTATTATGCTAATGAATTATATGATCATAATATGTATGATGAAGCCCTGGAGTATTATAATAAATTTTTGGATTTAAAACAAGGTTGGTTTGAAGACAATATCAGAGTTTGTGGTAAAATATGTGATTACTATCAATCAGTAAACCAAGTGGAAGATGCACGAAAATATGCTTTTAAAAGCTTTGAATATGATACCCCTAGAGCTGAAGCCTGTTGCAAAATTGGTTTTTCTTTCTTACATGAAAGAAAATATAAACAAGCAGCTTTTTGGTATGAAGAAGCTACAAAGCTTGAAAAGCCAAAAGATAGCTGGGGATTTTTTAACGATGCATGTTGGACATGGCTACCACACCTACAATTATGTGTTTGTTATGATAAATTAGGAGATCATAAGCTTGCATATGAGCATAATGAAATTGCTGGCAAATTCAGGCCTAATGATAGCCGCATATTATATAATAAAAAATACTTCAAAGATATTGGTGTTTCTTAAAAAACTAAAAGTGCAGAGCTCGTTTTGTTTAGCCTGCACGATTTTTTAAGGTAGTTAAATTAATATAGGTTGAACATACTTTATAACATTCTACTCCTAACACTACATTCACATAATCTTTATAATAATTAGAGTTATGTAACAAATAAACATTAATCTTTATAAAATAATAATATAATAGATTTTTTGAGATGAAATTTTGGATGTAGAAGTTTTAATAGATAAATTAAACAAAAAACAAATGAATTTCATAAAAGTGAAAGGTGGCTTAATTAATGTGTGTTCAAAAAATACTAAATAATATTACCTGTAAAGAATACTGTAGTACTCATAATTTTAAATATTCTCCCATAAAAGAAGCTCATCCTCAAAGAGTCTATATACCCAATTATATCAATGAGATTAGTACCACAAATTCTATATATGTAAATTTTCCAGAGATATATGTTGCAGAATTAAATAATGTAAAATTAATTGGCGGCAACTATATAATTTTTGATGATAATAATTACTGCATTTATGACCTACCATTTATGGATAGTGAAAATAAGTTTGATTTAAGATGTCATCAAACAATTGCTGTGAATAAAAATAACACTGTTGTTTGCTATAACGAGACTGGAGAAACCATTGAAGAGGGAATAATGCTAATATCAGGTTCATCTTATAATTACTCTCATTTTCAATTTGAAGTATTAGCCAAACTTTGTCTTATTAATGATACTAATGAATATAACGATATGCCAATAATAATAGATGATGCTTGTCTTAGAGTGCCGCAGTTTCAAGAAGAATTGCAGATGCTAAATAAACAAGGACGAAAAATCATTCCTTTAGCAATAGGATATAGTTATTCTATAAAAAAATTGATAGTTATTTCAGATTTAGGAGTTTATCCATGCAATATTAAACCAGATTTCTTATTAAAATATCAAGATGTTGCACTTGATGATTTAGCTGTTAAACCTATAAATAAAAACTTAGCAATTGAGAGTAGTAATGTTCATAGAAAGTTATATGTCTCTAGAAGCCAGTCACCTAATTCTAGATTGCAAAATCAACCAGCTGTTGAGAATATTTTTAGGTCATTCGGATTCGAAATAATATTTCCAGGATCAATGTCTTTCCATGATCAATTAAAAACTTTTTCAGAAGCAGAAGTTATAGCAGGTGAATCAGGTTCTGGACTTACCAATATTATTTTTGCTAATAAAAATGCAAAGGTTATATTTATCCAGCCAAAAGTTATTCAATCACCATGGTATTCCAATATTTCAGGCGTATTAGGATTAAAAACTTACTTTTTGGATGGATATCTTTATGGTAACTCAAGATTACCATACTATCAAAATGGATTTATTGTAGATGAAAATTATCTCAAAGATTTTTTGTATAGATTAAATTTAAGTAACTAGACTCGGTTTTTATTTGAATGAATACTATATAAATAACTTTAAATAAATACAAAGTAAGGAGAGGTTATTGGTAAGGAAAATGAAAAAAAATAAAATAGCATTTATTACTTGTGTTAATAATGAGGAACTATATAAGAAAAGTTTGACTTATATTAATAAAATCAAAATTCCTGAAGATATGGAAATAGAATTTATAGCCATGAGAAATTCTAAAAGCATAGCTTCAGCATATAATGAAGCTATGCAAAAAAGTGATTCTAAGTATAAGGTCTATCTTCATCAAGATGTTTATATTCAAAATACAAATTTTGTTGAAGATGCTTTAAGCATTTTCAATAGTAATCAAGATATAGGTCTAATAGGTGTAGTTGGTGCAAAAGTTATACCAGTATCTGGAGTTTGGTGGGAGGACCCTTGCAGGGTGGGAAAAGTTTTTGACAGCCATAGAGGCTCAATGGAACTTCTAAGTTTTAATGAATTTATCGAGCCATATACAAACGTTAAAGGTATCGATGGGCTTATAATGATAACTCAATACGATATAAAATGGAGAGATGATCTTTTTGATGGATGGCATTTTTATGATCTTTCACAAAGTACTGAATTCATTCAAAAGGGATTTAAAGTTGTAGTTCCAAATCAAAAAATACCTTGGTGCATTCATGATTGTGGTTATGTAAATACGGCCAATGGATTTGAAGAATATAAGAATATATATTTAGATAATTATTCTAAATATATATTCCCTTTAGTTAGCATACTGATACCAGCCTATAATCAAACAAACTACCTTAAAAAAGCTCTTGATTCAGCGCTAAATCAGAGCTATAGGAATACAGAAATCATAATATGCGATGATAGTACTACTAATGATGTACAGAAGTTTATAGAAGGATACAAATTAAAAACAAATAAAATAAAATATATAAATAATGGTGGTCCATCAGGTCAAAGAGGAAAAGTTAATCTTGGTAAATGTCTTTCAGCTTCATCAGGGGAATATATAAATTTTTTATTGCATGATGATGTATTTAAGTTAAATAAATTAGATAGAATGATGAATTATTTTCTTTATGATAATACACTTACTCTTATTACGAGCTATCGGAAAATGATTAACGATAAGGACGAATACCTTAATGATAACTTTAGAACTGTACGGCAATATCCTTATGATATTCGTCTAACAGGTGAAGAAGCAGGCAGAAAAATTCTATTTTCAATGATTAATTATATTGGTGAATTAAGTACAGCAATATTTAAAAGAGAAGCAATAGACAGCGATATTACTAAACACAGTATAATTGATTATGATAGCAATGAAATATATTGTCTTGGAGATATATCTTTATGGCTAAAATTATTAAGAAAAGGGAATATGATTTATATCGCTGAACCTCTAAGCAATCTTAGAATTCATAATTCACAAAATACTCAAGATAAATTTCTGACTTTTCGAGCTGCAATAGACTTTTTTAATATTATTATTTCATCTTATGAAAATAAGGCATTTATAAAAACTAAAGATGAATTATTAATAATCCTTAGAAAATGGTTCAAAGAATATTCTAATTTTTTAACTAGTTTCAGTGAAGAATTTAATAGCAAATCTGAAAAGGACGAGGAGACAATTATTCTTAAAGATGAATATATAAGGTGCTACACTAAATTCATAAATATATTATTTGAATAGTTTAACAATAAATAATTTAAAAATACCAACTTAAATCTAATTTTCTTAAATCCACATAAAAGTTGATACAAAATTTCTATATATATTGCAAGAATTTTATCTGTAATTGTGAATTGTGAAATGTGCATTGTGAATTGCAATATATATTTTAATTTTCACTAGGCTTTAGATAATAAGTTTTATTTAAGGCCTATTTCCATGTTTTATATTACTAAATAAAGTTAGGTACACTTTATTTTAAACGCGCATAGTATGTTTGTATAATGGAATTTTACAAAAAGTTAAGATTCCTATAAGAAGCTTAATATAAATTATGTAAGTATATAAAGGAAGTAATAATATGGATAAAAATAAGAAATTGGTTATAATTGGTGATGGAGAATTTGCCGAAATTGCTTATGAGTATTTCACTTATGATTCACCATATACTGTAGAAGCTTTTGCTGTAGAAAAGCAATTTATTACTCAAAAAAGCCTTTTCGGATTACCTGTTATAGCTTTTGAAGAAATGGAGCAAACCTATTCCACTAAGGAATATGAAGTATTCACAGCTATAACATTTACAAACTTCAATAGAGTTCGAACTCGTCTTTATAATGAAGCTAAGCGTAAAGGATATAGTTTTGCCTCTTATATTAGTTCGAAAGCTTTTGTATGGAGAAATGCAAAAATAGGTGAAAATTCCTTTATTTTTGAGGATAATACTATTCAATACAATGTTGAGATTGGAAATAATGTAGTGCTTTGGAGCGGAAATCATATTGGTCACAGGACTAAGATAAAAGATAATTCTTTTATAAGTTCCCATGTAGTGGTTTCTGGTTATTGTGAAGTTGGTGAAAATAGTTTTCTTGGTGTTAATTCTACCTTTGTTAACAACGTATCTATAGGAAAAAACTCATTTGTAGCAGCTGGAGCTCTCATAACAAAGAACTATGGAGATAATTTATTTTTAAAGGGTAGTCCTGCAAAACCAGATAGTAAAAGTTCTTTAGAATTATTCAATATAAAGGAATAGGGGGAATAAAATTGAAGTGGGAAAAGAAAGGAATTATTTATAGCCTAGATGGTAGTAGTACTTGGGCTAAAAATTCTACACTACAGCCAACTCCATTATTTTTAAATGATGATACTATTAGAATTTTTGTTGGGCTTAGAGATGATAAAGGAGTAAGCAGAGTTGGATATGTTGACGTAGATGCTAATAATCCTAAAATAGTAAAAAAAGTTTCAAAAGAACCTTTGTTAGATATAGGTTTGCCAGGAACTTTCGATGATAATGGTGTGGTTCCTTGTGCTGTTATAAGGAATGAAGGAAAAATACACTTATACTACGCAGGGTATCAAGTAGGTTACCATGTAAGAATGATGATATATTGTGGGCTAGCTATAAGTGAAGATAATGGTAATAGCTTTAAAAGATATAGTAAAGTCCCAGTCCTAGAAAGATGTGATGATGAACTTTTATTTAGAGTAATTCATTCAGTTGTTAAAGAGGATAGTAAATGGAAAGTTTATTACGGCGGAGGTAGTTATTTTAAAGAGGGAAAGAAAAAGACACTTCCATTATACGATATTAGATATATGGAATCCGAGGATGGTATAAACTTTGTGGGTTCTGGAGATGTAATTATAGGAACACAAGGTGATGAATATAGGGTTGGAAGACCTTATGTTATTAAGGATGAGGATATATACAAAATGTTTTTCTGTGCAGGAAGCGAAGATTTGACTTATAAATTAGCATATGCAGAATCATTAGACGGAATAAACTGGACAAGAGATGATGATAAATTAAATATTTCTTTGTCTTCATCGGGATGGGATTCACAAATGATGGCATACCCATCTGTAGTTAAATATAATGATAAGACGTATTTATTTTACAATGGAAATAACTATGGCTATGATGGATTTGGATATGCAGAATTAATTAAATAATTTTAGGAAGTGAGTCACTCACATGAATTTATCAGTAGAAAAATTCAATAATGATAATGAACAAGAATGGGATAAATTTATAGAGAATAATAGTGTGAATGGAACTTTTCTTCAAAGCAGAAATTTTTTAAACTATCATAAAGATAGATTTAAAGATCATTCTTTAATAATTAAAAAGGGGACGAGTATAATTGCATTAATCCCTGCATGTGAAATAGTTGAAGATCAAAAAAAAGTATTTTATTCTCATAAAGGAAGTACTTTTGGAGGAGTTGTAATTAATAAAAACTTTAATAACATTAATCATATTGATAATCTTTTTAAAGCTTTAGATAATTATTTAATCCAAAATAGTTTTGATGAAATAGTTCTTAAAAGTACCTCCGAAATATTTTGCAGCGGAAATACGAATTTATTAGATTACTTTTATTTTAAATATAATTATGAAAATTATACTGAGTTAAGTTTATATATTGATTTTGATAACTATTCACCTGTTATAGCAAATAACTTTTCTGCATCTAAAAGAAGAGATTTGAAGTACAGTTTGAAATACAATTTAGAATTTAGAACACTAGAAGCCGATGATGAAGTAGATGATTTTTATAGTTTATTATTAAAATCACTTGAAAAGCATAATACAAAACCTGTACATTCACTAGAAGAATTGCTAGATTTTAAAAATACAAGGTTTAAAGATATTGTTAAATTTTATGGAGTATATTATAAAAACAATTTAATAGCAGGCAGCATGGTATTTAACTTTAGTAATAATGTTTTCCATACTCAATATCTTGCTTCTGATTCTCTTTATTCTAGTTATTATCCTATGAATTTTCTAAATTATAATCTAATTAGTCAAGCTTATCTAAACAAATTCAAATTTTTTTCTTTTGGAATAAGTACTGAAGATAAAGGAAAATTTCTCAATGCTTCTTTAGCTCAATTTAAAGAGGGGTTTGGGACTGTAGGTGCTATTAATCGTACCTATTATAAAGAATTAAAATAACAACTCTGAGGTGATGAAATGTATAATTGTTCTCTATTTAAATTTCTTAATATAGGTAGTAAATATGGGAACTTAACACCGATTGAGGGACTTGTTGATATTCCGTTTGATATAAAACGAATATATTATATTACAAAAGTTCCTCAAGATATATCAAGAGGTTTTCACGCGCATAGGAAACTTCATCAAGTATTAATATGCCTTAATGGTTCTGTAAAAATAAAAGTTAAATCTCCAAAAGAAGAAGCTGAATTCACATTAGATAACTCGGCAGTTGGGCTATATATAGGTCCATATATTTGGAGAGAAATGTATGATTTTAGTGAAGGTGCAGTTCTTTTAGTTCTAGCATCAGATTATTATAATGAAGACGACTATATACGAAATATAGATTTTTATATGAAAGAAGCTTTTAATAGATATTAAGAAGGGGTTTTATGGAAGTACCATTTTTAAATTTTAAACCAATGCACAATGAAATAAAAGATGAGATTTTAGATGTTTTTGAGAAAATATATGACAATAACTGGTTTATTTTAGGACCATATGTGGAAGCCTTTGAAAAAGAGTTTTCTAAATATTGTGGTGCTAATTATTGCATAAGCTGTGGAAATGGCTTAGATGCACTTTCAATTATTTTGAGAGGATATGATATTGGTGAAGGTGATGAAGTAATAGTTCCAGCAAATACTTATATTGCTACTGCATTAGCAGTTTCATATGTTGGGGCTAAAGTTATTCTTGTAGAACCTGATATCAATACTTTTAATATAGATGTAACTAAAATTGAAGCAGCTATTACTAAAAAAACTAAAGCAATAATTGCTGTTCATTTATATGGTAGACCAGCAGAAATTGATAAAATAAAACCATTATGTAAAAAATATAATTTAAAACTAATAGAGGATTCAGCTCAAGCTCACGGTGCAATATATAACGGACAAAAAGCTGGGAATCTTGGGGATGCTGCAGGATTTAGTTTTTATCCAGGAAAAAATTTAGGAGCACTAGGTGATGGCGGAGCGATTCTAACTAATGATAAGGAGTTAGCAGAAAAAGTTCGAGCTATTAGAAACTACGGATCTAAAATAAAATATTATAATGAATACAAGGGCGTTAATTCAAGACTAGATGAAATTCAAGCAGGATATTTAAGCATAAAACTAAAATCTCTTGATAAATGGAATTCTTATAGGCAAAAGGTGGCCAAAGTATATTTAGAGAAAATTACTAACAATAAATTAATTCTTCCTAATATAGACTTAGAAACTGACTCTATATGGCATGTATTTGCACTGCGAACAGAATTTAGAGATGAATTAGTAGCTTATTTAAATTCTCATGGCATTAGTACTGTAATTCACTATCCAATACCTATACACCTTCAGAAAGCGTACAAGGAGTTAGGATATAAAGAAGGAGACTTTCCATTGGCAGAATCTATCTCTAAGACAGTACTAAGCATACCAATATGGTATGGGATGACTAATGAAGAAATAAATTATGTAATAGATATTTTAAACAAATGGTAATATAGCTATATTATTTAAAAATTCATGTTTAAAAATATTATTTATGAAAGAATAGTAAAAGCAACTTGTTAAACAGCATTTTCTAAAAGATAAGGGAATGCTGTTTTCTAATTTTATGAAATTAGAAAGTAACTATATGCTTAAGTTTTTCATAACATAATTAATAAACAAAATTATCTTAGCTAATGTAATAACTAAGATATTATGGGGGATTAAAATGAGAGGAATTATTTTGGCAGGTGGTAGTGGAACACGCCTGTATCCAGTAACAAAAGCAATGTCAAAACAAATGATACCAATATATGATAAACCAATGATTTATTATCCAATGTCAGTTTTAATGCTTTCAGGAATAAGAGATATTTTAATTATCTCAACACCTAGAGATATAGTTAGTTTTAAAGAATTATTTAAGGATGGAAAAGATCTAGGATTAAATATTCAGTATGCAGTTCAAAAAAATCCTAATGGACTTGCAGAAGCATTTATTATTGGAGAAAAATTTATTAAAGATGATAATGTAGCAATGGTGCTTGGTGATAATATTTTTTATGGCCAAGGCTTTTCAGATATTTTAAAAAAAGCTGCAAGCTTAGAAAACGGAGCATATGTGTTTGGATATTACATTCAAAATCCAAAAGCTTTTGGAGTTGTTGAGTTTGATAGTAATGGAAAGGTTATCTCATTAGAAGAAAAACCAGAAAATCCAAAATCAAAATATGTTGTTCCAGGTCTATATTTTTATGATAATACAGTAGTTGAAAAAGCAAAAAAGTTAAAACCATCAGCAAGAGGAGAGTTAGAAATAACAGATTTAAATAAAGCTTATTTAGAAGAGGATTCATTAAAAGTTCAATTGTTAGGTAGAGGGATGGCTTGGCTTGATACAGGTACTCATTCAGCAATGCTTCAAGCATCTAATTTCGTTGAAACAATTCAAAGCACTCAAGGCATATATATAGCATGTCTTGAGGAAATAGCCTATTGTAAGGGTTGGATAACAGCAGAAAAGGTACTAGAAATTGCTGAGACTCTAAAAAAGACTGGATATGGAAGATATCTAATCGATGTAGTGAATAGTGTTGAATCAAATACTAAATGTTAGTAAATAAGAGGTGAATTATGGGAAATTTCAATTTTATTGAAACCAAGATAAGTGATGTTTATGTAATAGAACCAAAGATTTTTGGAGACAATAGAGGCTATTTTATGGAAACTTATAACAGAAAACATTTTGAAGAAGCAGGGCTTAATATGAATTTTGTCCAGGATAATGAATCAAGATCCACTAAAGGAGTGTTAAGAGGACTTCATTTTCAGAAAAGGCATAGTCAAGGAAAACTTATTAGAGTAAGTAAAGGTGAGGTTTTTGATGTAGCTGTTGATTTAAGAAATGGTTCAAAAACACATGGTAAATGGGAAGGAATCATTTTAAGCGAAGAAAATAAAAAGTTATTTTATATTCCAGAAGGTTTTGCACATGGATTTTTAGTACTTTCTGATGAAGCTATATTTAATTATAAGTGTACAGATTTTTATGCACCTGAGTACGAAGAAGGTATCAAATGGAATGATCCTAATATAAATATTGAATGGCCTTTAGACAAAGTTAATAATGTAATTTTATCAGAAAAAGACAAACTTAATATAGGTATAAACGAGATAGATCTAAGGGAATATCCAGATTATAACATCTAGTTAAAAGAGGTGCGTATTTGACAATGAAAATATTAATAACTGGAGCAAAAGGACAATTAGGCAGAGAGATTACGGAAATAATAAAAGTCGGAAGAGCTGATATAGGCGAAATATCAGAAAATATAAAGTTAGCTGAGGTTATTGGCTTTGACGTAGATGAGCTGGATATAACGAATTTAGTCAAAGTTAAAGAGGTATTAAGTTATTTAAAGCCAGAAGTAGTAATAAATTGCGCTGCAGCCACCAATGTTGATAGATGCGAAATTGATGAAGATTTTGCGTTTAGAGTTAACTCAATAGGACCAAGAAATCTTGCTATAGCTTGTGACTCAATAGGCGCTAAACTAGTACAAGTTTCTACCGATTATGTGTTTAACGAAAATACTCATAAGCCATTAAAAGAATATGATTTAGCTTCACCATCTAGTGTATATGGTAAAACTAAATTTCTAGGAGAGCAGTATGTGCAGCTACTATGTTCAAAGCATTTTATTGTAAGAACAGCGTGGCTTTATGGTTATGTCGGAAGTAATTTTGTTTATACCATAATGAAACTTTCTAAAGAAAAAAGCCATATTAATGTTGTGAATGATCAAATGGGAAATCCCACTTATGCTAATGATTTAGCATATCATATCTTGAAGCTAATAGAAACAGATGGTTACGGAATATATCATTGTACCAATAATGGTGAGTGTACATGGTATGAATTTGCTAAAAAAATTGTTAACTTATCTGGAGAAGAATGTGAGGTAATACCTTGTACTTCTGAAGAGTATAAGACTCAGGCAAAAAGACCTAAATATTCGTCTCTCGATAATATGATGTTAAGAAATACTGTTGGCGATGAAATGAGAGATTGGAAAGATGCAATAGAAGCGTTTATAAGTAAATTAGGCAAGTGAAATGAAGGAGTTGTAGTCATGAAAACTTATTTAGTTACAGGTGGAGCTGGATTTATAGGGTCAAATTTTATTTTATATATGCTAAATAAATACGAAGATATTAATATAATAAATTTAGATAAGTTAACTTATGCAGGGAATTTAGAAAATCTTAAATCTATAGAAAATGATAAAAGATATGAATTTGTTCAAGGAGATATTTGTGATAAAGAATTAGTTGAAACACTTTTTAAGAAATATCATATAAATTATGTTGTCCATTTTGCGGCAGAATCTCATGTTGATAGAAGTATAAAAGAACCTGAAGTATTTGCGAAAACAAATATACTTGGTACTGTTAATATCCTAAATTGCGCAAAAAATGCTTGGGAAAATGAACAAGGATTTGAAGAAGGCGTTAAATTTCTTCAAGTATCAACAGATGAAGTTTATGGATCATTAGGATCTAAAGGCTTTTTTAAAGAGACTACCCCTTTAGATCCTCATAGTCCATATTCTTCAAGCAAGGCAGGGGCAGATTTAATAGTTAAAGCTTATTATGATACGTATAAAATGCCAATAAATATAACAAGGTGCTCAAATAATTATGGACCTTTTCAATTTCCAGAAAAGTTAATTCCTTTATTAATAAATAATTGTTTAAATCATAAGAGACTTCCGGTCTATGGGGATGGAATGAATATAAGAGACTGGCTTTTTGTAGAAGATCATGTGAAAGCTATTGATATGGTAATTAATAATGGCAGGATAGGAGAGATATATAATATTGGTGGTCATAATGAAAGAACTAATATACAGATTGTAAAAACAGTTATTTCTTATATTAACGAAAATGTAGACAAAAATGTTAGTGAAAGCTTAATAAAATATGTTGAGGATAGAAAAGGACATGATAGAAGGTATGGCATAGCACCAGACAAAATAAAAAAGGAATTAGTTTGGTACCCAGAAACTACTTTTGAAATTGGAATAAAACAAACAATTAAATGGTATTTAGATAACAAAGAATGGATGAAAAATGTAACCTCTGGTGATTACCAAAAATATTATAAAAATATGTACAAATAATATACTCCAATTTCTTGTTAAGAATTGCCTAAATTTATATTTAATCTAAAAAAGCATTATTATGATGCTTTTTTATTTTTTCAAGATAGTATGTGATACAACGTAGTAAATTCACGTTTATAAAGTAACATAAGAAGTAATTGAATCATATTATAAAATACTACGAGTAGAAAATGAGGTGCTAAAGATATGGATGTTGTAATATTATGTGGTGGAAAAGGAATGAGGATGAGAGAGTACAGCGAAAGAATTCCTAAGCCTCTTGTAACAGTAGGCGATAGACCTATTATATGGCATATAATGAAGACTTATTACCATTACGGTTATGATCATTTTATTTTATGTCTTGGATATAAAGGAGAATTAATTAAACAGTATTTTGCTAATATGCTTATTCTTAATAGAAATTTCACAATAACAATGTGTGATGATGATTATAAAATAAAATATTTAGATGGAGAAAAAGAAAAATGGTCTATAACCCTTGTTGATACCGGATTAGAAGCGAAAACAGCAACAAGACTAAAGAGGGTTAGTGATTATATTGAAGGCGAAGAATTTTTTATGACATATGGCGACGGATTAAGCGATGTTAATATAAACGATTTACTTGAGTATCATAAAAATAAAGGTACGTATGTAACTTTAACAGGAATTAATCCAGTATCAACTTTCGGCGAATTAAAAACTAATAATGGAATAGTAGAAAATTTTGAAGAAAAACCAATCAAAGATACAATAATTAACGGTGGATATATGGTTATTAATAAAAAGGCTCTAGACTACATTCCTAATGAAGACTGCATGTTTGAGCAAGAACCTTTAAGAAGTCTCGTTAAAGATAGACAAGTGTCGGTATTTAATCATTACGGTTTTTGGAAAGCTGTAGATACAGCTAAAGATGTAGAAGATATAAATAATCTATATAATACGGGAGAAGGTAAGTGGAAGATATGGGAGTAGAAGACAAAAGATTAAATCTTGATAAATACAAAGGTAAAAAAGTACTTGTAACAGGACATACTGGATTTAAGGGATCGTGGCTATGTTTGTGGTTGCTAAAAGCTGGAGCTAGTGTAATTGGAGTGTCTAAAGACCCATATACAAAATATGATAATTTTGTATTAGCTAAATTAAGTAATAAAATAGTTGACCTACGTAATGATATACGAAATTTAGATGAAATGGAAAAGATATTTGATAAGTATGAGCCTGAAGTTGTATTTCATCTCGCTGCACAACCATTAGTGAGATTATCTTATGAAATGCCAGTGGAAACTTTTGATATTAATATAAAGGGGACTATAAATATACTTGAATGTATACGAAAAAGCAAAAGTGTCCAAGCTGGGATTATCATAACCTCAGATAAATGCTATGAAAATATAAATCAGATATGGGGATATAAAGAAACTGATAGACTCGGGGGATATGATCCATATAGTTGTAGTAAAGCTTGTGCAGAGCTTGTTACTGGATCATATATAAATTGCTTTTTCAATCCTAATGAATGCAAAAATCATGGAAAATTTATTGCAACTGTAAGGGCTGGAAATGTAATTGGAGGAGGAGATTGGAGCAAGGATAGAATTATTCCGGATATAATAAGATCATTGCAAAATAAGGTTCCCATAGTAATAAGAAACCCAGTTGCAATAAGGCCTTGGCAGCACGTTTTAGAGCCGCTAAGAGGATACCTGATGTTAGGTAATCATTTGATTTCACATGAGTCTGAATTTATTGGAGCTTGGAACTTTGGATCAAATTCAAATGATATTTTAACAGTTAAAGATATTGTTTCTAGAACAATAAAGCTTTGGGGTAATGGTGATTTTATAATTTCTCAAAATAATGGTCCACATGAAGCAGAGTTATTAAGTATTGATTGCACTAAAGCTAAGAGGTATATCAAGTGGAATCCTATCCTTGGTATAGACGAAGCACTTAAAATGACTGTTGAATGGTATAAAGGCTATAAAAATAGTGATGTTTATGAGCTATGCATGAAACAAATAGAAACCATAGAAAACAAAAGTTTTGAGTAGAGGTAGGGTAATAATATGAATATTTTAATTACAGGTGGATTTGGATATTTAGGAAGTTATTGTGCAGAATATCTCTCTTTAAAAGGAAATAAAGTAACGATTATTGGAAGAAAAATTCCAAAATATATGGAGGAATGGACTAAGAAATTTAATGTGGTAATTGCGGATATAACTGATGAAAAATTATTCTTAAAACTATTAGGAAATAAGTATGATTGTGTTATACACTGTGCAGCAGCCAATGAGGTTAAGTGTAAAAATTCACCTAAGGAGTCTATTTTAATAAACACGTATGGTACTGAAAATATGCTTGATATATGTACCAAATTAGGAATAGGAAGATTTATCTACGTTTCAACATTTCATGTATATGGAAGTTCCAACATTGTTGGAACAATAAATGAAAAAAGCAGCATTGAAGCATCGACTTTATATGGAATAACTCATTACTTTGGAGAACTTCTCACAAAACGTTATTCAAATAACTCTAATATCTTAGGAACCTCTATAAGACTCGCAAACCTTTGTACTAGACCACTTTTCAGTGAAATTGAAAGATGGAGTATTGTGCCAAATAACTTCATAGTACAGGCCTTTAAAACTAATAAAATCATAATAAATTCATCAGGAAACCAAAAAAGAAACTTCTTATCTATTAAAGATTTGTGCAGTGCAATTGATATTATATTAGAAGAGCAAAAACAAAAATATGATGTCTTTAATATAGGAGGCGATTCAAATTATTCTATAAATGAAGTTGCAGAAATTGTAAAAAGTGTTGGCGAAAAACTTTTAAAAGGAAAACAAATCGAAATATCTCATACAAAAAAACTTGATCAAATAATTGAAAAAGATGACTATATATTCGATATATCTAAAATAAAATCAATTGGATATAAACCTAATTGCAACATTGAGGATGAGATAAAGAAAACATTTGAACAATTTATAGAGAGTGAAGTGTAAAATGAAAAATAAAACTGTAATAATAACAAGTATGTTTAATGTTAAACCCTATATACAAAATGGACGAGATCGCTACACTAAAGAATGGATAAATTATAGAATTAAAGTATTCCAAGAATTCACACTAAGAAGTTTAAAATTACAAACCAATCAAGATTTTAACTTCTTTCTTTGTTATGAAGACGCTACTGATGAGTTGATAAAGTCAGCATTAAATAAGTACGATCCTCTTCCAAGTAATGTTCATTTTGTAATGAAATCTAAGTATCGCGAGGAAATAAAAGAATATTTAAAAGACTATGAATATGTTTATTTTGTAAGGCTAGATTCAGATGATGCTTACCATAAAACATTTATACAACAATTATATGACTATAATCCAAAGCCTGAAACTGTTTCTTTGATTAATAGAAGTGGATATATTTATGATTCGGTAAATAAATCAATAGGTAAATGTTATTGCAAGGTTGTAACATTTTATACCTTTATTTATAAAACACAAGACTATTTAAATGGTAAAATATACAACCAAGATTTTACAGATATTGATAATGAACAGTATATAGCTATTAGAGTTCCACATGAATTTATAGAAAAGAGAAATTATTTATGGCATGTTCATGGTAAAAATACTATTACAAGCTTTAATAATTGGTTTACTCAGGTGGATGATGCTACTGATGATATAGAAGTTGTAAATAAAATAATACCTGAATATATAGGTAAGTAATCCATAAAAAAACTTCCAAGGTGGTAAATTACCACCTTATTAATTGTTATAGAAATCTAACATGAGATTTTAAAATCGGAATAGGAATTTCTTCATCTGCTTCTTTTATATAAGGATTTATCCATATAAATTCTTCACCATCATTTAATACTTCACATATAGTGCCAGCCTTTATAATAATACCACCAATAGCGGTGAAATCAGAAACAACTAGACATCTCACTTTATTCATTTGATGCATCTCCTAATCAAATCATTTTATAGCATTATATGTAGAAAGCTGTATATAGTTTAACATATAAGGCATATATTACATATATTATAATAAAGTTTGTTTTAGGAGCGTCACAATTTGATAGATGGAGTAGTTATAAAAAAATTAAATAAGATACCTGACGATAGAGGAACTATTTTAAAAATGCAAGAGAGTACTGATGAGGAATTTAAAGGGTTTGGTGAAATATATTTTTCTACAATATACCCAAACGTTGTTAAAGGCTGGCATCTGCATAAAAAAGCGATTCTTAACTATGCAGTAATTAAAGGAATGATAAAACTTGTATTGTACGATTCTAGAGAAAATTCAAATACTACCAATGAACTTATGGAAATATATATGGGAACAGAAAATTACTGTTTAGTTCAGATTCCAGCTGGAGTATGGAATGGATTTAGAACTGTTGGCAATGAGTATGCTATAGTAGCAGATTTAATAACAGTAAATCATAAGGATGATGAGATGTTAAGAATGGACCCATGGAAATCTTTCATTAAATATGATTGGAATGTGAGGGATAGATAAAATAATGAGCGAAATTTTTATACAGGATGAAAATTCAATACGTAAAGAAATTCTAGATAAAGTTAAAGATATATATAAGGTAAGAAAAGAATCCGAAAAATTTATTGAAGGAAAAACTAAAATTCATTATTCAGGAAGAGTATTTGATGAAAATGAAATGATAGCAGTTGTAGATTCTGCTCTTGATTTTTGGCTGACATTAGGTAGAAAGAGTATAGAATTCACCGATGCATTTAAAAACTTTCTAGGAATAAAAAATTGCTTAGTAACTAATTCTGGTTCGTCTGCAAATTTAATTGCTGTATCAAGTTTGTGTTCTAGACAACTCATTAATCCCTTAAATGACGGGGACGAAGTAATTACTACTGCAGTTACATTTCCAACAACATTAAATCCCATAATACAAAACAATCTTAAACCTATCTTTGTTGATGTGGAACAGGGAACGTATAATATAGATCCAAAATTAATTGAGCAAGCAATAACTGATAAGACAAGAGCAATTATATTCGCTCATACATTAGGAAATCCTGCTGATATGGATGCAATAATGGAAATTGCAGAAAAGAATAAATTATATATTATAGAAGATACTTGTGATGCATTAGGATCAACCTATGATGGTAGATTTTGTGGCACTTTTGGAGATTTTTCAACTTATAGCTTCTATGCTGCTCACCATATTACTATGGGTGAAGGTGGAGCAATATGCACAAATAATCCAGAGCTTAGTAGAATAGCCCTTTCAATTAGAGACTGGGGAAGGGCATGTTATTGTCAACAAGATGAAAAAAATCCGAATGGGGCCTGCAATCATAGATTTGATTTCAAATTTGGAAACATGCCTGAAGGTTATGATCATAAATATATTTATACTAATATTGGATATAATTTAAAGCCACTAGATATTCAATGTGCAATGGGAATAAAACAGTTAGAAAAATTACCAGTTTTTATTCAAAAGCGAAAAGAAAATTTCAAGAAACTATATAATTGCTTAAAAAAATATGAAGATAAAGTTATTCTTCCTAAATCATACAAAAAAGCTGATCCAGCTTGGTTTTCATTTCCAATAACAGTGCGAGATAATGTTGGCTTTACAAGACGAGATTTTGTTCGGTTTCTAGAATCAAGAGGTATTGAAACAAGAATGCTTTTTGCAGGAAATATATTAAATCAACCAGCATATAAAAACATTAATCATAAAATCATAGGAGAATTAAGCAATTCAACTCAAGTCCTTTCATCAACATTTTTTATTGGTGTTTATCCTGGAATTACCACTGAAATGATGAACTATATGATTAGTACTATAGAAGACTTCTTTAAGAATATAGCCACAGGATTAAAGATTTAAAATGGATAAAAGTATAGTAATATTAGGAGCTGGTATAACAGGAATTGCAGCAAGTTACTATGATGAAAGTGATCAAACTATTATTTATGAAAAAGATAGTTCCTATGGAGGCATATGCGGTAACTTCCAGCTTGATGATTTTATTTTTGATAAGGGCATTCATTTATCTTTTACTAGAGATAGCGAAGTTAGGTATATTTTTGATAAGGTTCCGCATAGATCTTTTGAACCACACCCTAAAAATATTAGTAATTATAGGTGGTTTAAACATCCGATACAAAATAATCTCTTTAGCCTTCCTATTGAAGAAAAGGTTAAAGCAATAGTAAGTTTTTGTGATAAAAATAAGGTGAGTACTGAAAATATGAATTATAAAAGCTGGCTATATAGCAAATATGGAGAATATATAACAGAAAATTTTTTCTTAAAATATACTAGAAAGTATTGGTGTGAGAACGCTGAGAACATGGATATATCATGGATTAAAAATAGGGTATACACCCCAAGTCTTGCAGAGGTTATCTATGGTGCGCTTACTGAAGATACACCAAATACGTATTATGCAAAAGAAATGAGATATCCCATGACCGGGGGATATAAAGAGTTTTTAAAACCAATGGTTAATAACTGTAATATTGTATTTAATGCAGAGGCTATTTCTTTAGATTTGAAAAATAAAACAGTTGAATTTAGTAATGGAGATAAAGTTAACTATGAATTTTTAGTTAGCACTATACCTCTTACTGAACTAACTTCTATTACAAAAGACATTAGTGAAGAAATAAAAAGTAGAGCTCAAAATTTACGATCAACTTCAGCAATTTTAGTTTCATTAGTTATTGAAGGAGAAATAAATTTTGATGACATTTGGTTTTATATTTATGATGAAGATATACTTCCAGCAAGAGCATATCTGCCAGGCAAAAAATCAGTAAATAATATTAAACCAGGATATAGCACAATTCAATTTGAAATATACAATTGTGAAACCAAACCATTAAAATGCTCAAATGAAAAAATAATTAATAATATCTATGATTTCATTGAGAAAGCCAAAATTGCTTCAAAAAACAGCGTAATACTTTCTGATATTAGAAGTTTAGATCATACAAATGTGATCTTTTATAGAGATACAATAAAAAATAGGGATTATATAATAGATTTCTATGAGAAAAATCAAATTTATTGTGCTGGTAGATTTGGGCAATGGGATTATTTGTGGAGTGATCAGAGTTTATTAAGTGGAAAAAATGCAATAAACAAAATCAAATGTAAAGTAGGAAACGAAAATAGGAGATGAACTTTAATGAAGAATAAGAGTATTGTAATTCTAATACCATTAAATATTGCGAGCTACGAAGAAGTTGAGTATGAAGAAAAAAATGATATACGCGGATATTTTGACACTGTAGATAAAGAAAGAGAAGATGAGATTTGGATAAAAAATAGAATTAATATATTTATGAATTACACCTATAGAAGCCTTATAAATCAAACAAATCAAGACTTCACGGCTTGTGTTTTATATAGTGAAGAAAGTGAAGAACTTGTATTTTCCGAAATAAGTAAATATGGTCCAATGCCAAAAAATATTGTTTTTATCAGCAAGAACATGGCAGACATATTTATAAAAGAAAAGATCATAGGAAGTGAATATGTATATTTTGTAAGAATTGATTCAGATGATATGTATCACAAATCATACGTTCAGAAGCTATATGATTATATTCCTAAACCTGAAACAACTGCACTATTGAACCAATGGGGGTATCTATATGATTCGTTTAATGATAAGTTATTTATATGTAGTGCAAAAGTGACATCATGCTATACCTTAATTCATAAAACTGAAGATTATATAAATGGAACTGTACCAAGTGTAATTACAGACAAGCTAGATATCCAAATGGGAACCGCTTGGAGTATGCCTAATAAAGAATATTTGGATGGCTTGAATTATGCATGGCACGTCCACTCAAAAAATACTCTAACTTCTTCTGAAGAGTGGTTTACAAATGAATGGACATATTATTTAAGTGATCCAATAAATAAAGATATTATTAATCCAATAATAAGTGAATTTATGGGGTGATCTGTTGAAATATAAAAAAGGCCGTAAAAATAATAGTTTTAGGAATATATGCTGCTATGATAAGAATTGCTGCATATACTCTGATGAGCCATATGAATTCCGCTTCATTGGTGGTACACCTGACGGAAGAATCATCGTTCCAAATAGCAAAATTTATGCTCCTTCTGATGTAAGAAAAATAGTTTTGAAGAAAAACTCGGTTAGCATTAAAAGTTCTAAAATTGAGAGAATAAGAACTATAAATAGATGTGATAAAAGATATATTGAAGTGATAATAAAATATAAAGTTTCATTTTGCATAAAAATCTATAATAGATATAATCATTTATATAAGACGAGATGCTATATAGACAAATACCCAATGCCAAATAATCAATCATTTATTAAAGACTTTATTAGGGTATATTCCATTGCTACAACAAGAATTTTAATAAATTGTGGTAACAGAGATATATGTAAAGATAGCCCTGATCCAAAGGTTACTTTATATGATAGAGCATATATAAGAGATATCAATTGTAAATATTGCAAAGAAAAAAAATATATAAGTTTTTATGATGTAAATTGTGAAGAATATGTATTGATGCGCGTTGGAATTTTGATTCTAGGTAAAATGAAAGTAGTATTTGATAATAATATATGCTAAATTTCAATAATAATAGAGCATATTATTAAAGTTCTTGCTCAAATAATTACACTATTACATGAACAAGAACTTTATTTATAAAGATATTTTGAATTAATTTTTATTGTAGTTTAGTTTATGGGTTCAACTGATATGGAACCAATCAATTTTGTTAGTGAATTCAAATTTGACGACAATTCTAATAACTGAGAGCTGACAGAGTTCAAGTTAGAAAAATCAAGTTTCTCTGCCTTAGTAAAGTCATTAATTGCTTCTCTTAGACTCTCAAGATTTACACTTAAATTAGGTAATAGAGCTTTTAATTCTAATATCTCATTACTTAATGATGACATATTTATATTCAACGTTTCAATGTCATTTTGTTTTAAACTAACAAATTTTTCATCTAATAAAGATAACTCATCATCAATATTCGCTAATTTGCTCGATAAACTGCTTATCTCTTCACTTAAAGACTCATTGTAAGAATTCAAAGAGTTCAATTTCAAATCTTGATTTACTAAGACCTCATCTAATGATGATATATTTATATTTAATGTTTCAATATCATTTTGTCTTAAATTAGTAGAATTTTCATCTAATAAAGATATTTTATCATCGATATTTGCGACTTTGTTTGATAGGCTGTTTATTTCTTGACCTAAAGATTCACTGTAAGAGTTCAGAGAATTTAGTTTCAAATCTTGATTTACTAAGATCTCATTTAATGATGACATATTTATATTTAATATTTCAATATCGTTTTGTTTTAAATTAGTAGAATTTTCATCTAATGAAGATATCTTATCATCAATATTTGCCAGTTTATTTGATAAGCTGCTTATCTCTTCACTTAAAGATTCATTGGAAGAATTCAAAGAGTTCAATTTTAAATCTTGATTTACTAATATCTCCATAACTTTATTGAGCAGATGATTAATTAACGTAACCTCTTCTTGATTCTTTACACTATCTCTTTCAACATTTGAAGATTCCTTTGAGGTAGAAATGTCTTCAGAATTATTAGTCTCAGTCTCCTCATCATCGTAAATATTCTCTTCAACAGGTTCTTCAATATAAGTTTCAATATTAAGTTCTTCCGATAAATCAATATTATTTGTCGAATCTATATTATATGTTATTATATCTAAATATGGAGGATATTTTGACTCGAATGAAGATAACTTAATAATTGAATTAGAATCCTGATTTTGAGGAAGTAAAAATATATTATAGCTTTCATTATGTGTTGCTAGAGATCTAATCAATGAAGTAACATTAATTTTTAAATAATATCCCACATTATATCCATGTATTATATGATTTAATAACTTTGTATAATCCTTTTTGGGCAATCTTGACCAATCAATAGCAGCTATATCTACATTGCTATAATTACCTAAAATACCAAAGCCAAAGGAATTCTTATAATCTGGTTTAATATCTTCAATAAACAAATATAAATATGCTTTCTTTATAGAGTCAGGGGACAATTCAGATAGTTGAAAATTTAATAAAGAAATATAGTGATTATTGCCTAATGACCTATTATTTATGGAACCAACGAGTAATGACTCGTTATTTGAAAAGTTTGTATTCGAATGATATTTATCCAAGTATGTTGCAGTATTACAAATAGCTTTAATTGAATTTTCCACTTTTACTACTCCTTAAATTTTAAAGGTTTCATATTATACTATGAAATTTTATATTATTAGGTGCTTTTTGCTTATATACCAATATAAATTTATTTCTTGAGTCCTAGTATCTCTAGAGAGTTATTATAGGCAAAGATAGCTGATGAGTTATCTATTATATCATTATGATAATTTGATTTATAATTATAGCATTTAAAAGGATTGTTATATGCTAAATTATCTGTGAAAGGATTCAACCACGTTTTCCCCATATCATACGAAATGCTCGTATATAAATTTGAGTATTCTATCCATTGAAGATAAAGCATATTTTTGCATTGTATTAGATTAGGAAACGTACATGCAATAGTCTTGCTTATAGTTTGATAGTTATAAGCAATAAATTGATTGTCATTTATATATCCTTTTATGTAGGTGCAGTAATATCTACGCGAATTATTCTCAGAAAATGCGATATGGCAATTATTCTTAGAATCCATAATAACAGATAAATATACTTTAGATTTATTAGAATTTGTTACTTGACAAGGTTTAGACCAACTATTTGTACTTGAATCAAAAATAGATACAAAAAGTTCTTCATAGTTATTAACTATTTTAAAATAAAATATTATAGGAATAGAATCTTTAAATATCACATTAAAATTGCTTAATATTGTATAATTAGAAGTATCTATTTCATTTTTTATCCATTTTCCATTTATATTGCAATAATGAATCAATGTGAAATAAGCTCCTGAGTTATTAACCAAGTAATACAGAATGTGGATATTACCATCTATTTTTTTTATATAAGGAAACTTAATTGTAAAGGCATTGGAATTATAATTTAGCAGCACATTTTTTAGAATAATTTTATTATTTATATATAAATACATAAGATTACTTTTTTGTATACTTACTAAACCATATATAGTATCGTCTTCATTTATATCGAAACAAAGGTCGGCAAAAGTATAACTTCCTTCTAATATTTTTTTTGATGATATTAAATTAAATTCAGGAGAATAGTTATACACTTCAATACCTTTATCCAAATTTATGTTAGCAATATCCTTATTTGATTTTCTCATTAAAGTCTCAAATTTTCTTATAAAGGACATAAAATTCCTCCTAAAAGATTTCTTCTACTATGTATATTTAGCGACGGGCTATTTTATACATTTCTTTTAGGAGGAACTAAAAATAAATAATTTTCTATATAATATTGTAGTGTTTTAAAGCATATTTAATTCCATCATCCTCAATATCCTTTGTTACAAATGATACTAAGTCAAATAATAATGGAGTACTATTTCCCATAGCAATACTGTTTTTCACATATTTAAGCATAGATAGATCATTTGTACTATCACCAATAGCATATGTGTTTTCGTGATGAATATCTAAATAATTTATTAAGTATTCTATACCTGATGCTTTAGAGAATCCTAAAGGAACTAATTCATAAAAGCCTTCACCACGATGGATAAATTCAAATAAACTTTTGAATTCGTTATGAAAGCTTTCAAAATCACTATTTTCATTAGTCCAAATTACAAATTTATCAAAGTTAATTTCAGTATCATCAAAAGTTTTACCTTTATAAAATCCTTCCCTTATGTGACGTTCTTTGATTCTAAGAACTTCTTTAGAATGTATATTGGTATCGTAATAAATATCATTCTTACCTTCTAATATAGCATCGATATTATATTTGCGAAGCTTGGCTACAATTTCTTTTGATAAATCTATTCCAAGATTTCTATGTAGTATTTCTTTATTTTTAAATTCTATGTAAGTTCCACATCCACAAACATAACCATCAAAATTTAGTTCTTTGACACAATCATCAATTCCTATAATTGTTCTCCCTGTGTTAATGAAGATTAGATGCCCATTTTCTTGTGCTTTTTTTAGAGCTACCTTAGCACTGTTAGGGACTGTATAAGTCTTTTCATTAAATAATGTTCCATCAATATCAAAAAATATAATATTGGATTCCATTATGTCACCTTCCTTTTTCGTTTGTATATCCATATTTAAATTGCCTTATTTTACTTTGTTTATTATAACTATTTTATAAGATTAATACAATGTTTGATCGGTTAATTAAAGCTTTTTCGATAATTGACAAACAAATTTACGTTATTTCTCTAAACTTTACATACAGCTATTAAGTATAGTATAATTACAAAATAATTAAGAATTTATGTTCGATTTATAAAGTGAAATTCAATAAAAAAGGGAGGGGAGAAATATGGAATTTGACAAAAAACAAAAAAAGATAATTAATAATAAGCCAAATGGTCATCTATTAATAAAAGGTCCTAAAGGGTCTGGGAAGACCACTGCATTTATACATAAGATTCCATCACTACTTAATAATTATTGTATATCTAAGGATGATAAAATACTTGTCGCAGCTTGTAACGAAGAATATTCTGATTATTTTTATTCTGTCTATAGAAATATTGAAGGTGAAAAATATCATCAAAATAGCTTCTTTGATGAAGATAATAGTGATAAATTAGAAATAAGAACAATAGATTCTTTAGTCTCTTATTATTTAAATAAATATGTAAAAAATAATAATAAAAATCTTACTTTGGCATCTTTTGAAGAACGTGAAGCTGAGCTTAAAAATGCAATACTTATAGTGTCAAAAAGATACGAAAAGAAAAAACCGAATATATTAAATTTAGATCATATTGAATTTATAAAAGACGAGATTAAATGGATTAAATCATGTAATTATTTAAAACTTGAAGAGTATCAAAGCGCTAATAGAGTTGGTAGAATTAATAATTTGAACACTGAGATATCTAAAATTCTTAGAAGAAACTCTAAACAAAGACAAGCTATCTTTGAAGTTTTAGAAGAATATACTAATAACTTAAGAAAGCTTAATAAAGTAGATGCTCAAGACATGGAACTTTTGGCTTTAAATGAAGCAAAAAAAGCTCCAATAATTAATTATACCCACATATTTATAGATAATAGTCAGCAGCTTACGAAAGTTCAATTAGAATTAGTTAAATCAATATATAATGAAAAATCTTATTCTAGTATAACATTTATTATGGATACTTTTGAAACTGCTATTCCTAATGCTTGGCTTGTGAAGGGACGCCGCTTTTCTAGTTTAGGATATGATATGAAGGGAAAATGCATTTCTTTGAATGAATCTTACAAAGAAATAGAAGTTGAAGAGATCGAAGAATTTGTAGATAGTAATGATAAGTTGATTCAAAAAAATGAGACTACTAAGAATTTATTACAAAGTTCATCTCTTACATTAGGGTCTATAGAATACATAGATTTAAAGAGAAATATATCTCATAGATTTATAAAAGATTCAGGATCAGTAGATGAAATATATGTAGATTATAACAATTTTGAAAAAAAAGTAGACGACGTAGTAAATATTCCTGTATTTAATGAGATTGCAGCGGGTAATCCAATTTTAATTAATGAATATATTGAGGATAGCTATTCATTACCAAAGGATTGGATAAGAACTTCAAAAGATGTTTTTATGCTTAAAGTTAAAGGTGATTCCATGATAAATAAAAATATTTATGATGGAGATTATGTAGTAATAAGTAAGCAGAATATGCCACGTATTAAGGATATTGTTGCTGTTGATATTGAAGGTGAAGCAACGCTTAAGACTTATAAAGTTATTGATGGGAAAATTGCTCTTATACCTGAGAACGACAACTATCAGCCAATTATTATAGAGAATCAACAATTTAACGTTTTAGGTGTAGCTATTGGGCTTATTAAAAATTCATAGATTTAGTGAAAAACCTTGTAATTATTGGTATAATTGTTACAAGGTTTTTTTATTCTTAAAGAGTGCGAAGCAAAATACGGAACTTAACCACAGTCGACTGCGATTTTTTATCTATAATAAAGTTTATGTCATCAATCAATTTGAATGATATGTGCAGAAATGATTACAAACGCTATATAATGAGGAAGTGAATTAATATGTTTGAAATTAGAAATATAAAATTTAGAAATATATTAGATATCAAATTTCTGAATATAGATAAACCAATTACATGTGTTGTAGGGCCTTCTGGTAGTGGAAAGACAACTTTACTTCGTATGTTAAACCGTTTAAACGTACCCGATGAAGGAGTTATACTTTATAATAATAAAGATATTTCTAAAATTGATACAATATTATTACGTAGAAATGTAGTTATGCTAGGTCAAACTCCTGTTATTTACAGTGGTAATATAGAAGACAATCTCCAAATTGGATTGGAATTTTCAAAAAAACTTCCTGCATCAAAGAGTAGAATGAAAGAAATTCTTGAAAGAGTGGAACTTAATAAAAAACTCACTGATGGATGTGGTAACCTTTCTGGAGGAGAGAAACAGCGACTATGCCTAGCTAGAGTAATGTTAATGGATGCTGATACATATTTGTTAGACGAGCCTTCAGCTGCACTAGACAAAGATACTGAACAATTTATAATAGATAATTTTTCAAAGTTTGTGTTAGAAAACAATAAGGAACTTATAATGATCACTCATTCAGAGCAAATAGCGCAGAAATATAACAATTCAATAGTTAGGATTGAAAATGGAGAGGTTGTGAAATCTTATTATGAATAATGCAGTAATGAATCTATCAGTCTTCCAACTTTCAATTGCTTATGTTTTTGTACTAATAATGCTTATTATTTTTAAATCACGAGGTATCAAAAGAGAAAAACAAATATTGATTGCTTCAACTAGAATGACAATACAACTTACTATAATGGGCTATGTTCTCATGTTCGTATTTAATAATCCAAGTTGGTGGTTAACTTCTTTTATGATTATAATTATGATTTCTTTTGCAATTTATAATTCAATAAAAAGAGTTAAAGTTCAAATGTCAAAGGAATTAAAAAGTATAATTGCTATTTCAATGACCTTTGGAGCTCTTTTGACTGCAGCTTTCTTTATAATAGTTGTTCTTAGTGTTCGCCCATGGTTCAATCCTCAATATTTTATTCCTATTTCAGGTATGATTGTTGGTAACAGCATGACAGGTATTGCACTAGGCGCAAATAAACTATGTAGTGATTTTGAAGATAAAAGAATTGAAATAGAAAATTCGTTAATGCTTGGGGCAAGCCCACTTGATGCCACTAGACAAATTGTTAATAATGCTTTCGACAGCGCCATACTTCCAACTATGAATAATATGCTAACTATGGGAATTGTATCTCTACCAGGAATGATGACAGGACAGATTCTTTCTGGAACATTTCCTATCACTGCAATAAAATATCAAATTGGTATAATGCTTGCTATATTAGGTAGTACTGCTGTATCCACTGTTTTGTTTGTTACTCTTGGATATAGAACATTTTTCACTAAAGATAACAGGTTAAAATAACTAATTTTTATAAGCTTTATACGAAGAGGTATTGGATATTCTTAAAGTTTTAATTAATATGAATTTTAATCTTAAATTTTTCATAAAATTCATAAGAAGTAATTTTTTATATTCCATACTTTATAACAATAAGCCGTATTTCCAAGAATAAAAATATATTAATTATTAAATTTTATTAATTTATCTGGATATAATATAATAATTAGTATATTATATTATTAAATGATAATTAATATTAATTAGTAAATTATATTAAAGAGGTGAAGGAATGTTTAATTGTATAAAATGCGAAAATAATAACTTTAAAAATTTAATAAATGGTGAATGGGTTGGTAGTAAAGATAACAAAGTAATTGAAATTTATTCGCCACTTGATAATTCATTAATTGGTACAGTTCCTGCTATGACAAAGGAAGATGTTGATAATGTAATAAATATTGCAAAAGCTGGGCAAAGAGAATGGAGTAAAGTTCCAATAAGTGAAAGAGCCGAAATTTTGTATAAAGCAGCTGATATTTTAGTTGAAAGAACTGATGAGCTTGTTGATATTATGGTTAGAGAAATTGGTAAAGATAGAAAGAGCTCAAAATCTGAAATCCATAGAACAGCAGATTTTATAAGATTTACTGCTGATACAGCTAAGAATATGTCTGGTGAAAGTATACCAGGCGATACTTTCCCTGGATTTAAAAGAAATAAAATCTCAGTTGTAAATAGAGAGCCATTAGGAGTAGTTCTTGCAATATCTCCATTTAATTACCCAATAAACCTATCAGCATCAAAGATAGCGCCTGCAATAATTGTAGGAAACTCATTAGTATTAAAGCCTGCTACTCAAGGTAGCCTATGTGGTTTATACTTAGCAAAAGTTTTTCAGGAAGCAGGAGTACCAAATGGGGTATTAAATACAATCACAGGTAGAGGCAGCGAAATAGGAGATTACGCAGTTACTCATAAAGGTGTAAACTTTATTAATTTTACTGGAAGTACAGACGTTGGTGTTAGAATTTCAAAACTAACTAGCATGGTACCACTTTTAATGGAGTTAGGTGGAAAAGATGCCGCTATAGTTTTAGAAGATGCGGACTTAGAGCTTGCAGCCAATAATATTGTAGCAGGTGGTTACTCATACTCTGGCCAAAGATGTACTGCAGTAAAAAGAATTCTAGTTTTAGAAAAAGTTGCTGATAAATTAATTTCTAAAGTTAAAGAGAAAATGAATAAACTTGTGGTCGGAAATCCATTAGAGAAAGATGTAGATATTGTACCATTAATTAGTACTAAATCGGCCGATTATGTTATGGAATTAATAGATGATGCTAAAGATAAAGGTGCAGATCTAATTGTTGGTGGAAATAGAGAAGGTAATTTAATATATCCAACACTTTTTGATAATGTTACTACTGATATGAGGCTTGCATGGGAAGAGCCTTTTGGACCAGTTCTTCCAATAATAAGAGTAAAAGATAAAGATGAAGCTATTGAGATAGCGAATAAATCAGAATACGGACTTCAAAGTGCAGTATTTACAGAAAATATTGATGATGCATTTTATGTAGCTGACAGATTAGAGGTAGGTACAGTACAAGTAAATAATAAAACAGAGAGAGGTCCAGACCATTTCCCATTCCTAGGAGTTAAAGCTTCTGGAATAGGAACTCAAGGAATAAGATATTCAATTGAATCTATGTCTAGACCTAAAGCAACAGTAATAAATTTAGTAAGATAGACACATAAAGTTTCAACAAATTATTAGCTACTTTTAATTATTGGAGATTTGTTGAGTTGATATAAAATCAAATGATAAAATCTTATAACGATCACTATATTGAGAAAATACACCACGTTGAATTCAGAGTTCTTGGATTTAACTTGGTGTATTTTTTATATTAATATAATTTTTTGTTGTCACGGTATTAGAATATATACTTTTCTCTAATTTAGCTTAAGTGACGTTTGAGCTTTAAAAGTGTATAATTCAGAGGTTTTATGTAACTAAGGCTTATTACTTGTACTATTATATTTATATACTAATTGATGATTTAAATGTAGTTCCTAACTAAGTTTATGAATAATGATTTTAATGAGTAGGTATTTAAACTTATAAGTGTCTGCTCTAATATATTAATATGTTCAGGGAGAGTGTTGTGATATGGAAACAAAAAATGATATTCATTATGGAATGGTTGATGTATTACGCTTAGTTTTTGCAATTGCAGTTGTATCAATTCATACAATGGCTTTCAAATCCATAAATGATGACTTATGGATTGCTACTAGTATGGGTGTTGCTAGAATCGCTGTGCCATTTTTCTTTATGGTTTCGGGTTATTTTTTATATCATAGAATTGGTTCCGGAAAAGAGCCTAAATCAACTATTAAGCATTTATTACGTATCTATTTTTTATGGGTGCTTATTGAGATTATAGCTTTATTTCCACTTGTCTTAAGCAGTTTAAGTGCTCCACCTATTTTAATTATTGAGAGATTATTATTTGCAGGAGTCACAGGAAGCCTTTGGTATATATCTTCGCTAATTATTACTATCTTTATAATTTCCCCATTATTAAAAAGAGACAAGCTGTTTTTCTTGTTTATAATTGGATTTGTATTATATCTATTTGGGACAACTGGAGATACCTATTATGGGTTGTTTGAAAAAACTATCATAAATCCATTAATCAACGGATATACTTCAATATTTATGCTTCCACAAATAGGCATTACCGAATCAATTCTTTTTGTATCTTTAGGTGCAATCGTTAGCAAATATAAATTAAATGAAAAGATACAAAAGTCAGGATTACTAAGTATACTTTCAATTATATTACTTTTAATTGAAACCTTTGTGTTAAATAAGACTGGAATTGCTAAGGACGCTAATATGTATCTATCATCAATAATTGCAGCCCCTTTAATCTTAATTTGGGCAATTAATTCCACAAAAAATATTTCTACTAAGGTTTCTAAAGCCTGCAGGGAATATAGCTTAGGAATATATTGTTCCCATCAAATAGTTATGATATGGCTTGCAATGTTTATACCAGTACTTTTTGCAAATACAATTCTTAGGTTTATCTGTTCTTTATTATTGTCTGCATTAATAATTACAATTTTAAGAAAAACTAAAATTAGAAAAATCCTTTTAAGATAAATATTTATATCTATTTTCAGTTAAATAAAATATTAATGAAAATCTCTAAGATAATTGTTATAATTGTTCTAGGGATTTTTAGATGTATAATGAAATTTATATAAATATTACCTTAAATTAAATATATAAATCTAGGTCGAGAAATAGTGTAACCTAGCTACATAAAAAGGAGGAAATTAATTATGGCTTTAACGCCAATGATGGTTGAATATATGAAAACAAAGGAGGAATACAGTGATTGTATTCTATTTTATAGATTAGGTGATTTTTACGAAATGTTTTTTGATGATGCAATAACTGTATCTCGAGAACTTGAGTTAGTTCTTACAGGCAAAAATTGTGGTCTTGAGGAAAGAGCTCCTATGTGTGGAATACCACATCATGCAGCGGCAGCATATATACCAAGGCTTGTTAATAAGGGGTATAAGGTAGCAATATGTGAACAGCTTGAAGATCCAAAGGAAGCAAAAGGAATTGTAAAAAGAGGTGTTGTAAAAATAATTACACCAGGAACATTCATAGATGCTAATAGTTCTCTAGAAAATGATAATACATATTTAATGACTATATATGAAAGCGATGAAAAAATAGGTTTAGCAGTTTCGGATATAAGTACTGGAGAATTTAAAACAACTTCCTTTGATAATATAAAGATAACCTTATTAGACGAGATTTCAAAGGTTGCACCTAAAGAAATTTTAGTAGATAAAAACATTAGCCAATCTTTAATAGATGATATAAAGGGTATAACTACTGCACTTATTACAGAGAAAGACTTTAATGAATTTATCGTATCAAAAGAAGAAATTATAGATCAATTTTCGGATTTAGAGGTTTCTGGATTAGTAAATGAAAGAGAAATTGCAAGCAGAGTACTACTTAAATACATATATGAAACTCAAAAAATGAGTTTAACTAATATAAATTTGCTAGAACAATATGAAATAATTAATTACATGACAATTGACGGAAATTCAAGAAGAAATTTAGAACTTACTGAAAGTATACGAGAGAAAAGCAAAAAAGGGTCTCTTTTATGGGTTCTTGATAAAAGTGCTACATCTATGGGTGGTAGAACAATTAGAAAATGGATTGAAGAACCGTTAATTATTAAATCTGAAATAGAAAAAAGACTAAGTGGTGTTAGCGAAGCATTTAGTTCAATTAGTTTTAATGAGGATTTAAGAAGTTCTTTAAAAGATATTTATGATATAGAAAGAATTGTCGGTAAAATTTCAAATAAAAATGTGAATGCAAAAGATATGTTATCTCTTAGAGCTTCATTAGACAAATTACCATCTATAAAAGAACTTTTAGGAACTGCTAATTCAGAACTGCTAAAAGAATATTATGAAGATTTAGATGAGCTATCAGACATAAGAGAATTACTTGAATCTTCCATTAAAGAAGAGCCCTCTTTAAGTATAAAGGAAGGAAATATAATTAAAGATGGTTATAATTCAGAAGTTGATGAATTAAGACAGTCAAAGCTTCATGGTAAGGAATGGATTGCAGCTCTGGAAAATCGTGAAAGAGAATTTACCGGAATCAAATCTTTAAAGGTAGGTTATAACAAAGTATTTGGATATTACATAGAAATTTCAAAATCAAATTATAATTCTATTCCAGAAGGTAGGTATGTAAGAAAGCAAACTCTTGCAAACGCTGAGAGATATATAACAGAAGAACTTAAAATTATGGAAGATAAAATTCTAGGTGCAGAAGAGAAGCTTATAAACTTAGAATATTCTTTATTCACTGATATAAGAGATTCCATTGAGAGGGAAATTGCAAGACTAAAAAAAAGTGCTAGAATAATTTCTAATCTAGATGGTATTTCCACCTTGGCATTAATCGCTCTTGAAAATGATTATGTAAAACCTGAAATCAACGAGGATGGAATTATCGAAATAGTAGATGGTAGGCACCCAGTTGTTGAAAAGGTAATTGGAAGAGGTGAATTTGTTTCCAACAATACTACCTTGAATCAAATTGATAAGGAATTGCTATTAATAACTGGACCTAACATGGCAGGTAAGTCAACATACATGAGACAGGTTGCTCTTATTACGTTAATGGCCCAAATAGGATCTTTCGTACCCGCAGCTAGTGCTAATATTTCAATTTGCGATAAGATATTCACTAGAATTGGTGCTTCTGATGATTTGGCTGGTGGTAAATCCACATTTATGGTTGAAATGTGGGAAGTATCAAATATACTTAAGAACGCAACTTCTAAAAGTTTAGTACTGTTAGATGAAGTAGGCCGTGGAACATCAACTTATGATGGACTTTCGATAGCTTGGTCTGTCATTGAATACATAACTGGTAACGAAAATTTAAGATGTAAAACTTTATTTGCAACACACTATCATGAGTTAGTAAAACTTGAAGGAATTTTACCTGGTGTCAAGAATTATTCTGTAGCTGTTAAGAAAATGAAAGATAGCGTAATCTTCTTGAGAAAGATAGTCGAAGGTGGTGCTGATGAGTCTTACGGTATAGAAGTTGCAAAACTTGCTGGTCTTCCTGATGATGTTATTAATAGAGCAAAAGAAATTCTTTTAGGCCTTGAAGGCGAAAATAATTTTGATATACACAAAGTTACAAATACAGAAATTATAGAAAATGAGGTTGCTCTAGATATAAATGGAGGCAATAGTGTAGTTACTATTACTGAAAAAGCCTGTGAAAGTAAGAGTCAATATATAGAAAAAGTTGAAGCAAAAGACTCTTTTGATAAAGCAGAAAGTAATAAAGATGATCATAGAATTGATGAAAAGACTGAAAATTCATCTAAAAAACATAAGAATAAGGATTCTTCTAACAATATGCAATTAGATTTTACTTTTATAAAAAAAGAGGCATTTCTAAAAGAAGTTAGCGAAGTGGATATATTAAGTTTAAATCCTATGGAAGCCATGAACACTCTATATAGGTTAGTTGCTGAAGCTAAGAAATTAAACAATTAATACAATTATTTCATAATAGTTGTATATCAATACTTTTGAATAAAAACATAACAGTACTTCATCATAAAAAGTATTGTTATGTTTTATCTTCTTTAAAAATAAAGACTTTCTAATCCTATTAAAGTAGTTTAATAGTTCCAATTATGTTAAAATAATTCTAAATGCAGTTGGAACATGAGTTTTTAAATACATAATACAATATTTTAGTACGAAATTACTTGCTATAAGTTATGACTGTATTATATATAATATTACGGGGTGAGTTACTTTGACATATATGAACGAAAATACATTTGATGAAGAATTATTTGAAGATCTAAAAATTAATTGCCCAAAATGCTTTGGTTTTTGCTGTGTTGCATTATATTTTTCGGCTTCAGACGGATTTCCAAACAATAAAAACGCTGGAAAGCCTTGCTTAAATTTGCAATCAGATTTTAGTTGCTCTATTCATAAGGATTTGAGAAAAAAAGGACTTAAAGGTTGTACAACTTACGACTGTTTTGGTGCAGGACAAAAGGTTGCTCAAATCACATATGCTGGACATAATTGGAAAGAAAATCCTGAATTATCCGATAAAATGTATGAAGTTTTTTTGATTATGAGACAGCTTCATGAAATGTTGTGGTATCTAAAACAAGCTTTATCAATTCAAACTAATGAAAAGATAAAAAATAAAATAAATAATCTAATAACCGAAACAGAAGATATTACTAAATCTGCACCCGACCTCCTTATGACTCTAGATATAGAGGTCCATAGAGATAATGTTAATACACTACTCAGACAAACAAGCGAATTTGTTAGGGCCAAAGCGCTTGGTAACAGTAAAACTAACTTAAAACGTAAAAAGACAATTGCTGGCAGACTAGATTGCATTGGTGCAGATCTTAAAAAGATTAATCTTAAAGGCGCGGACCTAAGAGGGGCATTTCTCATAGCAGCAGATCTTAGAGGAAATGATTTGAGTTATGCGGATCTTATTGGAGCTGACTTACGTGATGCAGATATTAGAGGTGCTAATCTTAAAGATAGCTTATTCATTACGCAATCTCAAATTAATTCAGCGAAAGGAGATTCTAGTACAATCTTACCAAAGTCAATAGTGCGTCCAACTTCTTGGTAAAGGAATCAGTGTTAGATTTTTATAAAATGTTATAATCATAAAGTATTTTGTATTTTTAATAATACACTAGGCTGTATATGTGTTATATATAGTCTAAACACTTTGATTCATTAAAGTTTATCTTAAACTTTCATTTTATATAACCAAACAAATTTATATAAAATGAATTATCTTTTGGGGAACTTATATAAGGAACTAAATAATAAATCTAAGTAGAGTGATTATAATAAAAAAATAGGCTTTTACAAGCTTATTTTTTTGCAAAGAATTATTTAAGTATTAGAATATGATAGAATAATTTTAAAAGAAGAATTAAAATACAAGGAAGTGAATATGATGCCCATATTTAGACTAACAAATGAGATAATATTTCCTAATCCTGAGCTTTCAGAAAAAGATGGGCTTTTGGCAATCGGAGGAGATTTATCATTAGAAAGATTGATATTAGCTTATCGTAATGGTATATTTCCATGGTATAACGAAGGTGAGCCGATTCTTTGGTGGTGTCCCAAGCCAAGATTTATATTAATACCAGATGAAATTAAAATTTCTAAATCAATGAAGAAAATTATAAAAAAAGAGACGTTTCATGTAACTTTCAACAAAGATTTTTATGGTGTAATTAGTAATTGCAAGGATATTCGAGAAGATAATAATGAGGGAACTTGGATAAGCAATGATATGAAAAAAGCATATATGAATTTATTTAATAAAGGTTATGCAATGAGCGTGGAGATATATCTTAATAATAAATTAGTAGGAGGTTTATATGGCGTCAAAATAGGAAAATGCTTCTTCGGAGAGAGTATGTTTTCTAAGGTAAGTAATGCATCTAAAATAGCATTAATAAAGCTTGCAGAAAAACTAAAAAACGAAAATTTCATATTTATAGATTGCCAGATGCATACAAAGCATTTAGAAAGTATGGGTGGAAAATTTGTAGAATGGGCTACATTCAAGGACTTATTAAGAAAAGGTATAATCTAATTGATGAAGCATCCTAAATAATAAATTCCTAATATTGAAATTATCTATAAATAATCATAGTATTGTAGATGAAATTAATATAAAATATAAAAATAGGTTTAAAACTAATATATTAATACTGTTAGTAAACAAGATTATTGAATATAAGGTGAGTTGAAGTATGGAAGATTTAAAAAAAGCAATTAAAGAAATAATAGAAGACAATGTTATAAAGCTAGTTATTAGCAATAAAACAAATAAAAATTTTGAATATAATAAAATAGTTATATATCTAAAAGAAAATAATAAAAGAACGTACTATCAAATAGAAAAATATACTGATAAGCAGGTGTTCCATGAAAACATTGATACAGATATTTTGGAAGAAAGAATTATTGAGTATGTGGAGCCAAATTATAAGCAAATTTCTGCATGGTCAAATTCGGCTAGCTTTGAGGTAAAAATATCAAAAAAGGGCAAGGTTCTATTAAGTAAGAAAAAGAGTGATAATCAAAAAACACTTAATAAAGCACATAACAAGGAAAAAAATTATATATTAAAAGAGGGTATGATTATTGAGCCCTTAATAGATTTAGGTGTATTTACTAAAGAAGGAAAAGTAGTGAACTCAAAGTATGATAAATACAAGCAAATTAATCGTTTTGTCGAAATTATTGATGATGAAATCAAGAAAAATGATTATAAAGAACTTACTGTTTTAGATTTTGGTTGTGGAAAATCTTACTTAACTTTTGTATTGTATTATTACCTTGTAGAAATAAAGAATATTAAAGTAAAGATGATTGGATTAGATCTTAAAGCTGATGTTATAAAAAAATGCAATGATATAGCCAAAAGTTATAACTATGAAAATTTACACTTTGAACTTGGAGATATAAATGGATTTAAATATACTAATAAAGTTGATATGGTAATAACATTACATGCATGCGATACTGCTACTGATTATGCATTATATAATGCTATAAAATGGAATGCCAAATTAATATTCTCTGTCCCTTGTTGTCAACACGAATTTAATGCCCAAATGAAAACAGATTCACTGTCTATATTAACAAAGTATGGAATAGTTCAAGAAAGAATTGCAGCACTTATGACTGATTCTGTTAGAGCCAACCTTTTAGAAAGCATAGGATACAAAACACAACTTTTAGAATTTATTGATATTGCACATTCGCCTAAAAATATATTGATTAGAGCCTCTAAGTCTAATATATCTAAGGATAAAAAAGAAAAAGCGTTATTTGAAGTTGAAAATTTAATTGGTCAATTTAATTTTAATCCTACACTATATAATCTGTTGAAAGATGATAATTTAATTTAAAATTCATGAATCCACGACATTATTTAATTTTTGTCGTGGATTCATAATTTTAGTGTCTTTTCTTTTTAAATTCGGTATGAGGAGAAGATTTAGCTTCTCCAAATGGACTTTCTTGATGTGCTTTTTCTTTTACTTCTTTGCTATAGTTTTGTGATGCTGGATCAGATACACTTTTAGTTGAATTATAGAATTCTTTATCATTCATAGTAAAGCCTCCTTATAGAAAATATTTAATTTCTAATATTAGCTTAACCATATTAACAGCAAATATTATTTATTGTAAATATATTTTGTATTTATATTGTTACTTATATGTAAATTAAATATAATATTGTTCTAATGGAAATATTAATAGAAATACTAAAATCATTTAGAGTATACAATAAAAATCATATTCAAAAAGATATATAAGAATTGTAGGTCATTCCTATACCAGTATTTCAATATTATTGAATATATTAAACAAGTATGCAATAATAACAATGTATTAGAAATAAGTTAATGTGTTCATTAGGAAGGCTTATTTGAACGTGATTTTCTCATTTACATTTTACGCCCATAAGCATTGAAAGGAGGAAAAGGCATCTTGAAGAGAATAAATATATTAAACGAAGACACAGCAAATAAAATTGCAGCAGGAGAAGTTGTGGAAAGACCTGCGTCAGTAGTCAAAGAATTGATTGAAAATTCAATTGATGCAAATTCTACGAACATAATCATTGAAATAGAAGAAGGTGGAATTTCTCTTATTAGAATAATAGATGATGGAGGCGGGATTTATAAGGATGATATAGCAAAAGCATTTCTTCCGCATGCTACAAGCAAGATACAAGAGTCAGAAGATATTTATAATATACATACTCTTGGATTCAGAGGCGAAGCACTGCCATCTATAGCATCTGTAGGTAAAGTTAATTTAAAGTCTAAGCAGGATAAAGAAGCTTTTGGGTATGAAATATCTATTGAAGGCGGTAAAGCATCAGAAGTAACAGAGTGTGGAATAAATAAAGGTACTATAATAGAAGTGCAAGATCTATTCTTTAATGTTCCTGCTAGGAAGAAGTTCTTAAAATCTGTATCAAAAGAGAGTTCATTAATAAATGATATAGTAACAAGATTATCACTTGCAAATCCTAAAATAAGTTTTAAATTGTATAATAATCACAAAAAAGTATTACATACCTTTGGTAATGGAGATCTTAAGGATGTAATAAGAACTATATATGGTAAATCTATAACAGATAATATACTTTACTTTAGTGATAGTTCCGATTTAATAACTGTTTATGGCTATGTAGGAACTGAGGAAATAGCTAGAGGATCAAGAAATAATCAAAGTATTTTCGTAAATAAAAGATACATAAAAAATAGGGCGTTAGCAATAGCTGTAGAGCAAGCATTTAAGTCATTTTCAACAGTAAATAAATTTCCGTTCTTTATATTATTTATAGAAGTATATCCTGAATATGTAGATGTTAATATTCATCCAACAAAGGCTGAAATAAAATTTAATGATGAAAGAATGATATTTAAAAAGATCTTTGGAGCAGTTCATACTGCATTAAAAAATGAAGTTTTTGAGACTTTTGCGATAAAAGAAGAAGAAAGTATAAAAAAAGAGCCAATACCAACATTTGAGGAGATTACTTTTAAAATAAAAGAAGAAGAAGAAAAGGTTAAATTTGCAAGTTCTGCAGCAAAGACTTTAATGTCTCAAGGAAAAGACCTCAAGGCTAATAACGAGAGTAGCTTTAAAAGTGTATATGATCCAAGTTTGAATAATATTAATAAAACAACAATAGTTGAGGAAAGTGCTGATTATAACGAGGAAAATAAGGAGCCTATAAGTATTCCTGTAGATCTTAAACCTAATTCATATATAGAAAATTTGGTTGATGATTATAATGACAATGATGAAGATGAAATAAAATCTAATTCTGAACCTATAGAAAACAAATACGAAAATATTAAACCAAATCCTATTGCTAAGTTTCCACCAATTACTATAATAGGTCAATATAATAAAACTTATATATTAGGAGAGTATGACGGTACCTTATACATGATTGATCAGCATGCTGCTCATGAAAAAATATTATTTGAAAAATATCTTAAAGAAATTGAAGAAGGAACTATTATAATTCAACCTCTTATTGTTCCAAGTATAATTGATTTGAGTATTGATGATTATTCTTATTTTGAAGAGAATAAAGACATATTTAGAGAGGCTGGTTTTTTATTAGAAGAGTTTGGTGGAAGTTCATTATCTTTAAAAGAAGTTCCGTACTTCTTAGGACGACTTAATCCTAAAAACTTGTTCCTAGATATACTTGATAATTTAAAAAATTTAGGAAACGGCAAAACAAGTGAAGTAAAACATAATGCTATTGCAACTAAAGCATGTAAAGCAGCTATTAAAGGAAATGATAAATTAGAAATGAATGAGATGATTAAATTAATTGAAGATTTAAGATATATAGATGATCCTTTTCACTGTCCACACGGTAGGCCTGTAATAATAAAATTTACAAGTATAGACATTGATAAGAAATTTAAAAGAATAATATAATACTTTTATATTATTATAGATGAATATAAACTTTAAAATTATTAACGAGGGGATAAAATAATGAAGCAAAAATTATTAGTTATTGGTGGCCCTACTGCAGTAGGAAAAACTGATCTTTCAATAAAATTAGCCAAAAATTTAAATGGAGAAATTATTTCAGCTGATTCTATGCAAATCTATAAATATATGGATATAGGTTCTGCAAAGGTAACTAAAGATGAAATGAACGGGATAAAGCATTACTTAATTGATGCAATAGAACCTGACATTCCTTTTTCAGTAGCAGATTTTAAGCAACTTGGTGAAGAAGCATTAGAAAAAATTATATGTAACGGAAAATTTCCAATAATATCAGGAGGAACAGGTTTATATATTAATTCATTAACTTGTAACATGACTTTCACAGAAGCAGAAAAAGATGAAAGTTATAGAGAATATCTAGAAAATTTAGCATTAGAAAAGGGTAATGAATATATACATGAAATGCTTAAAGATATTGATCCTATAAGTTACAAAGAAATTCATGCTAACAATAGAAAACGAGTTATCAGAGCGTTAGAGGTTTTTAAACTTACTAATAAGCCTTTTAGCTCATATAATGTTGGATTGGATTTTTATAATAGTGAATATGATGTATATTATTACGTACTAACTATGAATAGAGAAAAATTATATGATAGAATCAATAAAAGAGTTGATTTAATGATGGAAAAGGGATTGCTAAATGAATGCATAAGATTAAAAGAAATGGGATATAATTCAGATATTCAATCTATGCAGGGGATAGGATACAAAGAGATATTATATTATCTAGAGGGTAAAATAACCCTAGATAAAGCAATAGATATGATAAAACAAGGATCTCGAAATTATGCTAAAAGGCAACTTACATGGTTTAGACGTGATAAAAGATGTATATTTTTAGATAAGGATATTATGAGTGATGATGAAATTTTAGATAAAGTTATTAATGACATAATAAAGAACTAGCGTTATAATATTAGTAATAAAATCACTTATGGAGGTGTTATATTTTGGTCAATAAGCAACAAAACAACCTACAAGATATATTTCTAAATAATGCAAGAAAAAATAAAATACAAATAATAATACACTTAGTAAATGGATTCCAGTTAAAAGGTACTGTAAAGGGTTTTGATAATTTCACTGTTATTTTGGATTGCGATAATAAGCAAATGCTTATATATAAGCATGCAATATCAACTATAACGCCAACTAAACCAATTTTATTTGCAGATAACGAATACGAAACTACTTAGTAAATAGGCATTTTTGCCTATTTATTTTTGAGTATTTCTAAACTTTGGAGGATGAGACTTAGATATGTTAAAAAAGACAGAAGAATTTTTAATTAAGAACTATAATATTAGTGAAAGGACATTTGAAATATATAGACAGGCTTTATATGATACTGAAGCTCAATTTAAGGAATATGATGAAATTAGAGAATTTAATCAACTTAAAGTACTGAAAGCATTTCAATTAGAAAAGATTAGCGACTCTCACTTTACAAACACTACAGGTTATGGACTTGATGATTTAGGGCGTGACTCATTAGATAAAGTATATGCTAATATCTTTAATACTGAAGCTGGACTTGTCCGTCCACATTTTGTTAGTGGTACACATGCTATTGGATGCGCTATCGCTGGTAATGTTAGGCCTGGAGATAAGATCTTATGTGTTTCAGGACTTCCTTATGATACTTTGCTTGGGGTTCTTGGACTATCAGAGAAGAAAAACGCCGGTTCATTAGATCAATATGGAATTAAAACTGATATAGTAGATTTAGATACTAAAGGTAAATTTCAATTTGATAAAATTCAAGAAGCTTTGAGAAATGATCCAAGTATTAGACTTATACATATTCAAAGAAGCACTGGTTATGCTTCAAGAAAATCTTTTCTAGTTTCTGAAATCGCTGAAGTTATTAGACATATAAGAGAAATACGAGAAGATGTAATTATATTTGTGGATAATTGTTATGGAGAATTTATTGAACCTGTTGAACCTACAGAATATGGCGCAGATATAATGGCTGGATCACTTATGAAGAATATAGGTGGAGGTATTGCTCCAGGTGGAGGATATATCGTTGGAAAGAGACAGTATGTTGATGCAGCTGCTAATAGAATGACTGTACCAGGTGTAGGAGGCGAATATGGCGCTACATATGGACTTATGAGAAGTTTATATCAAGGATTGTTCTCTGCTCCTCACGTAGCCATAGAAGCTGTAAAAACAGCAATATTCTGCGCTCGTGTAATGGAAATTGCAGGATTTAAGGTATTTCCTTCATCAACAGATAAAAGAACTGATATAATTCAAGCAATTGAATTTGGCGATGCTAAAAAATTAATTAATTTTTGTAGTGGTATACAAGCCGGATCTCCTATAGATGCATTTGCAGTGTGCGAGCCATGGGCAATGCCTGGATATGATAGCGAAATTGTAATGGCTGCTGGAGCATTTATTTCAGGTTCAACAATCGAATTATCAGCTGACGGACCAGTTAGAGAGCCATATATAGCATATATTCAAGGCGGATTAAACTTTGATCATGGGAAAATCGGAATACTTATTGGGTTGAGCAAAGTATTAGAAGTGGATAAATAATATCACTAATTTATCACTAGCTTCCCAATATGTAAGTGGGCATAAAATTAAAAATAGACTATTAAATTTTATAGATCATAAAATTTAATAGTCTATTAATTTACTATCTTATAATATAATTTCGAAATCAATAACAAAGTAATTTGTTTAAAAAGATCTGAATATACCTACAAGTTTTCCTAAAATCATGCAATCATCTACTATTATAGGATCCATAGCATCATTTTCTGGTTGAAGTCTAATATAATCTTTTTCTTTAAAAAATCTTTTAATTGTAGCACTATCTTCTATTAAAGCTACTACTATATCACCATTTATCGCTGTTTGTGCACTTTCTATAATAGCTAAATCATTATCTCTAATACCTGCATTAACCATACTTTCACCAGAAACACGCAGCATAAACAATTCTCTATCATGTTTTATAAAATCCAATGGAAGCGTAAATGTGTCTTCTATGTTTTCAGTTGCAAGTATTGGAGAACCTGCTGTAATTTTGCCTATAATAGGAATGTTAATCATTTCTTTTTTCGGCATTGAAAGTTCTGCTATTTCTAAAGCCCTTGGTTTAGAAGGGTCTCTTTTAATCATTCCCTTTTTCTCTAATCTTTTTAAATGTCCATGAACAGTTGAAGTTGACCTTAAAGAGACTGCTTCGCAAATTTCTCTTACTGAAGGTGGATAACCTTTGCTCTCTGTATAACTTTTTAAAAATTCATATATCTCTGATTGCTTATCTTTTTCGTCTGACATTACAAACACCTCACTATTCTTCTAATAATTATAACATATACTATATAACATAGCAAACTTGTGTTCTAAAGTGTTTATAGGTAGTATGTATTTGGTTTAGATACAACACTAAATTGCAATACAATATATTAACTAAGTATTCCAATTAATTAAAAATGGTAGTATTATTTTATAGTAGAATAACTAAAGTTATAAAATAATTTTTTTGGAACAATAGTTTCAAAGTGAGGCGGTAGTAGATATGTTTGATATTAAAATTTTTGAAGGCATGAGTACAGAAAGTAAATTAGACAACATGCTTATAATGCTTGAAGGTTTGATTCAAGGAGATGAAGATTCTCCAATAACAAAGCTTTGTAATGCATCAGCATTAATTAATGCCCTTATAGATAGAATAAATTGGTGTGGATTCTATTTGGTTAAAAATAATACTCTTGTATTAGGACCATTCCAAGGAATGCCTGCTTGTACAAAAATTGAAATAGGGAAGGGGGTATGTGGAAAAGCTGCATTAGAAAAAGAAACTTTACTTGTTAAAGATGTACATAATTTTGAGGGGCATATAGCGTGTGATGCTGCCTCAAATTCAGAAATAGTCATTCCTATAATTAAAGAAGAAAATCTTATTGGAGTTTTAGACTTGGATAGTGAAGAATTCGAAAGATTTACTGAAGTTGAAAAGACTTACTTAGAAAAAGCTGTTGGTATACTTAGTAAATATATAGAATGGGATGATATAATTTAGATTGAACAATTAGATCGAATAAAATAATTTATCTATGTTAAATTATTTTATTCTTTATTAGATATTTATCTTCGATAAAAAATTTGATTTAATTTATTGTTTTTGATATAATTAAGTTTCCATAATAAAAAAATGAGGTGTTTTAAATGACATATAAATATACTGATGATGATTATTGCGATATCTATGAAAATAAAATATGTGATAATTGTGGTAAGTGTTTGCAAATGAACGGCATAGATACAAAAGCCATTAAAATAGAAGACATTGCGAAAACACAAGAAGAAAATGAATTACTAGAAGAAGAATTTTTAAATGACTTGAAAGCATCCTTAAACGAAGATGAATTACATGAAATTAACGAAGATAAATTAGATTTAAAATCTATATATAATAAGTTTGCAAAAACATCAAATGACATTGACTTAAATGATTTTAATCTTGAAGACAGTGCTTACGAAGATGCTTTTGATCATATTGAATATTTAGATGAAATCAGTTTGGCTGATGATATGGTACTCGATGAAATGACAGAAGAAGTCTATCCTGGAGTTAGAAGATTAAAAAAATCAATTAAATAAAAGAAGCTTGTAGACTACAATAAAGAAATGCATAGATTTTCGCTTTATTTCACATAATAATTTCGTAGAAGATTTCACAAGAAAGGATGAATTATTATGAAGCGAAAATCTATTTTAGCGTTGAATTTGACAGCAATTCTTTTGGTTTCAATATCTTTGTTTGGGTGTGGTAACATGTCAAGAACAAATAATGATGCCACTAGACAAAACGACATAACAAACGATGGCATTAGAAGTGGAAGTGTAGATGGAACAGGTACTGGTGCTAATAATTTTCAAAATGGTACTGACGGAAACATGCAAGGTGGAACTAGCGGAAATATGCAAGGCGGAACTTCTAATAATGGAAGTTCATCGGATGGAATTGGCGGAACAGGAAATGGAACTACAGGAGGGAATACCAATCAAAATAATGCAGTAGGAGATACTAACCAAAACAACGTAGCCGGATCGACTTCAGATGCTACGAGGGACAGAACAGGGCTAACTACTAATGATACAACATACAGAGCCGCCGACTTTAAAAACGATTTCACAAATGCCGGATATGATGTTAAAGAATCAACTAGCACTAATAAAAATGATTATTTTAAAGGAAATGAAACAGATTATTTATTAGGTGGAGATGTAGTTAGAATATACGAGTATAATTCTCCAACAGAGCTAGAATGGGCTATCAATAGAATCGCACCAAACGGAATGAATGCTAGCAGCAATAATGCAAATAGCAATACGAGCCCTTATTATTACAGAAAAGGAAATACTCTTATCGTTTATGAAGGAAAAGAACCTGCATATGTTGACGAGTTTGGAAAAATGTACGGAAACACACTAAGACCACAACACTAAAAATATTTATATTAAGCACAAAAAGGTTACGATAGAAAATAAAGTAACCTTTTATTTTTTTAATTTAAGCAATACCAAAGCATAGTAGGAGAGTAGTAGAAACCTTTTATTATAAATTTTAATAATAAAACTTTACAATTTTGAAAGAGGATTTGATTTTACAGCATCTCTCAACGAATCATCATCAACATGCGTATAAATTTGAGTGGTCGAAATATTTGTATGACCCAATATACTTTGCAAACTTCTTATATCTACGTTTCCGTACTTATACATAAGAGTTGCTGCAGTGTGTCTCAACTTGTGTGGAGTATATTTATCATCAGTTAACCCTGCATTTGTTATATGTTTTTTTATCATTATCTCAACCGTACGTTTATTTATAGGAACATTTCTAGATGATAAAAATAAAAACTTTTTGTTTTCTGGTAAAGCTTTAGAGTCATCTCGTACATTTAAATAATTTGCTAAAGCTTTGAGGCATGCATCATTTAAATAAACGGTTCTTTCTTTATTTCCTTTACCTATGATAGTAAGAGTATCATCTCTAATTTTATCAATTTGAATACTACAGAGTTCCGAAAGTCTCATTCCGCAATTCAAAAAGAACATCAAAATACAATAGTCTCTGGAGTAGTTTTTATCATTTTTATTTAAAGACTCCAATAGATGAATGCTTTGATTTAGAGTAAGGTATACAGGATGACGCTTATTTATTTTAGGCGATTCTAACTCTAAAGCAGGATTCTCTGTGATCGCTTTAGCTTTCCCAAAAAGAAACTTAAAAAAAGATTTTAAAGTAGCAACTTTTCTGGCTCTAGCATACGAACTATTGTCTCTGTATTTCTCCGTGAAAGAAAGGAACGCATACAAATCTCTAAGTTTTATGCCCCTTAAAAATTCATCATCTATAACACTTATATCTATATCTTCAAACTCAACAGAGTCAGAATTTACTTTTCCTTTATAAATCATCATAAATCTAAAAAATATAGTCAAATCTATTCTATATCCATCAATTGTGTTTATAGATGTACTTTTAATTGTTTCTAAATAATTTAAAAAATCAACTAAACTTTCTGGCAGATTATTATTCTTAAGAACCTGGATATCGTATTTCATTTTTTCACCTGCATTATTTATAAATTTCTTATTAATTAAGTTACGATATTAATAATTTAAATCATCATTGATAAAATTTATTCTAATAAAGTAATTTTATACTAAGTTAAAAATATTATATCAAATATCATAAATTTATGCAATTATTTCGCTAAATGTATATTTAGCGAAATAATTATTAGCTATTTTTATTATAATTTAAATGATTTTATTATAATTTTAGTCTTTGCATTTAAATCAATATCAGAATTATTCCTATGCTTTCTTATTAAAAACTATTTATCATCAATACTTTATGATAAGCTTTTACGATTCAATTCTCCAAACACTTTTGATTATTAAAACTTAATCAAAATTTATAACTTCAACCATAAATTCCAAAGGAATATTTTTTAATTTTATTTAAAATAAAAAAACGAATGATTTTCATATAATAAAATTAATTTTAAACACTATTAAGTTTTTTTCTTTTTCTCCACACATTGATAATAATTATCACCGCACTGTTTTCTCTCATATTTTCACAATTATATTTCCATTAAATACTATTCGATTCTGACAAAAAAATAAATTCGAACGTTATTCGATACTATATTTTCTACATTTAACAAAAGTTCAAATTCATATTAATCAAACTCAGTTTTTAATCAAATTTAGATGATTTTTGTATCTAAAATTCAAATATAGAAATAATCTTAAAACAAAAAACTATATCTGCTTTTATGATATAATTTAAATAAATAATGTCACTAATCATTAGTAGTGAATATAAATTAAAACTTACGGAGGAATGTTAAAATTATGGCTCAAGGAAAAGGAAAAACTAATGCTATGAGAATTCTAGATAACAACAAAATAAATTACACAACTCACAGCTACGAAAATAATGATGGTAAGATAGATGGTATTGCAGTTGCACACAAAATAGAAAAAGACGTTAATCAAGTTTTTAAAACTTTAGTAACTCAAGGTCATTCTAAAGAATTTTATGTTTTTGTTATTCCAGTTGCTGAAGAATTAGACATGAAAAAAGCCAGCAAAATAGCAGGTGAAAAAAATATAGAAATGATTCACGTTAAAGATATAAACAAAGTAACAGGATACATTAGAGGTGGCTGTTCCCCACTCGGTATGAAAAAGATATTCAAAACTTTTATTCAAGAAAACGCATTATTATTTGATACAATTGTATTTAGTGGAGGAAAAATAGGTTCCCAAATAGAAATGAATCCTAATGATCTAAAAAAAGCAATAGAATGTTCATTTGTAGATATAATTAAAACTAATTAAACAATTGCTAAAATCAAATATAAGTTTAACTTCTTTATAGATATCCAACTCTAAAACTAAATTTATGTGATAACTTACCGAAATCATAAATATTTTGTTCCGAAAAGCTATGAAAATATCGCTTAAGGTTCTAAGCAGCAGGTTGTAGCCGCTTTAGCATGTTCCAACTTTCGGTTTGACAAGCTAAGCTGGAACAACCTACAGCTAAGAACCTTAAAAAGCTCATTTTCAAATGTTTTCTCCACAAATATATTTATGATTTCTTGTGAATATACAAACTTAAAGTCTTAGCAAATTTGAAAATATATTCATCTAATAAATCTAATTCTTAAGCTGTTTATCTATATATTTTAAAAAATAACAAATTAATTCTTATAATTCACAGAACAAACGTTCTCAGATGATAAAAATGGCATTTATTCCACAAGATATCATCACAACATGAAATATTTTTTGTTTTTATTATGTGATAAATCCCACATTAAAGTTCTTTAAACCTATAATCTATATTTTTTTCAAATTATAAAAGCAATAATAGGTATACTGAACAAAAATGCTATTTTTATAGTTCCAGAACAAATGTTCGTATTTACTCATAAGATTTTTATTTTAACCAACTAAAGAAAATAGTCTGTATGATCTATTAGGGTAAGTTATAACGCCTCTCCTATTAAGAATCTATACAGACTATTTTAAATTTATTTTATTTAAATCATAAATTTATTTTTTACTTTTCAACTTCTCCAATTAAAGAGAATGAATTAGCTTTAACTATTTTTACATTAACTAATTTTCCTATTAGGTCTTCCCCACCCTCAAAGTTAACTAGTCTTCCGTTCCTAGTTCTACCTGTTAGTTTTGACTCATCATTTTTACTATAACCTTCAACCAAAACTTCATACGTCTTTCCTTCTGCATCCTTATTTCCTTTAGCTATGCCTGCATTAACTATCTCAACTAATCTGTTAAAACGTTCATGTTTAATTTCATCTGGTATCTGATTTTCCATTTTATCCGCTGGAGTATGATTTCTTCTCGAATAAATAAATGTGAAAGCAGCATCATATCGAACTTCTTTAGCTAGTTCTAATGTTTCACTAAAATCTTCTTCAGTTTCTCCAGGGAAACCAACGATTATATCAGTAGAAAATGTTACATCTGGAATTTCAGCTCTTATCTTTTTTGCCAATGTGATGTATTGTTCCTTTGTATAATGTCTATTCATTTCTTTTAAAATTCTATCAGAACCACTTTGCACTGGTAAATGAATTTGCTCACATACTTTATCGCAATCTCTTATAGCATATACAACATCTAAAGTTAAATCTTTTGGATGAGAAGTCATAAATCTAATTCTTTCAAGTCCCTCTATTTCATTAACTTTTCTCAAAAGATCTGCAAAAGTAATATTTTCTTCTAATCCTTTTCCATACGAATTAACATTTTGTCCCAAAAGAGTTACTTCCTTATACCCTCTTGTTACCATGTCTTTTATTTCATTTACTATATCTTCTGGCTTTCTGCTTCTTTCTCTACCTCTAACATAAGGAACTATACAATATGTACAAAAGTTATTGCATCCATACATAATAGTTACAAAGCCCTTAATATCACTTTTTCGATCTATAGGTATCCCCTCTACTATTTCAGTTTCCTTGTCAATAATCTCTTTAATTTGAACACCTTCTGTTTTAACTCTATTTAAATATTCAGGAAACTTATACGAGTTATGAGTTCCAAATATTATGTTTACATATGGAAATCTCTTTAATATATCGTCAGCCATCCCCTTTTGCTGCATCATACATCCACATATTCCAATAACTAAATCAGGATTCTTTTCCTTTTGCTTTTTTAAAGCGCCAAGATTTCCAAAAACCTTATTTTCTGCATTTTCTCTAACACAGCAGGTATTAAATATAATTATAGATGCTTCGTCTCTATTCTCAGTATTTTCATACCCCATCCTTTTAAGCATACCTGAAAGTTTCTCTGAATCTTCTTCATTCATTTGACAACCGAATGTAGAAATAAAGAAGAATTCTTTTTTATTATTGCTGTGATTTAATTCGTCTAGTTTTTCTATATTAAAATCCATTATATCTCCTCCACTTTTATAATAACAATGTCTTTAGTATTATAACAAATAATTATTATGTCAACAACTAGAAGTATAAATTCTTGTGGCGTAGCCATAAGAATTTATACTGGAAGGCGTTAGCTTTTTTAATATTGTAAAGTAATTATTATGTTTATCTATTCTTTGCTTACTTTTCATAATGTGAAAAAACCGTAGTAAGTATGTAATTTTTTAGCAGTATTTATGGATAAACATTATGTATATCAAAACATTAACATAATAGTGATAATAGCCTATTATCAAATTAAGATAAACTCCATTCTATTTTCCGTTATTCAAAAAAGAAGGCCTAAGCCTTCCAATAAAATTCTAATATTATCTTTGTATTTCAATAGCATTATTTTTATCATTTTTAATAGTATCAACAATCTCAAATACTTCTTCATGATCTATACTATATTTTTCGCATAGAACATTTATTACATCCTTATATATTTTATTTTTCTTCAATAGATTTTTATTAGAATCTTCAATCACCTTGTTATACTTCTCCAAATCCATATAATCTTGATTACTTTTAGAATTTAAATCTATAAGCGATTCAACTTCTCCATCTAATTCATCAATATGTTTTTCCATACATGAGTTTTCTTGCGTAAGTTTTGAACATAAATTATCTAATTTATTGTTCTTTTCTTTTAATAAGATATTCTCTGTGCTTAAATAGTCATTTTTATAATTTCTTAGTTCCGTTTTTAAATCATCATTTTCTTCATAAGCTTTATCTAGTAAATACTCTAGATATTCTTGGTATTCTAATTCATTTTCACGCTCATGGCCGCTTAATTTATAAGTTAGTTTGGAGATTACATTTGATAATTTATTCACTTACTTTTCCCTCTCGCTTTTATTATTCTTCCCCTGCACTTTATCTACTAACTCTAATATTTCTTTTTCCTTAATTCCGTACTTTTTACTAATTTCCTTAATTGTGTCTTTATAGATCTTATTATTTTTCTCTAGCTTATTAACTTTTCTTAATAGTTTATCTGTATCTCCATTCTCATTCATTCTAGCCAATGTATATTCTAGCGCCTCAAGTCTTTTTTCTAACAGAAAATTTCTTTTGGCATAAGCTTCGATTTGGTTGCCATTCATAACATCAAGTTTCTTTGTTATCAAATTGTAATAAGTCTTTATATCTGTATGCCTGGCCTTTGAACCTCTAATCCCCCGAATAAGATTATTGAATTTACTATTCATATGATCAGCATATTTATCCTGCCAATCTCTCAGTTTTTCTATACCATCAAAATATTTATTACTAGATAATTCATACCTCTTTTTTTCTTCATTCCAAAACTTAGGAACTATTAAAGCATGCAGATGTGGTGTTGTTTCATCCATATGAAGACAAGCATAAATGCAATTATCACCGAAATTTTCTTTTAAAAACTTAATATTTTCTTGTATCCATATCTCCTGCTCTTCTTTAGGTAAGTTATAATAAAATCTATTTCCTGCACTTAGCACTAAGTCTACTCCCAAATTTGCATTACTTCTTATTTTTATACCATAAATATATCTCTTTACATTTTCATGGACATTTTTATCTCCTATAAGAATTCTATTTTTATCTCTATGCGTAGGATCTGCATTAAAAACATTCATTTCTCTATTCATATGTTTTTCAAACATCTCAATTTGATTTAAATTCTTTATCTTCTTCCCTACACGAAATACACAAAAATATCTTATTGGACTAGCTCCAGTTACCTTTTGGTTGTATTTTTCTAATTCTTGTCTCTCATTTCTATATTCATCCTTAATGTATTCACTATTGGAATAATTCTTTTCCTGCATCTTCAACATCATCCTCTAATTCGAGTTGAAGTTTCATATTCTTTAACTTTCTATCTATCGAAATCTGAGTATCCTTAGTATTATAACTAGGAATATTTGAAGTATTTTTAAATATATTACTAGTATACCTTTCATTTTCATAGTATCTGTTTTGAGTGGTGATTACTGGCTGCTTATTAGAAATCACCATTAGCATTTCATTTTCCTTTAGACACCTTAATTCACTATTTTCAAATAACTTAACCTTTGTCTTAGAATAACTATGTGTAGTGCTTTGCTTATTTACAGTGGTATTACATATGGTTATTTCCTTATCTCCACACAAACTACTTATATAGTTTAAAGTATCAATATCACTTAGCCCTGGTAGTACTATTTTAGTTTTAAGATTATTTAATATAGCCTTGGCGTTTTCTCTTCCATACACTTGATATAGCTGCGTTATGGATTGTAAACATATATTCATGCTAATTCTTCTACTTCTTATTGTAGCCACATTGATGCTCATATTATTAAGCATACCAATATTACCGAATTCATCAAATAGTGTTGTTACAGGCAATGATTCATCATTATAATTATCTAATAGTTTATTTATAGCTTGACTAAAGAATGGAGCTATATAAGGTCCTATATAGCTACTCTTGTTTTCAGGATAAGTTACATATATTATCGTAGGAATTTTTCTAAAGCTCTCTAAATCAAAAGTGCTTTCTGCTCCTGTCATATTGACTCTGTAATCTGTGAATAGTTTCATATTACTGGCTAATGTTATTTTTATACTCCCTTCAGTTCTGTCAGCTTTTCCTACAACTTTGAATATACTCCACTGTGTTCTTATATCTATATTGTCCGATTGAGAAAATAAAATGTCTAACTGTTCTGTATCTAAATTTATAATAAGCTTAAATGCAAGCTCTATATTATTAAAAGGATATTCTTGATCTCTTGCATATAATAAAGCTGCAGCTAACAAAGGTTCAGCCATTTGTACCCATTCAGCACCACCAGTCTTCTTCCCTGTACTTAGTTCTATACTTAAAGCCCCATTGATTAATAATGTGCTTGCTAACTCTACAACCTCAGAATTATCCTTACATGAAGTTAGCAAATTATATTTTTCACTTTTATCTGGCTCTAAAGGACTAAATTTCAAAACTCTTCTCTTACATACTTTTTCTTGGTATTTGCTAGTTAATTTAAATAATTCCCCTTTTGGATCTGTAACTATAATTGAACCTTTTAAATCATTACTCAATAAATTAGGTATAAATTCACTTGTTGTTTTACCTGATCCAGTTGGTCCGAAAGTAACAGAACCTTCAAAATCATATTTTTCTTTTAGCTGCAAATCTTTAGATAATATTATCCCATCTTCTCCAAGTATATCTTCTAATTCTAATCCATCGTCTACATATGCGGTAGCAAGTTTATCAGCCTTATTTATATAGTGTTTAATATAATAAGACAATACTTCTCCTCCTACCATTGCAGTGCCACTAAGTGCTGTAAAAATCTTTAGTTGGTTTATAATATCCATATTAAAACCTCCTTGATTATTAAGCAACTTTAAGCTATACTATATTTGTTAGATGTGGTGGTAGCTTAAAGCTGCTGCCTTTTTATATAACTTGTTTTTTTAGATATAATCTCATTTAACCTTTTTGCTATTTTTTTCGCATCGCCTATTTTAATAAGTTCATTAATTTTAAATTGCAAAAGATACTTTTCATTTATATTTAAAGAATATACAGGTTCAATCTTTCCTGATTCTATCCATCTAACTTCTTTCATTTCAGCAAATAAACTTATTATACTAAGATCTTTTAATGCTCTTATTTCATCACTGATATTATCAATAAGTTTACGAGCTTCAAATTTATATTTATCTGAATAGTTATCTCGTAAATTATCATGCCTACTATAATCTATAACGATTCTTTCCATCACTTAACATATCCTTTCTATTATGCATCCCATCCTAATAATCTTTCTTCTAGTGAATCCCAATTATATTGCCTTGGCTCAAAATTATCAAACTTAGTCTTTGGATTCCAATTTTCATTATCTACAGGTTTAAGAATATTTTTAATTTTACTTATGTTATTAATTGCCCATAGAGTATAACTATATATGTTATCCGCACCTTTTTCTTTCGCATAGTTAAATGCTTTTACTATTTTATCTACTTTATCTTTAGCAACTTGTAAAAGGCTTTTAGCTTGCTTCTGTGTGAATCCAAGTTCTATTACTTCCTTTTCTTCATCAGTAATATCTGTATAATGTATTTGACCATCTATAGGTGGCTTTCCGTTACTATCTACAGGATTGTTTAAAGATAGATATTTTAATAATTTATATGTGTTTTTCTTTCCAACCTTTGTTATTGAGATGTAGCCTTTTTTAACTAAAGATTTTAATAGTTTAGAAACTTTAGCTTTCCTTTTTGTTTTTAAATCTGACATGAGTGTTTCATAAGACGGGTATGCATACCCACAAGACGTGTTGTAATAATCAAAGATAAGTTCTAGCATATATCCTTCTTCTAAAGATAAGTTTTCATCTTTTTTGATTGAGTTTCTAAATTTTAAATAATCCTTAGTCATTTTGGTTTCACCTCTTTTATTACTCTTAATTGGTTAATATTCAACTTTATAGTTTAATAATATACTTAGAATTATAATTTGTCAATATATTTTTCAACCTTAAAGTTTAATATTATATTTATTTGAATAATTATATGCTTTATATTATAATTAAGTTAGAGGTGATATCATGGGTATAAAAGAAGATTTAAAATCATATATTATTAAATCAGGTTGGAATATTTCTAAAGTTCAAGAGGAATTAAATAGAATTAATGGAACTAATTTTGGAATGCAGAATTTAAGTAAAAAAATCAATAATGAGACTTTAAGATATGGTGAAGTATTACAAATAGCTGATATAATTGGATATGAAATTAAATGGGAAACAAAGAAAGACTAAGAGAAATCCTAGTCTTATTTTTTTACCCTATAGTGGTAATATAGAGCAATTATTATAAATTTAATCAATATAGTACCTAAGTAATATATGTAGTTCTAAAAGTGCAACTTTAATTAAGTTCTAAAACTATTACTTATTTAATTTCTATTTTTAGAACTTATAATTTAGTATTCAAGTTTCATATTTAGAACTAAAAATAAAGCTAGGAAAATTAATCCTAGCTTCTATAAAATACTTTTTTATTACTATAATTATTATTTATATTATTTTTAATTTTCTAAATTATTTACAGCATATTGTGCTTCTTCTTCAGTAAATTTTTCTCCCGCATCTGATACTAGTTGGTCATGTATACCACTCTTAGACATACTCATTTTATTCTGATATATTTTAGCTTTTGCTAATGCATTCTTTTTCCAATCTGCTTTTACATTATCTACAGCATAATGTGCAGCTTCTTCAGGAAATTTTTCTCCCGCATCTGATGTTAATTGCTCGTATAAGCCTTTTTTAGATAGATTCATTTGATTAGCATAAATATTTGCTTTTTTTAATGCTGATTGATATTCTTTAGGTACATTATCATTTGTAGTATCTTTCGCCTTTTCTTGTTTAGGTTCGTCTTTGTTCGTATTAGCGGTTGATGTACTAGTAGTTTCTTGAGATTCATCTGTTGCATTCTTGCCTTTGTTTCCTCCTGATGCCAAAGCAACTATTATTACTACTAAAGCAATGAATACAAACCACCCTCTTTTAAAAATAGGCTTTTTATTTTTTGCTCCACAGCTTGGACACGCTTTAGCACTTTTAGCTATATCAGCCCCACATGTCTTACATTTTGTCATTTTCGACATTATTATCTCCCCTTTATTTACATTTATACTATAATTGTATATTGTTTTATATTTTTGTCAATTTAGTATTATTAACACTTATGATAAATAATTGTTTGATTGGGATATATTGTTTAAAAACTGACTTTTAAGAAAAGCTTTGGTTATAATAATTTTGCAAAATGTATTGGTGGTAGCTTAGGTTGCTGCCTTTTTGTTTTTTATAATTAGCTATTTAATTTTGTTGCATGGCCATCTTTATCGAAATGATAACCATATATATCGATATCTGCGATAAGCTCACCAGTAGAGTAAGTTAAATAATCATATCCATCTACCTTAAACCATCCAGTAACCATAGCTCCATCCGTATCAAAGTAATACCAATTATTATTTATCTTCTGCCATCCAATTTTCATAGCTCCATCACTAGAATCACCTAACAAGTACCAACTATCTCCATACCTCTTCCAATCATAGGCCATCCATCCTTCTTCATCAAAGAAATACCATTTACCAGATATATATTCCCAGTTGTTAGCTGTGTATGTTCCATCTTCATGTCTATACCACCACTTACCATCTTTTATTATCCATTCTCCAGGTATAGTTCTATTATCCAATAAAACTCCTTCAGTAAATGAATTTACATCGCATTCTTCACTTACACCATTAATATGGCCTGTTTCAGTATATTGATGGCCTATTCTATTTGTAAAGAAATTTGATGATAAATTCCATGGATCATCATTATAATTAGCTTCCCAGAAAGGCATATCTTTAATTATACCTTCAGCATCTGCAATAGCATCTAAGAAACTTGTGTAACTATATATACCTAATGCTAGTGGACTTAATTTCTTAAATTCAATAATAAATCTTTCTATATAGTTGGCCAATCCTTGAAATTTAGTTTCAATATCCATCATCGGTACCATATCCCACTCAAAATCTTTAATTTTTTTATAAAAATTTTGTGCCTGTGCTTCAGGAGTGCTAGTTCCTACTAGAAAATGATAAGCTCCAACTTTTAGTCCATTTTCTTTACATTTAGAATAAAACTCTTCCATTGTGCTATCTTTGAATGTAGCTCCCTCTGTAGCCTTTAAATAAACATATTGTACTCCATCACCTGCAACTGATCCAAAGTCTATACTTCCATTATTATTTGATATATCTATACCTTTAATGTAACTCATTTTACTACCTCTTTCTTTATAAAATAAAAAGAGCAGTCTTTTAATACTACTCTAAATGTTAAGCTTCTACTTCATCAGATTTTGAAGTATCTTTTAATTCCTCACTAGAATTTATATTAGTTGAAATATCTATGTTTTGATTATTTGTCTTATCTCCATTAAAGATAGCTTTAGCTGACTCTACCTGAGCTATTAATTGAGCATTCTCATTTAATAGCTTTTGATACTCCTCTAAGCTAACTGTTTGTGGCTCTTTATTAGATTCGCTTGGCTCAGGTATAATAGTTTTAGATACAACACTCGATGGATCAAGTTTAAGTTTAGATAAAACTGTTTCTACCTTACTTGTTAAATAGCTATTAATATCAGGTATTTTAGCTTCTAATGCTTTTTTAGCATCATCTGTTAACTGTGATAATACTTTATCCTTAACAATATCATTCAACTTGCCTAACTCATCCTTAGTGGCTTTACCATCTGCAATAGCTTGTAATATAGCTGGTTTTAATGCTATTTCAGCATTAGTGATTTCTTGAGGGATTAAATCTTGAAGTGTATCATAAGCAGCTTGAGCTGCATTTCTTAAATCCTCGTTTTTAATTGATTTAATTTTACTTTCTGCTAGTTCATTTAATTTAGATTTCCACATAGCTCTTAATGCTGCTAATAATGGAGCTAATATTCCACCAATAATAATTAATTCATTGATAATTTGATTTTGTAAATTTGTATTCATGTTTAAAACATCTCCTTAAAATTTTTTATCAAAAAAGGCAGCCTAAACTGCCTAATTTTCTCTTTTATTCTTTTTCTTTGTTAAAACGTCTATTGCATCATTTATCGCTGGAGGAACATTTAAACCCATTAATCCAGCATTTTCAACTAATGATATAATTTCATTTGCAAAAAATCCTACTACTGCAGCATTTCTAAAGAAACCATTTGTATTTAATACTTGATCTATAAGATTAACTCCCATGATAAGAAATAAAATACATATCTTTTTAGCTAACCCTTTGAATCCTGCCTGACTTTGTGCCCCTCCTGTTTCTGTTTTAGTTGAATTTTTAAAAATTACTGCTACCATTAGACCACTTATATAATCTAAAATCATACATATTAATAGAGCTTTTAATTTTACATCTAATCCCCCTAAAACATCCCCCAAACACCCACCCAATACTGCGATTGTTGTGAAGAAACCACTTTTAGCGTATTTATCCATAGTTCACATCCTTGTTTCAAATTTTGCATAAAATTAAGCACAAAAAAAGACCTCTTAAAAGTCCCTAATCATGCTTTGATTTTTTTATTTAATTACTATGTCATATTTTCCTATGATGAAGTACTTTCTACTGTTGTATCTTCAATAGCTCCCATATCCACAAGAACTAATTTTACTTGCTCTTGTAAATTTAAGAGATTGGGAACATCTTTATATTCATAAGTACCTCCTACTATTAATGTTACCCATACTTTTACACATCCACTATTTTTGTTAAATTGCATTCTAAACACTCTCCTTAAAATTAAATTTATTATACTAATCATTGTTTTTTCCCATTGCTACTATACTTGTTAGCTCTGCATTTGCTTGCGCTAAATTTTCTACCTGTTCTTGTAGTTTCTCTATATCTGTTTTTGGCATATCTTCATATATTGGTTCGTTTGGTGTAATGGAGACATCAATACTTTTTATATATTTCCCCACTGGAACTTCGACTTCTAAATAATTAATTCCTCCTTGTGGTATTCTATTGTTCTCTGATGTTAATTGTAGGTATATATAACCTTCATTGTCATATATCACTAATGTTTTCATAATTGTTCACTCCCTATTTTTAATTAAATTTATTCCCAAGCATACCAATACCAAGTAGCATCGCTCGTCTCGTTTCTTGTGAAAAAGTTATTTCCAACACTACCTACTGAAGTTCCAGTTCCGCTCAGGTTATAGAACGTATTGGGATCAACGACACTAAAAAGAACGCTCTTCATTAAAGTACCGTAATAATTCCAATACATATACACTATGCTAGGTTTGAATGGTAAGTTTACCGTAACTGCACCAAGATTTCCAACAAATGAACCACTTTTAAATTGTCTTCCACCTAAACTTGCTATTGTTGCACTTCCAGTACGTAATATACCCGCTGCTGAATTATATGTTTTACCTGCTACTACATCTGCATCTGTTGCTGTTCCAGTTATAGCTACTATTGTTTGATCACCAGACAAGTATTGACCTGCTGGTATTACTTGCTGTGATGTACTAGGATTAATTGTTGTTCCAGCTTTTGTTGGAATACTTTGAGTCACTTTTCCAGTTCCATCATGATATCCTTTAGGAATTGTATAGGAACCATTTATCGGCAATGACTGAACTATAGCTCCATTATTAGGCATTGTTCCGACTAATCCTGTATCATTATCATTGCTGAATTTTTTAGTTGCTAGTACATGAGAAACATCAGCGTCACCCTCTGCACTAGCTTTGATAAAAAAACATCCATTACCACTATCTCCAGTTGAATTATACCAGACTGTATATGCTTTTCCTGATATTAGGTTTGGCAATGTTGTTGTTCCTGGTTTATATAATTTTTTCCCATTTATAGTGGTTGCTGCTCCGCCATTGTTTACACTTGCTATAAAAGTTATTGGATATCCATTTATTAACGTTCCTTTAATTGTAAGTGTTATTGCTGTAGCAGATCCGCCTGCTGTTTGATACACCATATCTGACAATGATGAATCATGCTTTTTTAAAGCTTGATCTATAATGTCAGCATTATCATTAAAATTTTGGATATCAACTACATCAGTACCTTCGGGTTTCTTTAGTCCATAATTAGTTGTAGTTAACATTTAATCACTCTCCTTTATTCATAAACTTTTAATTGATTCCATGTTTTAGCTTTTGAATTATTCCAGGTTAATTTCTTTTCTTTTAAGAAATTCCAAACAGTATAAGTATATTTAAACTCATAGCCTAAATGGGCTGGCTTAATGTCTTCCAACATATTTATAAAAGCTTGCATATTATGTGGAATTCCTTTAACTCCAACAAACTGTATAGTAAATATATAAGGTCCAGTATTCTCTATAACATTAACTTCACCTCCACTAAAGACTTCAGCCACATTCTTAATCATCTGCATAGTCGTTGTACCTTGACCTCTTTTTTTGGCTTTTACCATTTCTCTTCTTTGCTCATAACTTAAATCTAAATTAGTTTCAATTCCATATCTTTCTTCCCAGTAAACTAATCCCCATGTAGCTGTATCTATGTGGAGTTGCTTTTTTACATCATCTGAATAATATAGAAAGCCTCCTAATTCAGTGCCTTGCACATCATAGGAAGCTTTCATTTCTGGAATTTCAATCACAAATGGTGGTACATATTTAGTTAAATCAATTTTATATTTTTCTATATCTACAGGTGTTATAGTATTTTCAGCATATTTTACTAATCCATATTGATTTGATCCATACATACTATACCCCTTTCAAGTCGTTCCATGTACATTTCTTTTTAACTGTTTTTTCTTCTATCTCTTCTAATACATCCTTAACATTATCATTATCAAATTTATCGGAGGTCACTTTTACAATATCACTTTGAGTTTCAAAATAATAAATATTACCACTAGAATCTGTCACTTGTATTTTTCTAGTTGCCATATCCTATACCCCCTTTAAATCATTCCATGTGCAATTTTTCTTAATATAAGTAGTATTAATCTGTTTGCCGTCAGAATCTTGAGTTGCTTTAGTTGCAAAACCAGAAGAATTTGCATAATTAACAATAGCTCCATCTGAACTAGCAACTGTTGCTATTGGATTAGTAGCCTCTTTAGTATTATTATCTGAGAAATTTAGTGCCCATGTTTGCAATTTACTACTAATACATGAACTTGATAATATTTCAAAGCATATTCTTCCATATCGAGTATTAGGTTGGTATACATAAAGTGTCCATGTCATTCCATTTATAACCACTATATAGTGATTAGTGTCTAATCCAGTCCTTGATATCCATGATAATCTTCTGCATGATATAGAAGTATTATCTGACCTAATTTGCAATTGTAATATACCGAAATTATAATTAGCATATGTTGATGTAACCATAAATGTAATGTTAGTGTCTCCATATCCACTACAAATTTGTGAAGCCACTTTATACCAACCATTTGATGCATCTATATCTGATCCAACAAATGCTATCTGTCTACTAGATACTAAAATAGAAATATCTTCACTTCCATCAAATGGACCTGAACCAACAGCATCTCCTATTAATGATATAATTTTAGGAGTAGCTAATTTCACTGCATTATTGGCGGCCCCTCCTGTACTTGAACTTCCCGCATAATTATGAGTATGAGTAGTATCTGATTTTCCATCTAATTTAGCATTTATTTCCAATTCTGTATAATATCTTCCATCATGATCATGACTTGAATTTGCTTTACCATTAAGAGCAGTTTGAACTGCTGTTGAAATAGGTTTATTTAAATCACTTGTATTATCTACATTTCCTAATCCTACATCTGATGCACTTGGCTTAACTGAATTTGAGTAGAGTTCTATCCATGCTGACCATGAATTTCCATTCTTAGTTCTTATATAAACATGTCCTATATTAACAGTCATTCCAAAACCTAATTGTGTTAAATAACTTTGATCTCCACTACATATAACCATGAAGTTAAACCATCCACTCGTATACGGCCCATTTACAGGATTCTGCACGTCATACCAACCATTAGCTATTATATTATTCAAGTCAGTACTTGTATTTAATCTTTGGCCTTTTCCACCTAACCCATACCCACTAGGAGCAAAATCACTAGCATGTTTTCCATCTACAGTATCTGCATTATCTATAACACCATCACCATTTTTATCATAAACACTCTTCAGCATATCTCCATAACCTGCAGTAGATACTTCATCTTTAGTCGCAAATTTTGTATCAGCTTCAGTTTCAGTATAATATCTATCATCATGGCTATGTCCATCAGCACTGAATATTTTCCATCCAGCCCACACGTTTTGATAACACGATCTATAAGCCCAACCATCTCCGCCACTTCTAAATATTAAGATATGAAAACTATCACTATCATTACTTTGAATTAAAAATCCTGATGTAGTGTTGCTCCAAGGTGAATTAGCCGTATTGTTAGCCTTTATTGGTGTTATTGTCCCCTGCGCTATTGCTGACGGGATTAATGTATTATAATCTGATACTAGAACAGCATTGCCTAACATACTCGCTATTCCGCCATTAGCTGGTAAACTAGTAGGGAAGTCTGTTATATTTGCTTTTGTATGAGTATGAGAGCTATTTGCTTTACCATTCAAAGCACTTTGAACCGCTGTTGAAATAGGTTTATTTAAATCACTTGTATTATCAACATTAGATAATCCAACATCAGCTTTAGTTGTGCCATGTGGATTGGTACCACTAGGATGTACATAAACTGTTTTTTCAGCACCATCTACTTTTATGTTCCCATTGGTTGTACTTACTTCAACTTTATTAGCATTAGTACTAATACCATCAATTTTAGCTTTATAGCTATTATCAAAATCATTTGTAGATAAACTTTTTCCAGTAACTTTATCAATCTTATTACTTACAGTATTCCATAAGGTTCTTTCATCACTGGTAATGTGTCTGATTGTATCACTAATATGTGTATATGCGCTATTCCAATTATCAATTAATGCTTGCGTAATTGTATCTAAAATAGATTTATTGCTATGGATATGGTTATTTGTATATGCAGTATTCCAATTTAACTTTTCCGTATCTGTTGCAAATCTATGGGTTGTATCTTCTGTTATCATAGTAGCCAGATGATTAGCAGGATGCACATAATTATTTGCATTAGCAGCAATACCATCTAATTTAGACTTATCAGCTTTAGACATTTTACCATCAACACTTGAAGTTGCAAGAGGTATTGAATTTGCAGATATAGGTATCCACGCACTTCCATTATATCTGTAAGTAATGTCCGTATCTTTTGTATTCGCTGTCCATCCATCTTCTGAATTCGGATAAGTAGTAGCCAAATCATTATACGTTGCTACAGATTCTTTCCAATCCATATTACTAACAACCTGGCTTATTTTATTATCGACTTCATTTTGGGTATACTTGTCGTCCCAGTTATTTAGATTACTTTGACTAATACTATCTAAAATGGATTTATTTGAGTGAACATGCTTTTTGCTATCAGCATCATTCCAATTAGTACGCTCTGTGCTTGTAATATGCTTTACCGTATCTGATATATGTGTATAGGCATTATTCCAATTGTTAATTAAAGCTTGAGTTATAGAATCTAGAATGTTCTTATTGGAGTGACTATGTTTTTGGGATACTAAGTCATCTATTTGTAGTATCTTTTTTAATATTTTATCTATGTCCATATATCAATCTCCTTTCTAGCCTATTATTTTCATGAATAGACTTATTGGCTGTGCATTAGCTAACGTATCTCCAATTAAAACCCCACCCTCGACTGAATTAATCAATTCTTTTAATATTTTTCCTTGCTTAGCTGAAAGAGCTTTATTAGATTCACTAGAATCTAGATTATCTATAACTTCAGTTGGTTGTCCACTAGAATTAATTATTACTTTACAGTCTATAGCCTCATAATTATATAAAATAATTGAGTTATCATCTTTTATCTGGACCTCAACCATTTCCAGCATTTTCGTTCCATTATATACGCCAACTAAAATATTAGAATCATTTAAATTATGCTGTATTGTTACATTATATCTACTTGGAGTTACAGTCGTATCTAATGTCCAATTAGTTGTCAAGATTGATATCGGTGTATTAGTCACTATCTTTTCCTGTCCTCCAGCTGCAGATACAACAATGGAATTTCCTTCTTTTACAATTGTTATATTATTTCCACCCTGAATAGTAACATCATCTGTTAGTCCATTAACTGTGGTACTTACGATTTTTCCTCCATTAAAAGTTAGATCACCATCAACATTTTTACCTAATCCATCTAAAATTTCTTTGTTATTATGCACATGTCTTTTGTTATAAGCATCATTCCAATTAGACCTATTAGCATTTATATCACTTTTTATAGAATCTTCGGTTTGTTTTGCTCTATTAACCTCACTAGAAAGATTATCTGTCAAGAATTTTTCAGCATTAGCAGCTCTTGTTTTTTCTTCATTAATGTTATCATTTAAAGTATTTTCACTAGCTTTAGCTCTATTAACTTCAGCAGCCAAAGCATCATTTAATGCTGATTCTGAATTTTTTGCACGAGTAATTTCCGAGTTAAGATTAGTTGATAAAGTACTTTCAGCTGATTTAGCTCTATTTATTTCTGAATTAAGATTATTATTTAAAGTGTTCTCTGCTAATGTAGCTCTATTAACTTCATTGGTCAAATTAGTTGTTAATGTGTTTTCGGCACCTATAGCTCTATCAATTTCACTATTAAGGCTTTCTTGAGTTTCAACAACCGCATCTTGAAGATTGTTTATATCTTCAGCTTCAACTTGATCTCCTGTAGTTTCATAAGAAATATACAAAGGTGATTTATCACTGAATATCTTAATTATTGTTTTCCATGGAGTTAAACTTGGAGTTGAAGTTGAGTAATTAGATATCTTATCTCCTGTAAGTTTAGCACCTGTATACACGTTTAATGTACTAAGATTTGCATTATCATGTATAAGCTCTGCTTCATAAATGCCCTTAACTGGAGTTACAATTTCCTCTATAACATAAATATTATTATCAACTTTATTAAGCTTTTCATTAAATTTACTTACCTCCAACTACATCACCCCTAAATTTACAGTTCCAAGAACCGCAATTTCTTCATCTGCAAGACTTATATTAGATGTTAATCCATTAATTTTTAAATCAGCATGATCTATTACACCAGTTACATTAAAAAGCAAATTCCCTGCCTTTGCTATACTTACATAGTTATTAGCAGTATTAGCAGAATCAAAAGGAACTTCTTTTAAATAATTATCAAGTAAATCGCCAAATTCTTTCTGAGCAGTACCTAAATTATATCCTTTTACTAATTGTACATTAGCTATCACATTAATAGCCTTTTCAACTGCACTTACAACCGTTAATGTCCCTGCCAAAATTGGCCTTACAGAATCTATATAATCATAAACTTTTTGAATAAGTTCGGCTGTAGCTGCATGTTTATTTACATCTGTAATTATTACTTTTACATTACCAGGGACAGGGATACATTTAGCAGCTCCGACTCCATCAACTTCTTTAGCCCACATCTCATAATGATATTTATTACCACTAGTTATTGGCTTTCTGTCTTTTTCTAATATTCGTTGTCTATAACTTTCGTTATCTTCTTTATCAACGCCCTTTTGGATTATTTCTATATTTGAAACACTAGAAATTCCATTTAGAGATTTAGCTAATATTTTAACTTCTCCTATAGCTACATTTCCTATTGTGCCCGCTATTGTACATTTTGCATTCACAGTAACTTCGCCAGTTGAATTTATAGTAACCGTATCTAAAATACTAAACTCAATTGATGCATTTTCTTCTGTAGCTTCTGTGCAAACTATTCTACCTTTTTCTATTGGAGTCCCTTCCAATCCTATAAATAACATCTTTTGTATTGCATAATCAGCATCATTTCTTTTAACTCCTGATTCTTCGCCACAATAATCTAAGTCACCATCATTAGCTGTTTGAGGAAACCTTGAATATAAAATTTTCTTAAGCGCTATATTTTTAGCTCTTGCTATTTCCTTAGCTGATGGACTTGTTGAATTCCAAAACATATCACCTTCAATAGTTGAAATTTTCTCTGGAGCTTCAGCAATCATCCTAGCATGAATATCTTCGGCACTTTCTGTTATAAAATCCGGAAGAATTAAATCAACCATTTAATCACCCCACTTTTTCTGTATTTGAAATAACTGTGCTCTGCCCACTTGTAGCTGTGACTTCATAGGTGTAATAAACTTCGCCATTTTCCCATGCAAATACAAAATTATCTACACTCCCAGTCATCGGATGAACCTTTAACGCCTCTGTTGTAACTCTTTTAATTTCTAATTCCATGGCTTTTTGATCTATCATTTTACCTATAATGTCTCTACCAAACTTACTGGTATATGCTCTATACTTATATCTGGCAGTCATCATAGCCAACTTACACCATTGAATATATGCTTCATAAGCATCAAGCACCTTTATTGTCCCATCAGTATTTTTAATAAATTCCATAGTATCAAAATTAATTGCATATGATCCTTTAAATTCAGTGGTTAGGTCGTTATTACCTAAGCCAGTGGATTGTAAACTTCCACTTGGAAATAAATCAGCCATTTGAAATCACCCTTCCTATAACAACATTATCAGCTCCAAATTGAGCAACTAAAACTTTATCTCCTATATTAAGCTTTGTAAGATTACTAGGTGTTTTAATTTCATGAAAATGACTTGGATCACCTGCTGATTCTGTTGCATAGTTATCTTCTAATTTTAAATAGTCCAAAACCATGTAATCAGTAAATTCATGTTTAAAATTGTCTAGCTTAAGGCCAGTTTCAGTTATGCTTCCTAACGTAAGTCCAGTTCCTTCTATAGCTCCTTTAATAGCTCCATGTGTGTTACTATCCATTATTCTTTTAATTTCATTAAATACATCTCCATCATTATTACTCACTATAGAATTTCCTCCTTACATCATCAATTTTCATGACAGTTAAAGTCATTTTCCCTCCTGAACCTAAATTATGAGTAATGTCAGTTATAATAACTTCTTCATCATAAATGCTGACTTTATCTCCACTTCTTAAAATATTTATGTCTTTACAGCAATTAACTGTTTTGCTTGATTCACCAGACGAAAAAAGACAATTAGCTTTAGCTTGTGCTTTAGCATAATCGTCTACTTTATCATCATCTACTATTTTTTGTAATGTTCCATAGGTTTCGGTATCTTTTTTAAATACACCTATAATCGGAGATAATACAAGCTCCTTCTCATTTGAACTACTAGAACTATCAGACTCACTCTTTCTACCTTTTTTCTTTGTATCTTCTTTCCCAAGTACTTTAACTTGAGTTACTGCACCATCTAAGCTATCTTTTTCTTCTAACTCTTCAATGATATTATCTAATTTATAAATAGTTTCATTTGAGCCAAGCTTAATTATATCTAAACTTGTATTCATTCTTAGTTTATAAAGATCTCCACCTTTTTGAGCAGTCTCTTTTAAGTCTTTCTTTATCATTCCATATAAAGACTCTTTTCTTTTATCTTTAGCTAACCCAGTTCCAGTTTCTATAAGATCACCTATAGGTATTCCCCAATCATCACAAATTATCTTAGTCCTTTGTGACGCTGTCTGTCCATCACTCCACAAGTATTCATCCTCAGACTCTTCAATAACAACTGTTCTTTCTTTTCCTGTTATTGTGATTTTCTTGGATTTTTTATTTTTATTTATCTCCCATATAATTCCGTTAAAAACTTGAGTATAAGATCCACTACCAAACTCATTATCAAAAAGCTCTATAGAATCCCCTTTATTAATACCTATACTTTCTAACTCTTGAGTTTCTATGAGAGATATATTTAATGTATAAGCTATTCCATCTATAGCTTCTTTAAGTGTTACAGACTCACTTAATATTTGTATTTTATATTTATTTTTTAAAACAAGTTCCATACAATCACACCTTTGTTACATAGTCTAAGCATACATAACCTCCACAATCCCCAAAATAGGTATCGGCCCAATTGCCATACTGTCTGAATATAGTTAATTGTTCACCATTATAAACAATTCCAATAATATTATTATCAGTTCCTGGACCATCTCTTACATTCAATGCACTTGCAGTTACTTTGACTACATCTCCATCTACATATTGACTTGAACTATTATCTGACCTATTATCCTGAAGTCCACCTGAATAAGAACTTGAAGAGTTGTTTACTGTTTCAATTTTCAATTCCCTATAGGTCCTGAAAGTAATACTAAAGTAAATATCATCTACTTCTCCACCTCGTACTTCTGGTTCAAACTTACTTATATTAACCAATTCATTTATATTTAAATCTGTTATTATAAGCCTAACTGGTACATCTGCATCTATCCAAAACTGAATTGTATTAACATAATCAATAGGCATCATATTCGGAACGTATCTACAATAGGAGTCATATTCTTTTGGAAATAATGAATTGAAACTTATTTCCCTTATTTTACTTCCTTTTTGATAAATATCAACTTCTCCAAAATCTATAATATCTGCAGTTATATATTTTTTCTCTTTAGGATTAGATAACTTATCTAGTGGATTAACAGGAAATTGCAAAGTATAATTTTTTGATTCATCTTTTAAATATACATCCAATATCTCAGCTCCATTCTAATATTAAGTAATAATAAAAGCACCTACAATAAATTTATTATAGGTGCTTTTATTATTTTAGTTTTAAAATCCTAACTTACTTAAATTATTTACTCTCTCTAAATTAGTTTTTGCATATTGATTATTATTATCTAATTCAATAGCTTTATTATAATTATCCTTAGCTTTGGAATAATCTTTCTTCGATTCATAGTCTACTCCTAAAACATTATATGCATCTGATTTTTCCTTATCCTCACTTGTTTTGTTTAGAAATTCCTGTATATTGTTTATAGATTCATCATATCTTCCTAATTTGGATAGAGTAGTGCCTAACATATAATAAGTTTGAGCATACTCAGGTTTAACACTTACTGCTTCTGTTAATATTGATGTAGCTTTATTTAAATCTTTTGTTTGCCCTTTTCCATCTATATACATTCTTGAAACTCTAGCCATTTCTTTAGATATATCTTCTTTGATATCCGTTTTTTCATCTGCACTACATACTTTCCAATTGCCATCTTCGCCAACAACATATCTTTTATATTGATTGTTCACATCTTTATCTTCATAAGCATCGTGTAAAGTTTCAGTTACAGTAAATTCTTCAACATTTTTATATCTAGTACCGTTTATATCCTTATCTTTATACTCATTTGTTTTTTCTATTTTAGTTTCTTTTAACGGAGCTGATTGCATTCTTAGATTATGTAGTTTAACAAAATCATCTTTTTCAAATTGAGCTTTATTTTCATTAGCCAAAAGTTCATAAGATTCATCAGACTTATGGTTCTTTACATTCTCATAATAATTATTTATAACTTCTAACGGATCTCCTTTAGGTTTAGTTGAACACCCAATTCCTAATACTCCTATAAATATAAATAAGCTAAAGCATAATGTAATTTTTATAATATTCTTCAAATTTATTCCCCCTTTATACCAAATCATACCACAAATATATTTATTTTTTAATAGTCGTAAGAGCTTCTTTTAATTTATAAGCAAATTCCTGTGTTGCTTGTGATATCATATCATCAATATTCTGACTGCCATCAAAATTATTTTGTACATCAACTCGAATATTGTTTCCACCACTTGAGGTAGCAATTTGAGGAATAGCAAGTTGATATTGTCCTTGTTTAACTTTAAACGGTTCATTATTAAATTGATCTGATGCTTTTAATAGATCAACCGTTTTTTTATTATTTAATACCTTTTCCCCACCTTTGAAGTTATAAAATCTTCTACCAAGTACTAGTTCCATTCCTCTCTCTCCAACAGAGTTTAACCCAGGAGTAGCATTGTCTGTACCTGTATAATTCTCTTTATAATTCAAAGCTGTACTGTGATCATTAATCGCTTCTGTGGCACTAGCAAATTTTTCATCAAACCACTGAGTAATCTTTTTAAATATAGTTGTTATAGTTATAGTTTTTCCATCTGCTTTATCTGCTTCACTAATTAATCCACTTACTTCACTTGTAGCTTCACTAGCATTACTATTAATATGAACATCCGCATTAGGTGGAATATCATCTATTGATCCTTTGTATTGTTGCATTGTTGTTATTTGTCCTGAAGCATTGGAAGTTATCTGCATAGGTGTTCCATTTATATCTATTATTCCTGTTATTGCTCCATCTGTAGCTCCTTGAACACCCTTTAATTGGCCAATTACATTCCCTGTTGAACTAATTACTTGATTATTAGAATCTAATGTACTGCCAGTAAGTGCACTTAATGAATTTTGTATTCTTACTCTCTCTGACTCATGTGTTTCCCCAAGCTCTTTTACTTTTTGCTTCAGCTCATCAGTATATCCACCAGACCATCCAGCAGTTTTACTCCATGCTCCATTGATTTCTCCAGTATCTTTATCAACTGTAGCATAAATATCCTCCATTTCCCCACTTGTAGTATTCTTAATCCTATACCAACCTTCTTGAGTAACTTGGTCCAAGTTTTGAAAATGGCTTTTTAAGTAATCTGTACCCTTATGTGCGACTATATCTTCATCACTAAACTTAGCTCCAGTTTTTTCATTAAACATTCCTTGTGCCTGTGGATATGCTTTATACAATGTTTCAAGATCTGATTTCCAATCAAGTTGTGCTTTCTTTAGTGCTTCGTCTCTTGCTTTGCCTGCCTCATCTTTGCCTTTTTGAAAATCTTCTCTTTGCTGATCTGATAAATCTGTATTTGATAACAACGAATCATAATAAGCTAATGTACCTTGATAATTATTTTCTATTTTATCTAAGGAATCTTGGTGGTCTTTCGCTCTATTCTGCATTAATTCACTCGCACCATCTATGCCAGTTACCCTGCTTGCATCATTTGTAAATTGATTCTTCGAATATTCCACATCATAAGCATTTTGTGCTTTAGTGTATTCTAACTCAAGAGCTTTCGCTTTAGCTAATCTGTCTTGTATTTCTTTAATATCTTCATCCAAAAGCGTTCCATGTTCTTTTATTTTATCACTTGCAAATTGATAAATGCCATCTCTTATATCAAGTTCTTTATTTATACCTGTTTCAAAATAAGTGTTTAAAGAATCCATAACTTTTTGTTCAGTATCGCTTGTAACTCCATCTATACTGAAAGTTTTCTGAAATTCACCCTGAATTTTAGATTTCTGATCTTTCATGGCATTAATACTTTCATATGCATAATCATTTACATAGTTCTTTAACTTATTAAGACTAGATTCATCCATATTCCCGCTATTAGTTAATCTTTTTATATCCATTTCAATTCCTAATAAACTCTTTGATGCATCTTGAGCACCTTTTTTGAAACTATCTGAAATGCCTTCTCCAAAACCATCATAAATGAGACCTGCATCAACCATTTCTTTCTTTGACTTGTTTATATGGCCATTTAATGCATTCATAACTTTTTCCATAGGCCCTAATTCTTCTGTAGTAGTTGTAACACTTTTCTTCATAAGATCGCTTTGTGCAATTGCTGCTGTACCAATAAGTGCAACTGATGCAGCTATTGCAAAACCTGCTGGAGTAAATATTGCTGGTAATAACTTGCCTATTACACCTAACTTTGAAATCTCCCCAGCCGCTTCGGCCACTTCTGTAGATATCTTAGCTCCTTTAAATATCCCTACTAGACTGCTAATCCCTGAGATTGCGTTACCTAACTTTCCTGCTGCACTCAAAGCTGTAAACGCAACACCTAACCCTATTACGGTTTCAGCTAATGATTTAATTTCTTCCGTATGTTTACTTACATAATCGACCATTTCAACAATCTTGTCTGTAATTGCTGGCATTTTACCAGTTAACCATGTTACAAATTGCTTCGCATATGGTGCTAATTTCTCACCTAAAGTAATTTGCATATGTTCAACTGCTGCTTTAAGCTTAATCCATTGTCCTTGCAAGTTATCTAGTTTAGTATCAGCCATTTTTTGTGCAGCTCCATTAGCATCTTTAAGCTGTTGACTTAATTCACTAACACTTTTACCGCCTTGATTCATCAATGCGAGCACTCCAGACATAGATTCTGTACCAAAAATTGTACTTATAACATCTGCTCTTTGCTGACTTGTTAACTTACCTAAAGAACTGTTTAAGTTGTCTACAACTCCACTTAAAGGCTTCATATTGCCAGCACTATCAAAGGCATTAATTCCATACTTTTTCATTAACCCCAAAGCTTCCTTGGTTGGACTTGCAAGCCTCGCCATTGTCTGCCTTAAAACAGTACCAGCTTGAGATCCTTTTATGTTTGCATTGCTTAACAATCCACTTGCGGCAGCTGTATCCTCTAAGCTTATTCCTAAGGCTTGAGATACTGGTGCAACATATTTCATGGTCTCACCCAAATCTGATACATCAGAGTTTGTAGCACTAGCTGATAAAGCTAATACATCTGCTACATGACCTGATTGACTAGCATTTATATTAAAAGCTCTTAATGTTCCTGATGCTATATCTGTAGCTGATGCTAAGTCAAGATCTCCAGCACTTGCAAGATTTAATAAACCTGGCAATGCACTTATTGTTTCATTAACACTAAACCCTGCCTGTCCTAGCAATTCTTCGGCTTCTGTTACATGCCTAGCACTCCATGCAGTTGTAGAACCAAACTTTTTGGCTGCGGTATCTAACTGCTGCATTTGTGAATTAGTTGCATTGGTTACCGCCTTGACATTAGATAATCCCTTTTCATATTCTGAGTAAGTTTTTATCGATGTGCCAAGGCCTATTCCCCCTGCTGCTATTACACCTGCAGTTCCAATAGATATTACCTTTTTAGCTCCTGTCTTAATCCATCCATTTATTTTATTCTCAATTCCGGTTATAACTTTACTTGCTTCATCTTTAGCTTTAACTACTACATTTGCCTCTTTTACCTTTTTGGTTTTGCTTTGTATCTTTTCTACTGTTGCTGAGGCTTCATCTTTCATTTTTGCTGTCAAAGTCATACTAGTGCTCTTTAATTTGTTAACCTTAGAATCTAATTTTTCTATCTTACTTGAAGCTTCATCTTTAAGCTTTGCAGTGGCATTTGCAGTTATTTTACTTAATGCTTTTGTTTTCTTTTGTATCTGCTGAGTCATTTTTTCTACTGCAGTAAGTTTACTTTTTGATTCCGAATCTCCTGAAACTCCGACTTTTATATCAAGCCTGTATACTTCTTTATTAGCCAGAATTATCACCTCCCAGCTTTTGAGGTAGCTCTTTTATTGTTTTGCTCTACCTCATACGAAGAAAAAGCTAAGATTAATCTCCTAGCCATATCATTTCTCTCTACTCCATAAAATTCGTCAGGACAGATATTATGCATTGTAAATAAGTTATACAATGCGGTTATATCTCCGCCCCAACTTATTAGTTTTTTATATCTTCTTTTTCCTCTAATTCATCATTAAATCCGCTTAACTCCAGCACTTTATTAGCTAAGAATGATATTTCACCTGCTAAAAGTTTTTTTCTTATATATGCTTTTCCATCACTAAGATTAAGTGGGTCTATTAACTTTGGATTATTCCAATTAAAGTTAGTTGTAGCACCAACAATAAGTGCAGCATCAAAGTCAGCATTATTTAATTTAGTCTCATTTCTTCCATTAATCTTTCGTTTAGTTGTACATTCTTCTCTTAATCTGCTAATTTCCTTTTCGGTTAATCCTTTAAGTTGTATTTCTACTCCTAACCTTGGCACTTGGATAATAGCCACTGGAACATCATGAGTCTCAAGTAATTTTGCTAATATATCCTCTTCTTTCATTGCTAATACTTCGTCTTTTTCATTTTTCTTCATAATAAAATTCCTCCTAAAAATTCACTATATAATAATTGCAAGGTACAATGCCCCTTGCTTGGCCTTATATTTTATTCAGCTTCTATTGGATCTACAAGCTCATATCCACTAAATACAAATGGTGTTTCTGTTTCACAGATATCACCAGCTTTAAAGTTAACTAAACTAACTTTGCTAGCTTTACAATTTTTTAATCTAATTCTTTCAGCTCCATAAGCTTCTGGATCGTCTAGCTCTGCAAGTAATTCAAACTTCTTAAATCCTTGTTTAATCATGTCTGATGTAACTTTATAACCTTTTATAGTTCCTGAACCTTTTTTAGCTCCAGCTTTATTATCTTCCCATTCACTTCCACATGTAATAATTGCTTTCATATCTGTTTCAACATCGGCAGTACATTCACTAACGTTGTTATGCCATTTACCATCAAGATAAATTTTGCCATAAGTTCCAGAACAAACTCTGCTTGCATCTAATACATCATTCATTTATATCACCTTGCCTTTCCTATTTTGTAACATTTCCAGTACCATAAACTCTTTTAATAACATCAAGATAAGTTGCATCCCATTTCCAAAAGAATTCATCTGACTTGGCATTTGCTTGTAATTCCGTATCAATCTCAACCGTAAAATCATCTTTAATTACACCTGCTGCAACTAAAGTCTCAAAATATTGCTTTAAAGCTATAATTATTAATGCTCTGCCAGTATCATCATTGGTAGTTTTACCATTAAAGTCTTTTCTTTTAAGTGATGTATCCCCATCTACAGCATTCATAAACTTTATTGCTCTTATACTTCCAAATACCTCTGTCTTATCATCTGTATAATTCTTAAAGGTATTAACATCGTCAACTACAATAACATCATCAGCATCTTTAGCTAATACTAACGTTCCAGCTGCTAGTGCTGCTGCTGTATCCGTTTTATTTAATCTAGGTTGTATATCATCAAAGATAGTAACCGCATTACATATACTATCTTTTAATCCTGCTGCTGTTGCTAACGCTGCTATATAAACCGCTACCTCTGCACTCGTATATATATTCCCATCATAACTAGCACTTGTAGCAAATACATTAACTATATCTTCATGATTAAACTCTTTTGACCTGCTATTAGCCTGTTCTAATGAGTAATTGCTTTGTGGACCACCTACAAAAGCGATTATATTTGTTCCTTCTTCTTTATTTTTAATTACCCAAGCCTTTACACTTGCTTGAAGTGATTGATCTGATATTCCATCTAACGCGAATCCATCCATACCATATCCTTCAAATGCACTCATTGCTTCTAAATAGTGTGCATTTGTTATTCCAGCTGTACCATCGTTTCCACCTGTTAAAGCTTGATTTGCTACATTACCTATTGTTCCTGTAGCTCCTGAAATTTTAGTTGCAATAAGATATTCATTTTCTACATTTGAATTAATAGCTGAAATTATATCATCTATAGCGCCACTTATTGCACTCATAGAAAATAACTGAGTTGCCCCCTCATATAATATAAAATCTACCTTAGATGAATCAGCTATATTACTTTTAATCGTAACATTAAGTTTTCTTGTAGTTGGATACTTAGTCTCAAGCTTAATTGCATCTGCAGGTGTTGATGCATTATTCTTAAGAGTTAAAGTAGCGGTCTTTTGCGAACCATCTACAAGCCTATAAAATAAAACCGCCTTAGGCTGGCCAAGTAAAGCTAATTTTCCTAATCTATATGCAGTATAATTAGAATCTTCTCCAAATGTTTTCTTCAGTGTGTTTTCTGATGTTGATGTTACAGTTATAGCTGTAACAGTCTTAACAGGCCCCCAATTAGCTTTAACCGGCATAGCCAAAATGCCATGAATACCTGTACCAATTCTTTCTTGTGCCTTATTCTTAAATCTGTTATACCACCCTGGTATAGTTGGCTTATTTTTTTCATCCCAGTTACCTGTTGCCATTATTCAACCTTCTTCCCTAAAAATTCTTGAACCATTGCTTCAAATTCTGTTTTTGTAAGTTCTGATTTTTTGCAACTAAATAAAGCACCTGCAACTACTTCTTTCTTGTAGCCAAGTGCTTCACCATTATCTATGAATTCTTGTATTGAGTATGTTGGTTCATCATTTACTATCGTTTGACTCGCCACTATAGCTTCCTCCTTAATATTAGATTCTTCTTTAGATTGATTTTGTTCATTATTTGCTGTAGCGTCATATGGTTCTGAATTTACATTATTACTTTCATCGGAAATTCCTGAAACATTCGCTTCGACATCCTCCAAAAATATCACTCCTTATTTAAGTTTCCTCTACTATGAGTCTTATCGATAGTAGGCTTTTCATTAATTTGTATCATCTTTCTTCTAAAAAACTTGACTGTTAATTGCCCCTTAGATAACATATCAGCTTCTCTATCTTCATCTATGCTTTCTAATGTCAGATATCTCCTATCAGCTAAATCTAAAGGAATTTTCAAATCACAAACAAGCCTATTTTCTATATCCTCTAGTAATTTATTAATTTCATTTTTATTATTACTAGCAACATGACATATAAGAGTTTTACTTTCTTTTATAAGAGCATAATTTTCTCTTTCTTTCTTTTGATTTTGAACCCTCCACAATATTGAAGGTACTTCAAAATTCTTTTTCCAATTATTCAAATATACTGTATGGTTTGTAACTCCTTTAGTATATTCTTCTAAAGCATCAAGCCAAGGATCAGTATTTATTTCATCTTCTTCATGTAATGCTATAACTGTAAACTTTAAACCTCTAGCTATAGCATCCCACTCTTCATCTATAATATCTTGGCCTATTGTTCCACCGAATTTACATGTAAAAGCCTCACTTGCATCTACATCTTCTATTAATTGCATATCTAAAGCTTTTATTACTTTATCCATCAGTATATCTAAGCTCTTAAAAGTGGTTCTGTCTTGATATATCCATACTTCTATACTTCTTTCAAAACCTATTACCTCTCCCTTTTCATCATCTGAGCCTTGCACAACTACAGCATAAGGCTTTTCAGTTGTTTTATCAGGCACATTAGGTTCATAGCAATCTTTAAGCTCTGGAACTAAACTTAATATTTGTTTTCTTATTCCTGCTCTCATGCCTAATCACTCCAATACTGAATTATTCTATTTGCTATATTGCTTTCATTGTTGTTTAGTGTATCATGTAAAATTGGCATAGGTTTTATTCCTTGAACACTTTTAGCAAAGTGTCTTTTACCATCTTCATCAACCCAACTTAATATTTTCTTATTAACTGGTACTATTTTTCTTTTAGTAGGTCCATATATACCAGTACCTTCTTCAAGCCATCCTCCATATTCACTTCCATGAGCTAAATATAAGGTAAACTCACCGTTTCCTCCTTCCGCTCCTCCGTTTATAGAGTTTCTAGCATGAGAACTCCTATCTTTCCAATAAGCCTTTTTTTTTGCTTCATTGACAAGTAAAGGAGTAATTCCGTATTGAAGCAATACAGGCATCCCACCCATTTTCTTATCAATAAAATCATTAACTTTAAATCCCATGCTAATCAATCCTTTCAAGATCACACATATAGCCACATATTATATCTTCAGCAATTAGTGGGTATACTGCTTTAATCTCAAATTTCATTCCGTTATTTTCAAATTTAACCTTTTCTTTAGGATTAACTTCTAAATTAGCATCTTTATCTGCTATCATTTTAAACCTACTGCTTGAATATGAAGTGCCTTGAGTTCCTGAATTAATATTAGCTTGATTACTACCATCATCAAGATATATAAGAACAGTAATAGTCGCATTATCTGTATTAGTTTGAAAAGCTCCATCTACTATTTTCCTAATCTTTTTAGAAAATGTTATTTCAGTCGGATTTTTTGCTATACCTTTATTAATTGTTCTTATAACCTTATTAGCTCTTAACTTACTCATTGTCCATCAGATCTTCTCATAGATGTTTTGTATCCTGTTGTAACTGTAGGATTTAATTCAGCTACTTCAGCATCATAATCAGCTTTATATATTGCAGCTAAAGTATTCCAATAATCTCTATTAGATGATTTTTGCTCAATTGGTCCAACTTTAATTTCATCGTCTGAAGCTGCTTTTAATAAACAGCCTCTCCAACTAGCTTTAGATACACTATTTCCATTCATTATGAGTAAGTTCTGTAAATCATTATCTCCAACAAAGTAAGGATACTCTTTTTCCTGAAGATTAATTTTTAATTGTTCTATAGGATCTAGTGTAATAGCATCCATTACTATGCACCTTCTCCATCATTTCCTGTTCCATCTTCTCCTGGAGTCTTTGAATCACTATTTTGAACTGCATCCTTAATTTCAGCGCATTCCTTGTCCTTTAATTCCTCAATATCTGATTCTTTAGCAAGAAATTCTGTTCCTGGTGCAATACGTTCTCCATCGTATTTTATATATCTTAGTGCTACTGCATTATACATTGTTTCATTAGATTTATTTTTTTTACCTGCCATAATTATTCATCCTTTCATTTAATAAAAATAGAGAGTAATTTATTAATTACTCCCTTATCCTACTGTAGCGAAGAAACATTCATCCGCTCTTTCAAAACTTGGCATACCTAACTGTGATACCTTAGTTTCTACCGTTACAGGATCTGGTTTTCTCATTGTTGTAACTGCAATACCAGTTCTAACAATAGAACAATCTAAATCTGATCCATACATTTTATCAGCTTCTTCTGGTGTTGTCCCATAATAAGTTGAACCTAAGTTACCATCAGGAATTAATGTGACTTTATTATCTGGATAATATTGTTCTTCGCTTTCATCTTCTAATTTATAAGTTCCACTTACAATTGCTACAGAAATACCCACTTTGTTTTTTAGATAATTCTTTATAATCTCATCTGTAAGAATTACTCTTCCATCTTTATCTATATCTAATTTAATTGCTTTATTTATTGCTATATATCCAAAAGTTTTACTTGTTAATATCATTCTAGTTGGTACAGCGTATCCTGAATTTCTCATTATTGTTTTCCATCTTTCGATATCTCCAATGATATCAGAATCAGGATTGCTCCATAAGTCAGGACCAATTAACACTTCTTTGTGGTTTTCTGGAATACCAAAATCAAATACAATATCTGCATCATCACTAACTATATTTATAACACCATCACTTAGTGCCTGCATTCTCATTCTTTCCATTTGAGAATCTCCACCATCAACTAAATTTACATAGTTATCATAGATCTCACTTATTATTGTAAGTAATAATTGTTCATTTTCTGCTTGTGCAGCAAGTAATAATTGTTGTCTATCCTCTTCATTTACAGTAACGCTTTCCTTAAAAAATGGCATTCTCTTTTTAATAACATCAACTGCAGCCTTTAATGCTCTATTCTTAACAGCTACATCAAAAGCACTTGGTTTTAATACTACTGGCTTCTTCTTTGCCCCTTTAATATATTTTAAATCCATTCCTACCTGTTTCTTTCTAGGAAATAAAGCTTCACCAATTAGCATTTCTAATGGTAATTGTGTAATATACGTTGCAATTTCTTTTGAATTTATAAGTTCTCTCCAATCCATCTTTCATTCCTCCTATTTTTATAAAAATTGAATCATTTTTAGAGCTGCTTTTACTGTATCAGTAACTAATGCAGTCATTGCATTTAGTTTAACAAACCCAAATATAGTGACAGGAACGCTTTCATTCCCATTGCTATACTTAAAGTTAACATTACGATAAGTTATACCAAATGCCTTATCTCCTGTTATGGTAGTACCATCAACAACCTTTCCATCTTTTGTAACTGGTGTACCTGCTGGTAAAATTCCATCAGCTGTTAGATATTTCGAAACATCAGCTTTAGACATTTTTATTGCTATGTTTTGAAAATTTTGAGCATACATTAATATTGACTTATTCTCACCCATGTAGGTTTCTTTTTCTTCCATACTCATATTTAATTAATCCTCCTTAATTATGCGAAAAATTTGTTTTGAGCTTCTGCATTTGCATTTTCTGTCTTGGTCTTAGCAAGTATTGCTCCTATACCGCTAGGCCCTTTATCATCAGCGGAAGAATTACTTCCGATAATAACCCCTGTTCCTTTTGGTTTTTCAGTTTGTGTAGTTTCTTTGAATAAATATTTATCAGTTTCATTTAAAGATTTAATTTGCTCTTCTAATCCTATAAAGTTATCACCATCAGCCTTTATTTTGGTTAAATCTAAAGCTTTCTTTAAGATATCTACATTATGCGGATTATAATCGCCTAACTTCTTTTCAAGTCTGTATTCAAAATTGATTTTTTCTAATTCAACTTTATAATTATCAGTTGTTTTCTTATTTTCTATCTTAAGATCATCTATCTTTTTTGTGAGTTCCTCATTATCTTTAGCTTTCTCTCTAAGATCCTCTAAGTCTTTATCTCTTTTTTGGATGTCTTTTTCATACTGCTTAATAGTAGTTTGTGCAGTATCATATTGCCTTTTCTCCACATAATTTGAGCTGTCCACTAAATCGACATTCTCATATTTTTTTCTTAAATCTTCTGGAATTTGATTGAATGAATCTCCTAAAATTTCACTTAACTTTGGCATTTTTACTACTTCCCTTCTAATTTTTAATAAAATAAAAAGCCTTATTTATAAGACTTTAAAAATGCTTTTTTAATTGTTTCTAGTATTTTATCAACTAAAATATAATATTTACTTATCTTTATAACCTTTTCTCCTAAGAACTTCATCTCACCAGCAAGTAATATATTCATTACAACTTCTTTGCTATCAGATGATTTAAATGCATTTAATAATATTTGGCTTCCCCAATTAAAATTTGTAGTTGAAGTAACTATTAATTTAGCTACAAATTCACTATCATCTATGCTCTTTTCCCCAATTTCTCTTATTTCTTGAGCATTCAGAGCTCTTAACTTAATTGGTATATTTAATCTATAAATTATTACTGTATCTGTTGGATATTTAATATTAGATGAAATAATTCTTTTAATAATCTTCTTTAACATCTTATTAAACATAGTTTTTTCTCCTAAACTAATTATCAGTTACACGTTCAAGTCTTTTCTTTAAATTAATCGAAAACTTATTAATCTTTTCATCTCTTGGATCTTTCTCAAATATACCAGGATTATCTATAACTAATTGATGAAATCCTTTGGTTACTTTATCAACTAACTTTTCACTTTGATTAATTCCCATATAATTAAATATTCCATGTACCATTTCATGTATAAAAGTTTCTTCAATATATTGTTTACTTTTATTTGATGTATTTAATTCAATCTTGCTTTCCTCAAATGATATTGTCCCATCTACTGGCTCATCTTCAAATATTAGCTCATTTTGTGTTTTAACTATTTCATAATTTATATTTCCTATCTTTACTTTATCTGGTATATTCATTTCATTCCCTCCTTAATTTTAAGCATAATAAAAGCACCTAGTATTTAACCAAGTGCCTATATATCTATTTAGATTCTTCATATCTTTTAACCAATTTATAAAAACTATTTTTCTTTAAATTCATAAGCTCCATTGCTTTTACTGCTGTAATCTCTTTACTTTTCCACTTTGAATATCCTTCTTCCCAGTTAACAGGATATTCAGCTTCTGGCCTACCTATATATTTTTTAGTTTTTGATGATATTTTCTTACCATTCTTTCCTACCTTCATAGCTGCTATTCCTTCAGCTTGTCTTTGCCTTATTTTAACTCTTTCTTTTTCAGCCATATATGATAATAATTCAAATACAATATTAGCTATTAATGTTTTCTCTAAATCTGTCTTTCCAACAGTATTTAAAATTGGTGTATCAATTACTACAATCTCTATACCTTTTTTCTGAAGATCCTGCCACTCTTCTTTTATCATGGCCATATCTCTTCCAAGTCTATCAAGCTCTTTGATTATTAATGTATCTCCTTCTCGGAGCAAAGTTTCCTTTAATGCTATATATCTTTCCCTGTTAAAATCTTTACCTGACTTTTTCTCTTGTATTATTTCTCTTACTTGATCTATTTCTATATTATTATCTTTGCAATATGCATTGATAGCTTCTAATTGTCTATCTAAACTTTGTTCTTTTGTTGATACTCTTACATAAGCATAAGTCTTTTTCATTACAAACACCTCAATCTATTAAAATCTAACCATATCTAGAATTTATATCCCTATCTATGTTTAAATTATAATCCAAAGTGTTTGTAAAAGTCAATGACATTTTACAAACGTTTATTAATTATTTTTAATAGTTTTATAAACGTTATTTTTATATTATTTTCAAGTGTTTATTATTGTATAGGTTTATAAACACATAATTTAAGGCAAATTAAAACACTTACAAGATTTTAACAAGTAAGTGTTTTATGCTCCAAAATTAAATGTTCCGCTTTTCAATTTTTCAACCACTGTTGGTTCATCTATCTGCTCAAGTTCTTTTATTGCATCTTCTTCAGTAAATGGATCATCATCTTTTATATCAGAATCCAACTTCTCTAATATTAAAGTTACTTTTTTCTTATTTTCATTATGCTTTACCCAAACACTCGGTACATATACCATACTACTTCACTCCTAATCTATTCATAGCAATTGCTATTATATTTTTAACCACCATAGCTTCATTTTGGTCATTTACGTTATGTCCATTTCTTAAACTATCCATGGCATACTTACAATCTATAATCATATTCTTTTTATACTCTCTATATTGAGGCATATTGTTCAACATTACATCTACTAACTCATCTAAATTATCACTTATATAATCAAAATACTGAATTGAATACTTCTTCCAATCATGCTTTACCTTCATACACTCATCATATAAAGGAGCCCATTTAGGCGCTACTCCATTCAACCTATCTTCCCATGCAATCTTTCCAAAATCAGCTATAGAAACACAATCTTTAAATTTATCTAGCTGCTTTAATCTTGGTAACATTTCAACCAGCTTTTCAGAATATGATGGACTGATTTCTTCATCTATCCCCAATTGCTTTACCATGTAATGGCATGAACTTTCTGCAAATGTTTCTTCAATTTGAAGCCATTCTTTCTTTACATAGAAATAATCACTTTCCATTCCTTTAGCTTTAGCGTGATATGCTTCATGAAAAGCAGTTTTAATTTTATAATTATCACTTCTTACATCTGCACTGTTTAAAACATATTCTGTTATATTGCTATTATTACCGTTACTTACTGCACAATATCCATGCGCTTGAATCTTTTTAACACTTACTGGAATATCATTTAAATCTAAAATATCTAATATATCTCTACCAAGTTTTTTTCTATTGTCATACTCAGTAACATTAAGATCCTTGAACTTATTAACTACTTGCGATAATTTATTTTCTTTAATTATACTACTATTACTAGTTGATTGCTCTATATTTTTATCGCTTTCATTTGATACTTTCTGTTCAAGATTATCTTTATCTATTTTAGTCTGCATTACATTTGGAGTAGTAACTTTAAGTGAAGTTTTATCTTCTCCAGCGTTAATCCATTCATCAATATCAGGATTTTTATTCCCCTTCTTCCAGTCCCTCATAGTTTCAATGCATTTATCAAAGTCTTCAATAACTTCTGTCATATAACATAAACAGTTTGGGTGCTGCAAGGGTAAATCTTCTGGCTTAAATACTCTTCCATTATAATCATCACAAATATCTGATTTTCCATGCATTCTTGCAAAATGACTAGCACTCAAATTCCATTTAAGACCTTTGCAGAATGGATTTTTCTTAGCATTTTGAATTAATGTTTCAGTTTGTGCATGAGTTATTGATGTTCTGGCCAGCCTTTGAGCTTGATATGAAATTTTATTACTATCCATACCAGCCTTAAAGCTCTTAGCAGTAATTCTATTTTTAGGATTCACATATTTATCTAGTTCTTTAGCAAGCTCTTTAACATTGGCACCTTTAGCAATATTATCTTTTATAATATCATCAATTTTATTTCCATTGTCACCAGTTATATTCCAAAGTCTTTGACTTAATGTTTTACCATCTTTATAATAATTACCTGCTATAAGCTGCTTTACTGCATCGTTTGAAACTTTATTTATAGTTCGTGTTAGTGCTTCATTTGTAACTTTATCTGGAGAAATAATATCAACAAAGCTAAGTTGTACACCTTTTTGTATATCAGAACTCTTCTTAATATTCTTCTCAATTGTTGTATTAAGATTATTATATAGCTCAGTTTTATATTGAGCTATAATTTTATATCTTTCAATTTCATGATTTTTGGTTCGAGAATCAGTCATTTGTAATATCTTATCTATTAATCTATTACCTGCATCATTATAAACTTTAAAAAGTTCCTTCTCCTGGTCAAAGTTTAATTTTATGAATTGATTTCTAGCTTGCTGAATTCTCTTTTTATATTCATTCATTATTCTTCACCAGTAGTCGTTGTTTTATCATCTAAATTATTATTCTTATTTAATTCTTGATTTAATCCACCAGTAAAAGAATCCTCAGCATTAGAAAATTCGCTTTTTTCTTGTAAAATTTCATTATATTGATCCTCATAATCTTCATCATCAGAAAAATCTTTGATATAACTTTTTCTACTTCTGACTTCATGATCCACTTCTTCCATTGCAAGTCTTTTATTGTCTGCCTCATCTTCAGGAATTGGATAATTTTTATGGATAACTAAGTTATAATCTAAATCATTCCATTTATTATCCCAATCTTGATAACATCCAAACATCTTGCAAGCTTCACAAATTAAATTTATCATGCTTTTTATAACCGGTTCCCAATCGTTCCATTTTTCATCACATCTAGCAACTAATTCACTATATATAAATTTAATAGTTTTAGCACTAGGGACTTCTTTAGTTTGTTCTGGCAATGGAATTGATAATTTTTCATACATACTATCACTTAGCATCTTAAGAAATATATTTACTGGTTCAGCATTGCTAAATGCACTCTCAACTCTTTTAACTTGGGCCTGTTTAACATCTTTTACATTATCATTTCTAGTCTTTATTGCCATAAGGCTATTAGGTGCTATTGTACATTTATTAACATCCTCTTCATTACCATCTATTACTGCAGTTTGTCCAAACATTTGAAACCTAAGCGCATCATTAAAATCACTTAATCGCCTATTATAAGCATTTTGTAGTGGTTTTAAATCTTTAATATCGCTGCATCCTAAAACATTATTAGTGCCCTGTTCATTTACAATAACCCAACATGGAAAAGATGAAAGTCCTGTGTTTTGCTCTTGGACTTCTATTGGCTTATCTAAATTATCCCCTTTAAATGTTTCTACCTTTAGATAGCAAGTTAAATTATTCATATAATAAGTATATCTGTACCATATATCATTTGATATATTAGTTTCATCATCACTGTTTCCAGGATCTTGTCGTACAAAAGTCACATTTTTTAACTTGCTTGAATCATCAGTATCAACATTATAGTTAAAATCATCTATAGAATGATAATATATTTTCACTGGCTGCTGTGGATTCGCTTCAATTCTAAGTAATACTCTCTTTGTAACTGTTGCTAACCTAAATGCCTTTAAAGTATTGCTCCAAAAATTATTATTATCTAATATAGTATCAACCTTTTGTCTGAATTTTTCACAATCATCTTTATCTTTTTTATCAAAAGGCTTAAATAATATATCTGGTCTTTTTCCAAACATAAATCTTGCTTGCTTTTGTATTAATGGTTTTACCTTATTATCAATAATTTGACTTGGAACATAATCTAAATCATCAAAATTAATCCAGCTTTGACCTAGTAGAGCTCTATCAAAGAAAGCTGTCACTCTATCTTCACATTCACCTAAATAAAAGATAAAATCTTTCTTTGCTTTTTCCCTTTCCCTTTTTTCAGGAATGCTCAGTTGAAGCAATTGTTCTTTTTTTCTTCTATTGCCTTCATAGAAAAAATTATCCTCATTCATTTGATTAATATTCCTCCTTTCTAACTGTTTGCAAAAGTACACTTTTAAAAACGCTTATTTGAACTTAAACAAATCTTATAAAATCGTACCTCGAAATTTAGTTTACAAACACTTTTTTTCATTGGACTTTTACAAACACTTTTAAAATACTTTAGCTTTTTTATAAGGAACTGATTCTTTTTTAATTCCAGAACCTTTCTTATATACAGAATCATCATATTTATGCTCTTTAAGGTCTGAAACTTCATAACCATCTAATCCATACCATATAGCACTAAATGTATGAGGATCTATAGAAAACTCATCTTCTATAATTTCATCATTCTTATCAGTTGCATATGTTAAATCTTCTAATTCATCTATAACATCCTTACAATCTTCAGAACAAATAATCTTTCTAAATCTCTTAACTTTCTTAGTATTTTCTAACCTAGTTGGCTTATCAGCGCCTACCATGTTAAATCCTTCTTGATTGTAATATTGAATGGTTTTAGGTTCTGCACAATCTGCTCTTATAAGTTCCTGAGTTCTTTTAAATTCAGATATTTCAATAGCTGTCTTATCATCTGTCATATGATTTTTATAATATTGCCAATAGATATATAAAATTTTGTTTTCATCATCTATGGCCATTCTTACAATCGCATTGAATGATTTTTCAAAACCAAAGTCCATACCTACTCTATAAATTGGCTTCTTTATAGCTTGTATTGCACTAAGTACCTCATGATGCGGTGCTTTTTGGAATTGTGGTAATACTTTTAATCCGTTTGTACCGAATTCGCCTTTTCTTGCTATTCTGTGTAGGTCCTCATCATATGTTTTTATATCATCTAATTCATCTATATAAGACTGAGGTAAAAAGTAATTATCATCTGCAGTACTGTGATGATAATATGTATCTTTAGTTACTATTGTTTTTTGCTTATATAAATCTTGGTCGTCTAATATAAATCTTTTCTTCTTTTTATTTATAAAGAAATGCTTATAACACCAATTCCCCTTGGATACTGGATTAGTAGTAAGGATCATATGTAGTTTTAATTTTGGGTGTCTTAATCTACCTATTAATTCTTTAAACCCTGCATATTTAACCTCTGAACATTCTTCTATCCATATCAAAGAAACATTATTTATAGATTTTAATTTAGCTGGCTTATCCATTCCTTTAAAGATTATCTTCGATCCATTAGGAAACTTTATTTGCATTGGGGAAGTCTTACATTTAATTGTATCGTCTAACTCCATATCAATTATTATTTCCTCAAGCAATGAATAACAAGAATCTCTGATTGTATCATAAACTTCTCTAACAACAAGAGCTGTTCTTTTCTCTTCTAATAACTTAAGAATTATTTTAAAAGCAGTATTATAAGATTTACTAGATCCATAGCCACCTACTAAGAAATAATATTTATAATCCCAATTGAAAATATAATCCTCGAATCTTGGATTTATCTCTTTTTCAATATCCATTACTCTCTACTCTTTCTTTTTATAACTATATTAATAGGCTCATCTTTCTTAGTTCCCTTACTTAAATCTGCCTTAAGATTCTCAACTCTTAACTTTTGTTCCTCAGTTGCAAGGTCCCAATTCTTATGAAGCAATTCCTCATATTTGCTAATCATATTTTGCAATGCAGTCATAGCCTTACTTTGTGAAGTCAAAAACCTTTCTTGCTTATCCCAGGCGAATTGAAGTTCATACTCTTTTTCTTTCCCTGAACCAGTTGCACTATATGATTCTTTTTCTCTTTTTAATTCTTTAGTTAAATCATTTTTATTTTTAACTTCCATTATCTTCTGACTTCTAATTACTGCAGCAAATTGTAATTGAATATTAATCCATAAGAGATCTAAAGAATTTAATTCTGCTTCAACAGTTTCTTTAATTATCTTTTTGGTTGCTGCAGGTAGATATTTTTTCATAAAATCTTTTTCAAGATGTTTGGTAGGATCATAATACTCTCCATGCTGAAGATTATTTAAATTTCCTTTTGGTGCTCCACCTTTATTTCCTATTGCATTTTTATTTCCCTTAGGAGCTCCAACCTTACCATTAAGTTTCACATCCCATTCATCATTCTTTTTCCATGCATAAATGTTTACTACTTTTTCCTCTAGTAAAGCTGCTATTTCTTTAGCACCAATCTTTCCATTATTCTCTTTATAGATTAAGAATGCTTTATCTCTGTTTGGACTTCTCGTCTTTCCCATAATTACCTCCACAATAAAAGCACCTAGCTTTTAAACTAAGTGCTTTTATTCTATCTATTACGTATTTTATAATGATTAAACTAAATTTCTTTGTTATGCCTTAAATCAAACTCTTTTATAGAGTTATCTATTATGATTTTCATTCCCTTATAATATTTAGTTAAATCATCTTTAACTATTATATTGTTTGCTATTTCTGGATCATTCAACATGCTGCAATAAAAATCATAATTAACTATTATTTCATTTGGTTGAAATCCAAATTCCTTTAAAAATATGATGGATCTTATAAATATACCGTTAACTCTACTGAAATCTATTTTCATTTCTTCAACTTTATTTAATAAAGCTGTTTTACCAGTTCTCATTCCTGTAATAAAGACCATATTAATCTACTCCTTTATATGTTTCTATTTTAAGTTCTTTATTATTCTCTAGTTCCTGAACTAATTCTTTTTTATATTTGTAATATGTATTTCTTGCAAGGCCTATGAGCTTCATAGCTTCAACATCACTTAACGATCCTTGAAAGTCTTTACTATATTTTAATATTTTTTCTTTAGCTTCAACACTCTTTTTAGTTGTCAACTTAATACCTTTCTTTTGTCCTATCTGCTTTCCATTTAATCTAGCAGTCTCAATACCTTCTTTTGTACGTTGATGTAAATCTGATACTTCTTTCTCTGCTTGGTCAAAAGCTAGTTTAATTTGTTCCTTAGCTAGTGCTAATAGATATTTATTAATTCCTTCTAATATAAAATCAACATTTGTTCCAGTTAATGTTATATTATTAGTTAAAGCTTTCTTATATGTTTCAGTATTTATGTGTTGTTCTTTAAGAAAAACTAAATCTATACCTTTATTAAATAATTGCTCATATAATTTATAACCTTCTTCAGCATTTCTACTCATACGTGAAACTGAATCAAATATTATCATATCTCCTTCTTTAATTATATTTAGTAACTTATTAAATTCTTTTCTACCTTCAATTTTAGTTCCAGTAAATGTTTCATCTATTATTATTGCATTTTGATATGCTGCTAAAATATTTCTATGTTGCCTCTCGATTGATTGCTTATTAGTTGATATTCTACAGTATCCATATATTTTATTCATACTTCCACCTCATACATTTTAGTATTAAATTTAACGACCGTTTTATTTGATACTATAAATATACCAGACTTAAAATAAAATATCAATAACTTTTAATACTTTTTAAGTATACGTTAATTTTAATACTCATGTGAGTGTGAATAAACTATAAAAATAAATTCTAATCAACTGTAATTATTTTTGCCCCTTTTGCTTTTAGCATTTTTAGTAATTCACTAGGCATCATACAATCTTTAGATATAATTATTATGCTATCTCTTTTTATAGCTCTTAATCTATTAGCTGCATTTTCTGTATTTCTTATAACTGGTACTCTTATTCCATTCACTACTACATAATTATTCATTTTTCAATTTCCCCCTCTAAGAGATTAGATATTCCTTTATTCCTCGCACCTAACCATGCAAGAAATTTAACCCCTGTTAATTTTCCTAATGTACCAAGATGACTATACATATCAAAGTTATCTTTTTCATAACATTCTTTTTGATATTTACAAGTATTACAAGGAGTCGCTAAGTTTGCAGTTAATTTTTCCTTTGCATCTTCAATAAGATTCGTTAAGTGCCACGCTGCACAAAATAAATTCTTCTGTTCTACTTCATTTAACTCAATTATCTCCACATTATCTTTCTTTAGAACATGATAAACCTTATATCCCTTAGCTCCATTTATTCGTTCTTTAAACTTTAAGCGATGTGTCTTAATATTCAAAGCTCCTATTGATTCTCCATCCTTTATTAAAAATACCATTCCAACACCGCTATTTAAAAGCGTATCAATTTCAACAGTAAAGCCATTGGCATATATAATAATCTTCTCCATATACTTATTTCACCTCTCATATAAAAATATATATAATTTTTTATAGAATGAAATCCAATCAAGTCCTTTTGTTTACTTACATGATAAGGATTCTAATTGAGTTGTACCTTGATTGTTTTTTATATAAAAACTTGACTACTTTATTTCCCTAAAATTACCTCATTTTTATTTCATGTATTCTCTTGTATTTTAAGTTATTTTGACCTCATATACTGACAGAGTAAGGTATTTTATTTTTAAAGTTTCTACTAATATATGCATTGATTTTTTTACCCCTAATAACTATCTCTATAAAAAATAAGGTATTTAAGCCTAAAAAAATATGAATATTTCCCAATTTATTTAGTACACATATTTATTCATTCTCTCAGCTGATTCCTCTAATATATCATTATCTAAACCTATATAATCCATAGTTACTGATGGCTTAGAATGACCAAAAAGTTTCTGCACAAGATGTATATTCCTATCATGTTCTAAATACTGGAAATATCCATATGTCTTTCTTGGTGTATGAACTCCTATCGAGTTATTTGCAATCCCTAATTCTATTATTACTTTTCTAAATATCTTTCCAAGACTTTCTCTTTCTATATGATCTTTGAATGGAGCTATACCTTCACCTTTTGTTGACCAGTAAATATATTCCGCATCATTTTTATCTTTAATATAATCTCTTAATATACTTATTAGTTTATTACTTAATACAACAGTTCTAGTAAATGGTACTTTTCTACTATTCACAGTTTTTTCCTCTAAAACAGATAATTCTCCTGTTTGAATAGCTCGTCTTATATCTTCTACTGTAAGTTTTACTAAATCTCCGCCTCTGTATCCAGTATTTATTGCTATGCTCCATAATATATAAGCTCTATAATTATATTGTTTTAATCTATTTGCAATTCTTTGTAAATCTTTAGGATCTTTTATGGTTACAGCTGCATTCTTTCCTTTTTTCCTCATCCAGAACGCACCTGCCTAATTGCCCCATGCTTTCTTGCATATGCTGAATGTTCCATGCATTCTTTTAGATTATTCGTTGGTTTTGACTCCTCTACCTTAGCTCCACAATGAGAACATGAAATATATCCACCTTTTTTAATTGTATCAGCAACCTCTTCAGCTAGTAATATAGTCTCTTTTCTACATCTTTTCCTTTTACATTTAAAAATTTTATATATACTTTCCACGTTCTCACATCCTTTCAATAAAAAGAACCGCTAATTAATTTAGCGGTTCATCACTTACATCTCTATATTTTTTTGTTACTCTTTTTTCATAGAGTTCTTTACTATTATCATTTTTCAATATCCTTGGAACATCCCAGGGTAGAAATTCTTCTGGAGCATTAACCACGATATCTCCATTTTCTGCTGTTCTATATATGCTTGGATTTCTTTTTATAAATGTACTATCAGACATACATTTAGTCGCTTCATAATTTATGGCCTTTTCAACCTCTTTATTTTTAAACCTAGCCCTTTTATGCTGTATCTTATATTTTTCTAGGTTTCTTTCTATACATTTTTTAACTGAATCACTTTTTAAATTTAATTCTTTAGCAATTTCTGGAGCATTAAGTCCTGAAATATATAAAGTTTTAACTACTTCTTTATCTATTTTAGGTTTCAAACTTAATTCCTCCTTAAAAAAGTATATAGTTCACCCAAACCATAAAAAGGGACATCCCTAACTTTCACAAATTAAATTTCTATATTTTACATATTATTTGTATTTATTATATTATATTAGACTTTCTTTGACTAGATGACATTTTTGCGACATAAAAGCGACATTAAGACGACATTTTCAAATTCTTTTCTATACGTTGAACCTGCCTTTTAGTTATTCCTATAATCTTTGCAGATTCTGCTTGAGTATATCCTTTAATAAACCGCAAATACTTTACTTTATCTTTTGTTCTATTGAGTTTATTTATATAATCATTGTCTTTTTCTTTATTTGATATTGATATATTCAATTCATTTAAAATTGCTTTTTTATTCATGTTTATCACCCTATTTAACTATTCTAAATATGATCTATACAACTAATCTTCTATACTCATTTTTAAGGCTTTCTTGAGACTTAGTATTACGAAATTAAATCAATCCACTATCAATAAGCAGCAACACATATTTATTATCATCAACGCTAATGCTTAGTTTATTTCCCAAGTCAATTTCTCCGTAAAAATTTATAATTTTAGCCGCTTCTGTATTGCATCCTTCTATATTGGCTTTTTTATATCTTTTAAGTGCTTCTTCTTCTGTTATTTCATCTGGTGTACTTTCTTTTTCATTATTCTCTATATCTGCAACTTCTTCTATATACGCTTTTATAGCAATATTCATTGGATATTCTTCGTTTTCAACTACTGCAATCAATGCATAATATTCATAATTAGTAAATTCATAAAACTTCATTACTCTACCTCACTTCGATCACTTCATCATTAAGAATTTTATAGCAGTTTGGAAATAACTTATGTTTCTTATGCCAATCATAAAATACCTTATTTAATTCTTCTTCTAATTCCTTTTCTTGTTCTTTGGAAGTACTTTCTAGATAAGTTTCAGATACCTCTCCAACTTCTTCATATAATTGCTCTTGGGCATTTTCTATGATTAAGCCTGCATCTATTGTAGCTACACTGCAATATTCTTGTATGCCAATTCTGAATGATTTTAAACCTTCTTCTTTAGCTGCTTTCATTCCTTTTTCTATGGCTTCTTCTTTGCTATTGCAATCTATGTCTGAACTCCAAATTTCATAATCATGCTCTGTTAATTCAACTATCCATTCTTCTTTTTTCATTAAAATTCCCTCCAATTTATTTTTTTATTTGCTTCACCATTTGTACCAATTTCACATAATATAATTGATTTTCATTACGTTATTATTTATAGAATCCATTGTGTATCACCTAGCCAGCGACTTTTTGAATTTAATTTTAGTGTTACATAAAAAAATTTGCCTATAAAGAAATAAGATATGAATATTTTCTTATGACATCCACATAATAAAATTAATATAGTAATTTACTCTGGTATTAAAACATGAAAGGCGGTTAGTAATATTGAAAAAGTCTATTTTTATATTTTCTATTTTCTTATTTTTATCATTTAACATTAACACAACCACTATATTAGCTCAGGTAGATCAACCAAAAACATTTAAAGAAGGTTTTTATAGCATAAGAGATCTAGGATTATTAGAAAATGTTTCTTATACTGTTCAAAATACATCTGAGTACAGGGGATTTATAGTTGTATTTGATTCCGAACAAAAAATACAACAAGCTATATCGCTAGATCCACACTCTCAAAAATTTCCTCTTAAACCTATTAGCAATGCTGATAGAGTTGTAATCTTAGGCCAAGGTATGTTAACTTTTTCTTCTTTACGTTGAGAACTTCTATAAATATCAGCAACAGTCAGAAGATATAATGTTAATTTTTTTACTATTGTGTATTAATCTCTTATCCTCACTCAATTACATCTTAAATACATTTTTACATTATCATTATATAAATTACCTCCTTGTATAATCTAGTTGTAACATTTGATAGAAAACTATTTATCTTTCTAACGAACATTACACCTCTTATTATTTTTAATATTCTAATTTATTACTTTGCCTACGCCCCGATAGGGAATATGCATTTCATATCTTAAATAGTTTTTTATTTAAATTCCTTAAAGGAATCTAACCAAGTTTTATATAGTCTAGTATAATACTCCTGAATAGAAGATAGATGTAAACCTCCTGGGAGGTCTTTTAGAACCTATACCCGTAAAAAAGCGTATCATTTCATCAGGTAGAATTCTATGTTTAGCTGGTTGGGTTTCCCTTCGGGAATTACCCGTGTCACAAACAAGGTTATAAGCTATCTGACAGAGTGGAAGTTC
>NZ_JBJIAB010000012.1:0-135108 GCF_045310795.1 Candidatus Clostridium helianthi
GTTGTTTTGTTCATTTTATATTAATGGATATTTTTCACAATAAATTATTTTGGGAATTTCATTTTGCAACATATATATTTAAAACAATGTTTTTTTAAAAGAATATTTAATTGAAACATTGAACATTTATTTATTTTTAATAAGGTCCCGTTAAAAAAGTTTTAATGTTAGAAATATTAACACTATCCATACTAATAAAATTGGTATGGCAAAATACCACCTTTTAGGTTTCCCGCCAATCCATAAGTTTTCTGCTTCAATTCTGCATTGGCTAAGTATTTCTTCTGGTATAAATTTTATAGTTATTGCAATAAGTATTGGAAGTAAAATTATATCATCTAGCAAGCCTATAACTGGTATAAAATCAGGAATAAGATCAATAGGTGATAACGCATATATAATTGTAATCATTGCAAAAACTTTTGCAATTACTGGTGTTTCCTTCTTTTTTAATGCTATGTATAATGCAGGTATATCTAATTTCAATTTTCTTGCTCTGTCTTTTATCACCACATTTAAATCTCCTTTAATAAGAGTATTTTACCGCAAATCACTGTAATACAATTCTTTTTAACTTTATATTATGTATGCTGTAATATCCTTAAATTTATGCAAAATCAAAAATCACTTAAATAAATATTAAGTCTACTTTATTTCTAATTTCAAAATAAAATAGACTCAATATTGTTTATTCCAACAGAGACTTTACTCTTGGATCATCTTTAACAAAATCAATATTCTTTCTTTTTCTTAATACCCTTTTTACTAAATCTTCATATTTATCTTTGGTCCAATTATTAGTCACATCAAATTTCACATGACTATATAATTTTGATTTAATAGAGTCATCCATTGTACTTGCTTCATTTACCATGTTTATAACCATCTCTATAGTTTTTTCTTTATCTTTTCTTTCTATTGCCAAAGATAAATCTAATTCGTATTTATGGTACGCCCCTAAATCAAATACTTCAGCAATTTTTTTTGCACGATCTATGTATTCTTCTGCATCTGTAAATTTCTTTTCTTTATATAGCAGCATTATTATAAGAGATAAAACAGTAAATGTTTCATGACCATTTTTCCTTAATTTATCTTCGCAAACACCATAAGCATCATCTATTTTACCCATACTGTCAAATAATATTGCTTGTTGAATTTTTTTATCTACGTCTACTTCTGGAATTTTATCTAATGTTTCTTGAGCTTTTTCATACTCTTTTTTCTCCCTATAAATCGCTGCTAAATCCAATTTTGCCATAGAAGCTGTCTTTTCCTTATTGCCAGCTGCTACAATTTCAAGCCAAGCAATAATTTTTCTTTCATATTTTTCTTTTTCTTCAATTTGAGGTCCTAACAAATATATTCTTAGCACCTCTGATATCATTAATATTAACTCATCACAACCTGGATATTGTTTAATTAAATCATTACCTTTCTCAAAAGCTTTTTTAATTCCCTCTTTTGATGCAGTTTCACCTACCTCTTTTGTAAGTTTTTTTACTTCCGCATCTGTTAATTCCTCATTAAATGCCAATAAAGTGTTAACATCTATTTTTAAGACACGTGCAAGAGGTGGCAGCAATGTTATATCTGGATATGAAACTCCATTTTCCCACTTATTTACTGCTGGAGTACTTACATTTAAATAATCAGCAACCTGCTCTTGAGTAAGATTTTCCTTTTTTCTATAATGCCTAATAACTTCACTTATAATCATAAAATTAACTCCTCTATTTATTATGTTCTTATTAATTAACTAAAGCAATATTAGGTTCCTCATTGAAAATTTGAAATATTTCAATTTCGGCTATATCCACATAAATTTGATTCTCACGCGGAACTTTATAATTAAATGATATCAAAGCTACATAATTTGAGCAATTGAAGACTTTTCATCTTTTATTCATAAAAATTAACCAATAGTTAATTTTTTATAATATCACCATTTTAACTTTCAATATGAGATGTCATCCTTATTTTTTTTATTTATCTGAACTTCATACTAATATTATAGGGTTCCACAATGATATTCAAACTTATGAACTTCCAACATTGCCATTATTCAGGAAATCCAAACAGTGGATATGTATTGTTATCAATATGGAACCCTATAATATAATTTGAGTCATAGTCTTCTATTTCCTTTTATTAAACCTCTCCTAAAAAAAATTGTTAAGCACTCAATAATAATCTTACTTAAGTAATGGTGTTATATTTCCTGAGTAGTATACGCGCAAAACATGAAGTGCTCTAGTGCAAGCAGTATAAAGTAAAAGTCTTTCCTCTTCACAACTATAATTTTCATCTCCTGCATTATATATAATCACCACATCAAATTCTAATCCTTTAGCAAGATAAGCAGGTATTACCAATATGCCACTCACATACTCATCGTCATCCTTTATTATTGATCTAACATTAGTCTTATCTTTTAAGAAATTATATACCTCATTTGCTTCCTTGGCAGTTTTTGTTATGATTCCAATGGATTTATAATTTTTCTCATTATATATTTTTATATCTTCAAGAAGTCTTTCTCTTATAGCTTTTTCATTTGAAAAACCAAGAAGCAAAGGTTCTTCTCCACTTCTTTCCACGCATTGAGCCTCAAGCCCCTTATCAAGGAGCCTTCTTGAAAATTTAGTAATTTCCATTGTTGATCTGTAACTTTTTGTTAAATTTATTATGCAGGTATTATCTTCAGCAAATATATGAGATATATTCTTATAGTCTCCTACATTCATAAATGGGTTTATTGATTGATTTAAATCCCCAAGTATAGTCAGGTTTGCATGGTTAAAAAGCTGATAAAAAATTTCATATTGAAGTGGTGAATAGTCCTGAGCCTCGTCAATAATAACGTATTTGATTTCTGAGGTTTTAGGAAGATCTCCCATAGCACCTTTTAGATGCAGAAGGGCTATCTGATCCTCATAATTAAGCCTGCGGACTTTTATTTTTTCTAAGGTATAGCTTTTTATTTCACTAATTTTCTTCTCGTTGAATTCAATATTTGAATCTTTCAAGAAAAACTCAAGATTCTCAAATAACTTTTTATAAATACCCATTAAATCAAATTTTGTCATTCTATTTATTTCATGATAAATCTCTTTCAGTTCATTCTTTACCATAGCTGTACTATGTTCTATAATTTCAGCTTTATCTAAATAAGAACCTGAGCTCTTAAGTTCATCAGCAACTTCTTTTATACGTTGCTCTTCATAAGGCTTTAAAAGAAATAAAATCCTCTCTCTTATCTTTTGAAGTCTTCTTTTTCGTGGAAGATTTGCATAGTCTTTGAAAAATAATTCTTCTAAGTCCTGAGATGAAATTATTAAATCCCCTCTAAATTTAATATTCTTAAAGTTTGTATCTTCCTTTTCCATAAAGGTTACATACCTCTTTAGTATATCTATGAACTCCTTTGAAGATTTAAACTTAATATTATTGATTCTTATTTGATAGTCGGATTCCTTCTTTGATGCTAAAATATATTCCATCATTTCGCTATAGTTTTCTTTGCTAAGTCCTCCACCTAAAGCCTTGTGCATGTATTCTTTAAATGTAGTCTGACACATATTATCTTCTCCGAGTTCAGGTAATACATCAGAAATATACTCATTAAAAATATCATTTGGCGAAAATATCACTATATTTTTAGGCGTTATTTTATCCCTATGCTTATATAAAAGATAAGCAATTCTATGAAGAGCAACAGAAGTTTTTCCGCTTCCAGCTGGCCCTTGAACAATCAGATTTTTATATTCTTCATTACGAATTACTTTATTCTGCTCTCTTTGTATAGTTGTTACAATGCCTTTCATCTTGGTGTCGGTACTTTTACTCAAGATATCCTGTAATACTTCATCATCTATCTTAAGATTACTGTCAAACATATATTCAATTTCACCATTATTAATTTTATACTGTCTTTTAAGTGTAAGTTCACCCTCTACTATACCCTCAGGACATTTAAACTCTGCCTGTCCAATTTCATAATCATAAAACATACTTGAAATTGGCGCTCTCCAGTCATATATTAGAAAATCAAAGTTATCATTAATAAGATTAGATATTCCTATATAACACTTTTCTGCCCTTTCCTCCCCTTTTTCAATGAAATCCATTCTTGCAAAATATGGGGATAAAAGTACTCTTTCGTATTTTTGCTCAAGCTTTCTTGTGAATTCATGAGTTCTTTTCTGTATTTTCATAGTATTAATAGACTGCATAAAGTCTACGATCTGTTCTAATCCATTATTTACAGAAACTGATCCTACATTTTCCCATAACTCCCTTTGTACTTCAATTGCATCACTTTTAAATTTTTCCCTAAAGTTACGTTTTTCATCAAGTTGTTTTTGAGCTTCTTTAAGTACCTCTAGCAGCCATTCACGTTCAAGTTTCCATTCAAAGTCGTTATTTTTCATAATATTTCGCTCCTTATGATAAAATAATTTTATAGAATTAATTCAAAACTCTATTGACATTGCTTTTTCGAAAGTGTATAATATAATTATAGATTTATAAATAACATTATTCAAAAGCGATATCTAACTTATTGTATCGTTTTTATTTTGTTGTGTCAATAGTAAAGACATTTGTCATTAGACAAATGTCTTTTGTTTTTTCTTTATGAATTTATATTTGAGTGAATTCTGCGGACTTGTTACTTCTTGAACGCATAACCTTTGAAAGTATCAGAAATACTTAGTCTTTACGGCACTATAATTTTCTCCATTAAAGCGGCAATTTCATGATAATGGCTGCACCTTCTCCATATACACTTTGTGCTAACAAATGTCCCTTATGTTTAACTACAACAATATCATAACAAATGCTCAAACCTAAGCCAGTTCCTTCGCCAGGTTCTTTTGTCGTGAAGAAAGGATCAAATATTTTATTTATATTTTCTTCTTCAATGCCAGTACCATCATCTTTTATTTCTAAACAAAAATATTCTGATTCCTTATAAGTCTTGATTTTTATGCTGCCTTTTCTATCTTTTATGCCAATGTAATAAATTGAATTTTTTATAATATTGAAGATAACCTGTTCAATTTGGAACCTATTACACTTAATATAGTCATCATCAATTAAGTTTAGCTCTAAGTCAAATAAATCATCAAGTTTGTATTCTTTAAGTTCCATTTTCAAAATTTTCATAGATTCTTCTATTAATTCACTGAACTTATTCATTTCAAAATTATCGTAAGCATCTTCATTAGAAAATCTAATAATATTTTTTATTATGCTGCTTATTTTTTCAAGACCTTCATTTGTCTCCGTTATAACTGGTTCAAAGTCTGATAGGATAAATTCTAATTTGCCTCTAGAACCTAATAGCTCCTCAAGTTCTTTTTTATCAGAAAAATATTCTTCATTTTCCTTAATAAAAGTTAAATATTTATCTAAATATTCTTTTAGAGTTTTAGCATAACTTTGAATTGTATATATATTTGAAGTAACATATCCTAAAGGTGTATTGATTTCATGAGCAATTCCTGCTGAAAACCTTCCTATAGTAGATAGTTTTTCTTTATTTACCAATTCAATTTGTGTTGTTTTAAGCTTTGCATTTGACTCCTTAAGTTGAGCATTAGTATTTTTCAAATTATTATAGGATTCCATCAAAGCATTTTGATATTCCCTCATCTTTATTGCTGATTTTAATCTGGATGCGAATTCTATAGGCTCAATTGGTTTATTAATGTAGTCATTAGCTCCAAATTCAAAACTCTTTTCCAAGTATTTTTTATCTGTTAGCGATGTAAACATCAAAATAATCACATTCTTATTATTTCTTCTTATAATCTCTAAGGTTTCTATTCCAGATAACTTAGGCATAACTATGTCTAATAGTATAATATCTATATTCTTAGTATTTACAATTTCAATAGCTTCCTCTCCTGATGCTGCCGTTATAATATCACATTTGATTTCACTTATTTTAATTACCTCTTTTGCCGTCATTATGTTAAACTTTGTATCATCAACAATTAAAATATTCATAATTCCCAACCCCTAATCTGCAATTTTTAGACCTGTATTAATGTTTATTAAGAACTTGTCAGGAACTATAGTAATCTTGCCTCCAAATATTTTGCTTAAACCATCTAGGAAATTTAATATAAGCTTAGCTTCTGGCTTACTAATAGTCTTTATAAAATTATTTTTGTTTCTAATGAAAAAATTAATATTTAAAGTTGAGTTATGCATGAAATTTAATAATAGTTCTTCTTCTTTTGAATCCCAAGTAATAACCTCTAAAACATTATTAAATATTAGCTCAAACACTCGCTTGTTGCCTAAATAATTAATTTGAGCTGTATTATTATTATCATAAATTATAGGTAAATTTCTGCTTTTTAACTCATCAAATCTAGGCTGTAGTGAAGTTAAATTAAAAGTTTCAGAAATGCTTGGAACAGTCTCTAAATATTGAAAATATACTTTATCTATTAATTCACTAATGTGTTTTTGCTTAGAGCATTCATTATTTAAGCTATCATACATACTATTTTTTAAATCAAATATTATTTTTGAAACCACTTTAATATAATTAATATCTTTTTGACTATTTTTTACTAAATTATTGTTGCTATCAAGGATCTTCTTATATAACTTATTTTTTTCTTCTATTTGAACTTTAAATATCTCATTTTCTTTTACTAAGTTATAATATTTTAAAGCTTCACGAATAGCTGGAAGAAATTCCTCTTCATTATTCCATGGCTTTGTAATATATTTAAAAACGCCTACTTTATTTACTGTGGCTATTACTTGCGATATTTGAGCATATCCTGAAAGTACCATTCTAACTGTGTTAGGAGATATTTCTTTAACTTTCTCTAAAAGTTCTAAGCCATTCATTTTAGGCATTCTCATATCTGTAACTATTACAGCAATTTCATTTTCTTTAAATTGTTCTAAGGCTTTTTCTCCACTCCCTGCAAAAAGCGACTTAAAATCTTCTTGAATAGTTATTCTATTTATTGAATTTAATATATTAGTTTCATCATCCACAAAAAGTACATTAAATCTATCCATGCTAATTCTTCCTTTCTACTAAGTTTTTTACTATCTGTTCACATCTTTCTTCAGATATTCCGTAATTGTCGAAAACATCTAAATAAAGCTTTGGTTTATAATTTGGATTTATTATATGCCAAGAATAATAATCTGCAATGTAAATCATTGATACGAGCTCTCTATTTGCATCGCTGCTTAACATAGGATTATGATGATATAATGCACTTTCTACTATTGCATAAGGTATATCCCACCATTGTAGTAGATATCCGCCTAATTCTTCATGGTCTATTTTGAATTTTTCTTTCTCTAAAGTACTTATCTCACCTAAGGATTTGTCAGCTGCTAATTTATAAATATCATCATATTCTTTATCATATATTTTAAAGAAAGCAACTTTTCCTATATCATGAAGAAGGCCTGCAGTACCGTAATAATCAGGGATCTTTTTGCCTAAAGCTTTGTTATATAGTTCTATTAGTATTTTATTAGTTAAGTTTGAATGCTCCCATATTTCATTTTTATTATAAAAATCATTTCCTGATTTAAAAACTTCTGCAGTTGCCATAATTGCCTTTAAATTCACCAGTCCAAGGCTTAATACTGCTGTCTTTATTGAAGCTGTCTTTATCCCATAAAAAGCTGAATTTATAATTCTTAGGACTTCAGAACTTAAAGTTATATCTGCCTCAATTAATCTTACTATTCTATCTATATTGTGATCATCATGTTCAACAACATCGCTTATTTCTTGTAGTACAGAAGGAATTGTCGGAAGCTTGCCCATTTCTTTTATATGGTTTAAGGATATATTATTATGTAATAATTCTTCAGTTTTAAAAACCTCATCAATAGCCCTTCTAAAATCATCCTTTTTCCAAGGCTTAGTTATAAATAGCTTTGCTAAATTATTATAAATAGATTTAAATACAGTTTTTTCATCTGTAAAGCCACTTAATATTAATCTTGTTACCTCCGGGTATAATAATTTAACTCTTTTTAATAATTCATATCCATCCATTTCGGGCATTCTCATATCACTTACTATTAGATCAATATGGTTTTTTTCAAGAATATCTAAAGCTTCTCTTCCACCGTTTGCAATATACACGTCATAAGGGCTGTCAAAAAATTCTCTTCTGATTGAATTTAAAATAGCTTTTTCATCATCTACAAATAAAATAGACTTACTCATTTTGGGTCACCTCTTCCTGTTCTTCATGTCTAATAGGAAGCTTTATAGTAACCTTTGTACCTTCTCCTAAAACACTGTCAACAATCAAATCTCCCTTATGAGTATTTTTTATAATATCATAGGCAATACTTAATCCAAGTCCAGTACCTTTACCTATAGGTTTTGTTGTAAAAAATGGTTCAAATATTTTATCTAAATTTTCCTTAGGTATACCTGTACCATTATCTTCTATAACACAACTTACAAATAAATCATCACTAAAAGTATAAATTTTTAGTAATCCAAAGTAGTCTAGATCCGCATTCTCTTGTTTCTCCTTTATAGCGTGGGAAGAGTTAATAATAAGATTTAATATAACTTGGTTTATTTCACTAGGGATTGCTTCCACTTGTGGTATTTCATCTAGCTCAATTTCAATATTAGAGTTATATTTAATTTCATTTTTAGCAATAACTAGAGTATTTGTTATTCCATAGTTTAAATCATATTGTTCAAAATTCTTTTCTAAAGATGAATGAGCAAAATTCCTCATTGCAGCTATTATCTTCTGAACTCTTTCAATTCCACCTTCAGTATCCTTTAATAACTCATCAATGTCATCCATTATAAAATCTAAATTATATTTTCTTTCTAAACTCTCAACATTTGCCACTTCATCTTTAACCAAGCACATTCCTTCTTCTGAATTAGCCAGTAAACTTTTATATAGCAATATTATCTCATTAAGCTTTTCAACATATTTTTTTAATGTTCCAAAATTACTTATGATAAAGCCTAAAGGATTATTAATTTCGTGAGCTATTCCAGCAGATAGATGACCTAAGTTTGCCAATTTATCTTCTTCAATCATCATAAATTGAGCATTTTCTAAATTCTTAATACTCTTTTGCAATTCTTCATCTTTAAGCTTCAATTGACTTAGGAGGTTCTTCTTTTCTTCAATATTTTCAGAAATAATAAGATATTTCTTAACATTTGAATTTTCCTCAAAAATTTGACATATGGATACTTTTAGACAAAATACAGAATTTTCTTTATTTTTAGCATAAATTTCACCATTCCAATTTTCAAATAGAAATAAATCGCTTATTTGACTTATCTTATTACCTTCTGTATAACTACTTTCAAAATAAAATAAATCGTTAATATTCATATTTTTAAGCTCTCCCTCAGAATAATTCCACATTTTTTCTGTTGATGCATTAAAGAATTCTAACTTTCCATTAGAATCGGTAATTAGTAAGGACTGCTTGATATTTTTGATTATAGTCTCAAATAAATATTTCATTTCCATAAAAACTCAACCCCATTTTTAAATATTCTTTTATATTACTATAATTTCTACATTAAATACCAAAATCCTTCAACTTTACATTTATTTATAACTTATTACGAAATAAATTATATTCTATCTTTAAAAATATCTTTATTTTTTCTATTTCTTGTCAAATAAAAGCAAACTAAACTTAAAAACTTATATAAAATAAATAAAGCTGAGACTTTCTAAATACAAGAAAGCCTCAGCTCAACTAATTTTCTATTACATTTTTTGTGCACACATAATCAGGTATCATATGCATTTTTTAATTTCAAGAAATAATCATTTAAAATTTGACCACTTAAATTTATTAGTAAGCAGTTGTTTAACTTTGTACTTATATTAATATCTTAGAAGTACACAAAAATATGTTGTATTTAAATGCTCCCAAGTATATAACTCCAATTTTTGATTGTGTGATAATAACTTAATCAGCGAACAAACGCGAGTAAATTTTCTGCTAGAGCTTATTTCATTTAGTACTTGTCACACTAAAAGTGGAAACATGAAGTTATGGAAGGCAATCTCCAATTTAGAGCTTTCCAGTGAAGATTTTCCCTGCAATGCCTAATGCGCTGCATGCTTTAGGGAAACCTACATATGCTGCACATTGCAAAATAATTTCTAAGATTTCTTCTTGTTTTAATCCAGCTTTAAGAGCACCTTTTATATGAAAATCTAATTGTTCAAATGCGCCTTGTGTTATAAGAGCAGTTATAGTTACAATTTCTCTTGTTTTTAAATCCAAATTTGGTCTTGCATATATTTGACCAAATCCAAAAGAAATCATTTTATCCAAAAAATCTGGAAATATCTCTCCAATAGAGTTGATCATTTGTTCACCATTTTCATCCGTCATTTGCTTTAACATATTCATTCCATTTTCATAATCTTTATTCATTTTACTATCTCCTTTTCATAGTTGGTGGTATTTCATTTGGATCAACTATAACTTCTATTAGAATTGCTTCCTTATGTAAATTTGAAATTTCTAACGCTTCTTTTAATTCAAGTTCATTGCAGCATCTAAATGACTTTACGCCTAGTGACTCACCAAATTTTTTACCATCCAATGGTACATTATAATTTGTTCCTACTGTCTTTCCGAAACACTTCATCATATATTTCTCTGGCATATCCAACCTTCCATTATTAAATATTATAAAAGTAACTGGAATATTATAATTTGCTGCCGTTGAGATTTCGGTTCCCTGCATAAAAGTACATCCATCACCAGTTATGCAAACAATTCTAGAATTATAGTTTGCTAGTTGTGCTCCAATTGAGTAACCTATTGCATGTCCCATGGCTCCAAATACATCATCGAAAAAAAACGTACCTGGTTTTCTAATATTAAAATTTCTTATTGCATAAAAGGAATGACTTCCATCATCACCAAAAACAACAGCATCATCTGGTAAACCTTTTCTTATTATTTCCATGGCATAAGCAGCTGATATGTAGGAATTAGTGTCATTTTCAAGTTTTTTTATTTCGCAATTTTCTTCTAATAAATTATATTTATTCTTTGTTCTACGTTTAACTTTATCCAATACAGATTTTAAATTTTCTTTAATGTCTCCGATTATTGTTAGTGTTGGTACATTTAGCGATTTTTTTATGAATGTCGTATCATAATCTAAGTGAACAACTTCCTTAGGATAATTATCTGAAGTTATATCTACTAATGACATATCTGATAATTTACTTCCTATAACTATCATTAAATCTATATCTTCTTTAATATATTCACTTGATTTTTCTGTACCACCTAAGCCTAATGCACCAAGTGATAATGGATGATTTTCAATAAAGGTTCCTTTTCCTCCAGGTGTAGTCATAACTGGTATATTCCAAACTTCTGCTAAACCTTTAATCTCTTCGTAAGCCAAACTTGAATGAATACCTTTACCTGCCAATATCACAGGTTTTCGAGCATTATCAAGTTTATTAATAAACTCATCTAATCTTGGAGATATTAGTTTATCCATATTATTAGGTAAATTAAGTTCAAATTCTTCTATTTCATCTTCTAGCACATCAAATGGTATAGATAAATGAACAGGCCCTTTTACATCAGAGTATGCTTTTTCTAATGCATGTTGCAAATAAATTTCAAATTGATCAGCTCTTTCAACCCTAACACTAAACTTAGTAACTGGCTCAAATAGTTTAACTAAGTCAGTACCAAAAATTGTAGAATCTTGTCCTTGCGCCTTCCCAGAATTATGCATAGAAGGTTGTCCAGTAATAAATAATACTGGTATATGGTAAGCTTTTGCCTGTCCTGCTGAAGTTATTAAGTTTGTCCCACCAGGGCCTGAAGTTCCAATGGCTACACCTAATCTCTTATTCATTAATGAATATCCTGCCGCTTCATAACCTGCACCATTTTCATGTTTACTTAAAACAACATTAATATCATGCTTATCCAATTCAACAAATATAGGTACAAGCGGCTTTCCTATTATTCCAAATACATCATTAACCCCCCATCTTTTAAAATTTGATGCTAAAATTGATGCTATATTTTTCATATGTATCTCTCCTTTTATAATTAATATTAATATTCTAGAAAGTAACTTTAGAATATTAATTATCTTATTTGATGGCTAGCTAGTGTAGCACCCATATGTTATATAAAACTTTTCTTCCTATATTAAAATGAATAGATTATAGCTCATTAGGTGGTTAGCTAAGAATAAATAGTTAAATCATAGGTTTCTATTTTCACTTATGTGCTTCCTGAATCAAGTTTTACCTTATTCCAAACTAATTGTTGTATAAAATCCCATGCGCACAGCTGTGCAAACATTCCTAACTTTTTCACAATCGCCTATAATCCTAGTTTTTGTATAATATTTTGCTTTTATTGCCTCTGCCAGTTTATTATTCATTACCATGCCCAAGGCATTAATTACACTATCAGCTTTTATAAATTCAGATGTACCATCATGTCTTTCTATATAAACGCCGTTACTATCAATTGCTGTAACTTTATTATTTGTATGAATTTTCACTCCAGATTTATAAAGCATAGGTATTAATGATGCTGCATTAACAAACAAAGCATCCTTTGCAACTGTATCTGACATTTCAATAATCGTAACTTTCTTACCATCTTCAGTAGCAAATTCCAAAGCACTATCACAACCTGATAAGCCGCCGCCACATATAACAATATTTTCACCTTTTAATAATTCTTTATTTTCATGTGCTTCAATTAAATTAATAACATTTGAACCGTCAATACCAGGAATTTGAGGATTAGCTGGAATTGCACCTGTTCCTACGATGATTTTATCGCACTTTGCTAATATCTCATCAGCAGCTGAAACTTCTGTGTCCAGTAGAATTTTAACATTCAATTTTTTAAGCTGAACATCATACCAATCTATTAATCTGCGCAACTGACTCTTAAAAGCAGGTGTTGAAACTGCTGCAATCTGTCCGCCAATTACTTTTTCTTTTTCAAAGAGAGTAACCTTATGTCCCTCAATTGCAGCAACACGTGCTGCCTCTAACCCTGCTGGTCCCGCTCCTATAACTACGACATTTTGTGGGATTTTAGTATGCTTAATTTTAAAACGCTTTTCATTACAAGCTTGCGGATTTACAGAACAGCTTAACTTAGCAAATCTACCTGCAATACGTCCTATACATCCCTCATTGCAGCGAATGCATGGTCTTATATCTTCACGATTACCACACATAAGCTTATTTGGCATTTCTGGATCTGCTATTAGAGGACGTCCAAACATGACAAAATCAGCATTTCCAGATTCTATTAACCTAACTGCTGTTTCAGGCGTATGATTTCCCGAATTAAGTATTGGAAGATTAACAGCTCTGCGTGTAGGCTCACATAAATATTCCATACATGCATCTCCTAAATATGAAGGTGGAAAAACATATTCAATTGCTTCAGACGACCCTGCATCTATATCTATTGCATCAACTCCTGCCTCTTCTAGTAGTTTAATAAGATGCATGCTGTCCTCTATAGTACGCCCTCCTTCAAAGCGATGATCAAGTGATATACGAAATAATATTGGCATATCTGGTCCAACCGCATTTCTTACTGAACGAACAATCTCCATAGGAAAGCGAGCGCGTTTTTCATATGTTCCACCATACTCATCTTCACGTTTGTTCCATATTGGAGACATAAATTGATCTATTAAATCTCCAGCATGTCCATGAATCTCAATAGCATCAAAACCTGCATTTTTAACGATTTTGGCAGAACATGCAAATTTTTTAATAATTTCTTTTATATCGTAATGACTCATAGGCCTACAATTAACTTTTCTATTATATGCTACTGGTATAGGTGATGCTGACATGGGTGGCTCTCCATATTCGTTTGGAAGTGCATCACGTCCTGTACCACAACATAATTGGGCAGCTATTCTTGCCCCGTATCTTTGCACAGTTTCACAAAGAGTAGTAAGTTTTGGTATTACATACGTATGCTCTAATATACCTGAAAGAGGACCTTGTGCTATATCATGTGAGATAAACTGAGCGCCCATAATTATAAGTCCAGCTCCGCCTTTTGCACGTTCTTCATAATAATCAATTTCATCATTTGAAATAGTACCATCACTATTGGATGCATTAATTCCTATAGGCGAAAAAACTATTCTATTTTTAACTTCCATACTTCCAATTTTAAATGGTGTAAATAACTTCTTATAGTCCATAATAACTCTGTCATTCCCTTCTCGATACCTATCAAAATCTATATAGATACATTAAATAAATAACTCACTACTTAGATAATAGCTTAGTTTATAAAATTTTTTCATATATTACTTTTATAAATATCCCTTTAAAAATAAATATCAGAAAATTCAACATTAATGGCATTTACTAATCCGTTATCTGAAGATATAAATTCTCTATTTTTCTCCTCAAATGTAACTTCTTTAATAGGTAGCGTTATTGTGAATTTACTGCCAATTCCCAATTCACTTTCTACCTCAATGCTTCCTTCTAATATTTCTACCAGCATCTTTACTAATGCTAAACCAATCCCACTACCTTCTGCCTGTCTTGAAAGATTATTATCAACTTGTCCAAATCGTTCAAAAATCACTTCACGCTTATCTTCTGGAATCCCTACCCCAGTATCAATCACAGCTATTGACACTGTTTTATTATTCATATTTTCTGTAATCTCAACAGTTATATTTCCACCTTCTGGTGTGAATTTTATAGCATTTGATAAAAGATTCAAAATTATGCGTTCATATTTTTCATCATCTATTGAAGTATTTAAGCTATATGTATTAGTTTTAAATCCAAACGCGATTTTCTTTTGCTCCGCATATATTTTTATAGACTCTGCAATTAATTGTGTTATAAATACAACATCTATATTTCTTGGATTTAATTTAAATTGATCTGCTTTTAACTTAGTAATATCTAATAAATTATTTACAAGCCTCAACTGCCTGAAAGCATTTCGTTTTATACTTCCTATTAAGTTTTTGACCGATTGAGGAATTTCATTAAAATATACTTGTTCAATCAATTGAATAGCTGAATAAATTACATTTATTGGAGTTTTGAATTCATGAGTGATAAGGGTTATAAATTCATCCTTCATCACAATATCTTTTTCTAAAAGCTCCCTTTGCTTTTTTTCCGATTCATATAATAGTTCTTTTTGCTTATTAATCTTACGGCTTTGCTCCCTAATTAATAATTCTCGTTCTATGGCGTCAACTACGGTAGTTAATGTCATTAAGAAAAATGGATTATGAAGTATAACCGCAGTCATTATGCATATACTTCCGAGTAGTTTTTCATTAGGACCATAAAATGGTACCCCATAGCAGGCACACTCTTGTAAATGTGTATTATAATGATTACTTCCTATTAATTGCACTGGTTGATTTTGTTCAAGAACCAAACTAACAACATTTGTTCCCATTTCCTCTTCGCTAACTTGAACTCCTGGTCTAATTCCTAATTGAAACATTGTCGCATTTATAGCCTCATTTCCAAAGATATCAAGGAAATATCCCTTTTCATCTGTAATAGCCACTAGTATTGGGGTATCTTTTAATGATTTAAGCATTTTATTGCTAAAAAATTTTACAACCTCTAAAATTTCATTATAGCTATCTTTTTTTCTGCCTAACTCTAATTTTGACATAATATTTTTAGATATTTTAGGCTTGTCAGGATCTACTCTTAATTCTTTGCATCTTTTTAAAGATTCTACAATATAACTCGTTTCTTGCTCGTATATATGTTGAAACATATATCATCCCCCCAAAAAGATAACTTTAGTAATTTATGTATATTCATTCACCTTTTTACATAATTTACTCAACTATTATATCACTAAGTTCCTATTACCGGAATATTTATTCTAATTAATTTCATAATTTACAATAAATTCATATATATATTATATTTTGCATTTATAAAGTCGCAAAAAAATGTAAAAATGCAACCAATATTACTCAGAATAATTCAAATTAGTAAAAATAATTTTCCAACCATCTTTATTATTCTTATATTTTATAACACTTGTCTCTTAGAAAATCTTTTAATGCATCTTAACGCGCTATGCCTAATATAAATTGTTACACTGTTAACTTCTTTTGTTTTTTAATTCTTAACTTTTTCCTCTTTAAATTGTAAAAAAGTTTTATTTAAACCAATGTTCAGCCAAAAGAATATTTAATGGGAACTTGCTTTTAAGCGCTTTGATTTATCATATAAAAAATATTGCTATTATTTAACTTAATCCATCAATCACAAATAAAATAAGTGTAAATGCTAATCAATTTCTTAATTAATGCTTGAATATATTGATTTTGTATAACAGTAAAATGAATATTATGTAAATTAATTGATTGTTTTCCATTATAGGGATATAATTAATTGTACGGTAAAAAGACAAACTTAGTCGAATTAAATATCATGACATAAGTTTTATATACTAAAAGAACTACAAAGGAAGCTAATAACATACGGTTGCTGGCTAAGTTCAAAGAAGCAAATACAATAAAGGAAGTTAAGTCACTTGCGCGACTTAACTAAGTTCGAGTAACCAAAAATCAACTTCAAAGGACGCTGACGCCCTACGGTTGTCAGCTAAGTTCGAGAACCCAAATGTAAAATTTGGACTCTCACTTATCACTTATAACTTATCACTTATTAAGTATTTAGTTAGGGGGAAAATTATTAATGATAAACAAAATAATTAGTAAATTATTAGGACCAGTTATTGGAATTATGGGATTTATGCTAACCATGGGCGTATTAGAAATGCCAGCTTTAGCAGATGATAATGTACAAGCAATTTCTTCTTACACAAGTAGTACAACTTCAGCTGCTGCTACTTATAAAGATTATTCAGTTAATATAAATAAGAGCGTTACTCAAAATGGATTAAAAGTAACATTAGAAAAGGCAACGGTAACAAAGCATAAGTTAAATGCAGTAATTAAAGTAGAAAGCACACAACCTTTTGATAAAACTAAATACAATGATAACTCAATATTTCAATTACTTTATGGTGAAACTCATCGAGGCGGAGAAGGTATGTCGACTGATTTTATAGATGATAAAACTCTATTAATTACTATAGATCAAGATAATGACGACGAAGAATTTCCTGAAAGTGGTGATTTAAGGCTAGATGTAGTATTTCCTAATTATAAAGTTAACATAGGAATGGATTCAAACGCAGATTTTTCGGAATCATTTAAAAACATAATTGAAAAAGATCTATCAACAAAAATCTCTGGATCTGATCGGACCTTAAATAAATTGGAGTCTGATGTTTTAGGAACAACAGTTACTTATAGAGAGCCTCGAAAAGACCATGATGATATGTATATGGATTCTTCAATGATCTTAAAGGCTGGCGATAAAATGTATAGGTTAAGCGCTTCTGGAAGTTCTTCAGATGATAAAGAAACAAAAGGAACTTATGAATCAAAGTCGGCTACTTATGATATTCTTAAAGAGCAAAAAGATATAAGTGTAATACCTTTAACTTGTAATATAACTTGGGACGAATTTAGAAAAGCACATGAAAATGGTAATAAAAAAGAAGATACAAATAAACAAACAACTAATAATGTAACCTATTCAAAATCTTTCGATTTCTCTGATGGAAGTAAAGGAGAAATATATAATATTGAAAGAAATGATAATACTGTAAAAGTATATTGTAAGGGAAGTTCAGAAAAGGCAAGTTTATTAATGGCAAGTAGTATGAGTATGTATTATAATTTTACAGAAGGTCAAGTTTATTACTCTAATTATGATAGCGATAAAAATATGAGTTTCTATAAAGATCCAAATGTTGCTCTTGGATATATCGTAGAGTTTAATAATGTAGAAAAAGATAAGGCCTTAGATATAATTTCTAGAGATAATATAGAACAAATAGATAGATATAATCTAGGAAGTGAAATACAAATTTCTAAATAAAATACAGTTTAAATATTTCTGTTAGCTTTTTGTTATACACTTATCAATTCTAAAATTAGTTTTACGATAGTAAAAATTTGATTTTATTCAAATAAATAGAGCGGCTTTTATGCTGCTCTATTATTCTATTGTTACAAAATTCTTATAGCTTAGTTTGCACTTTTATAGCTTTTCTTCAATATTAATTTTAGCGTTTAGTCTTCATCATCAATTTCAATTTGTTCCTTCGCCCAATCACTGAGACCTTTTAATGAAGGAATCAATTTCTTACTATTCTCCGTTAATGAATATTCCACACGAGGAGGCATTTCTAGGTATTGTATACGTTTTACTATTTTATACTGTTCTAATTCCTGCAAGCAGTTACTTAGCGACATATTAGTAATTCCATTTAGTTCTCTTTTTAATTCATTAAAACGTACTACTTCTTTTTTGGTTAATATACATAGTATAGGCAATTTCCATTTACCACCAATTACTTTAAGTAAATATTGTAGATGAGTATTTATGGACTTATCCTTTCTTTCATCGTTCATAATAAATAATCTCCTTAGTAAAATTAAATATACCTAGTCAAAAAAAGTTGCGTACTAGTATATTTTTGATTTAGTAATATAATTATATCATAATATAAATTTTATTTTAAATGAAAAGGAGCAAAACATTTATGAAAATTATCGCTATTAACGGGAGCCCACGTAAGAACTGGAATACAGCAACTTTATTAAAGAAATCTCTTGAAGGAGCAGCCTCAAAAGGAGCAGAAACTGAACTTATAAACCTCTATGACTTAAAATATAGTGGCTGTATAAGCTGTTTTGCCTGTAAAAGAAAAAACGGTGAACATGGAAAATGTGTAATAAGAGATGATTTAACCCCTATTCTCGAAAAATTAAAAACAGCAGATGCAGTTATCTTTGGTTCTCCCATTTATTACATGAATATTACTGCTGGAATGACTGCACTACTTGAGCGTTTCTTATTTTCTAATAACATCTATAGCGAAGAAATACCAACGGTTTATCCTAAGAAAATCCCTGCAGGATTTATTTATACTATGAATGCTACAGAAGAACAAATTAATCAATTTGGAGTTAAGCAAAGTTTTACTTTACGTGAAAATATGATTGCAAGAACCACAGGAAAACCCCTAGAATCATTATATAGTTATAATACTTATCAATTCTCTGATTATGATAAATACGAATCTTCTAGGTTTTCTGAAAAAGAAAAAGCAAAACATAAAGCTGAACAATTTCCTGTTGATTGTCAAAAAGCCTTTGACATGGGAGTAACGCTTGTCACAAATGTATAATGAAGCAGTAGCTAATCAAGCTACTGCTCTATTCTCCGTTTCACTGTTCTCTTTAACATTGAAACGTATAATCCAATTGAATATCATAAAAAACTGCTTTATCTATATGAATTATTCTGCATGCTTATACAAAATCACACTTTCAATATAATTTATATACCTTCTTAATTCATTTGATTCTTCTCTAGTAATTTCTCCTGATTCATACATATTACGAACTGCTGAACGCTCTATATCCATGGCTTTAATTCTTAGTTCTTCCTTTTGTTTTATGTTTTCCTCATTATATTTAACTACGTTTCCTTTGAATCTATTAATCATGGTTCTATAATATAGAATTACATCTTGTGCAGCGTTTGATCCTTCATGACTTCTTAGATATTCCTCTAATGCTTCAATTGCAGCTTGAAAGGATTTCAATTGAATATCTTTTACTAATTTCAAATTATTTAGCTTGATTTCTTTTCTCTTCCTGAACTTTTTATAAAAAATCTTCGTTGCTCTCATTAATTTCCTTACAAGAAACATAGTATCTTGACTAGGATTTCTTAGAAAGACTTCTTCTCTATAATCTAAAGATTTATCAAGTGCTTTAAATACTTGTTCATCAATCTCACTTTTACCCATTAATTCATTAATATATTTTCGCTCTGCCTTTAACGCTATTAATTGTATTTCAACCATTTCTTGCTGATTAAATTTTTTCTCAACTGCGTTTGAAGTTTGCTCAAATCTAAGATTTTGAGATATATGTTTATATTCATGAATTAATTCATAAGCTACTGCTTCATTTTTATCATTTAATTCTGACTCAATAGCTTTAATACCGGCTGATAAAAGTCTGTTTTTGGCATCAATTAAGTTTTTATCAATAATCTTTTCATCCTCATTCAATTCATCTTTACATAAAAATGGCAAGAACACTGTTGCACATATTAGTGTAAATAATATTACGCCAGCAGTTAAAAAAAGTATCAGTGAGCGTTCTGGAAATGCATCTCCGTTATTCAAGAAAAAAGGTATTGATAGAACTCCCGCCATTGTAACCGTACCTCTAACACCTGTTAAACTAGTTAATAAGGCTATCTTTACATTAGGTACTTCTATATCTTTATTTTTGCTTAAACGATATTCATAAAAAGCTGAAATATAAGACCAGACAAAACGAATTGCCAAAATAACAAAACCAATTGCAATAACATATCCAATGGCCTTTAAATTTCCTATATTTGGATCAGCTATTGTTTCACTCATTGATAGAGGAATATTTAATCCTAATAATAAGAATACAATTCCATTTAACACAAATAAAATAATGGACCATATATTTTCTGTAAGTACCTGCTCTTCCGCTATGCTAGTTTCAAATCTTCTGCTGATAAGTGAATGAATAATACCTGCAACCACCACAGCAATTACTCCTGATGCGTGTAGAAGTTCTTCAGTAATTATAAATATTACAAATGGAGCTAATATCTGCAGAAGAGAGTGAAAGACAACATCATTTATACCCTCTTTACGCAAATTAAATCTTATTAATGTCAAAATCAAGGCAAAAATCAAACCTAAGACCGCCCCAGCCAAAAATAAATACGAAAAATTTAAAATTGCATCTTTTAATGAGAAATAGCCTGTTACTACAGCAGCTATAGCGTAATTAAAAGCTACTATACCTGATGCATCATTTATCAAAGACTCTCCTTTAACAAGATTTAATACTTTTTCAGGTATGTGAATTCTCTTTGCTATACCATTTACAGCCACTGGATCAGTTGGTGATAAAATAGCTGCTAATGCAAAGGCAGCTGCAAGAGGAATTCCTGGTATCATCCAATGAATAAAATATCCTCCACCTATAGTTGTTAATAAAACTAGTATTAAAGAATTTCCAAATATTGAGCGCCTCATTTTCCATAACTCTTCTCGTGGAAAGTATTTTCCATCATTATATAAAATCGGTGCTACGAATAAGAGAAAAAACCATTCTTCTTCTAATTCAAAAGAAGTATGTTTAAATGCAAATGCAATAATTACACCCAAAACAATTTGTGTCAAAGCTGTAGGTATAGATGGAACATAGTGACTAATAATATTTGAAATCAATAAACATCCCATCAACAATAATATCGTCATTAGTAAATCCACTTCATATCCCCTCCTTTGGTCTATTTTAACTTATATGTTATTACTATTATACATGATAAAATCACTCAACAATAATCTTTTTTATAAATTAGTATTTTGGGAATGTAATCTTACTTCTAGTCTACCCTATAAATATAAAAAAACTTATTAGCTTCTTAAAAGCTAATAAGTTCTATTTTCTCAAAGAAATTTAATAAAAATTATTAAAATACCTTTATTGATCTTAACACCTATTCTTTGCTAAATAGTAAAGAGTTCTCACACCAACTCCTGTACCGCCTTTAGTGCAATAACTAGTTTCCTTTTCAGTCCAAGCTGTACCTGCAATATCTAAATGTAACCAAGGCTTATTTTGTACAAATTCGCCTATAAATAATCCAGCAGTAATAGTACCTGCATGCCTGCCTCCAGTATTTTTTAGATCTGCTATATCGGACTTAATAAGTTTTTTATAATCATCAAAGTTAGGTAATCTCCAAACTTTTTCATCAGCTTTAAGTGATGCATTTTCTAAATCTTTATAAAACTCATCGTTATTAGATACCACAGCTGTTGTAGTAACTCCAAGTGCAACTAAGGCAGCTCCTGTTAATGTAGCTAAATCTATAACCTTATTAACTTTTTCCTTCTCAATTATATAATGTACCGCATCTATGAGAGTAAGCCTTCCTTCTGCATCTGTATTTAAAACTTCAATATATTTACCAGCCATAGAACCAATTATATCTCCTGGTTTATATGCAGCTCCAGATATTAAATTCTCGCATGCAGCAATTACTCCTACAACATTTATCTTTAACTTTTTCTTTGCTATAGCACTTATTGCTCCAATAACTGATGCAGCTCCACCCATGTCTGATTTCATTGAATCCATGCTGCTAGTTGGCTTTATAGAATATCCACCTGAATCATAAGTGACTCCCTTTCCAACAAGACCTAATATGTCGTCCTTTTTGCTTTCATCTCCAAAATATCTCATTACAATAAGTCTAGGAGGAAGTTCTGAACCTTTAGCCACTGATAGGAAAGATTCCATTCCAAGTTCATTAATTTTCTTTTCATCGAATACTTCAACTTCAAATCCATATTTGTTTCCAGAGCCAATAACCTTTTCTGAAAGAGTTTCTGGATATAGTACATTAGCTGGTTCATTAACTAAATCCCTTGCAAATTTAGTTGTTTCAACAAGTATCAAAGCTTCATCTATATATTCATATATTGAGTTTGTTTTTCCATTTTCATCAGTGCAGATACTTACCTCAATTTCCGAATTTTCATTAGCTTCAGTCTTGTATTTATCAAATCTATATTCTCCAAAACCAATTCCTTCAACCATAGACTTTGTAATATCTTCAACTGATAACTTTTCATTAGATATCATATTTAATGCTATTTTTTTAGCTTTTAATTCAATTGCCTTTTTTATTGCCTTTCCAAAAGAACCTCTTATAATTTCTGTTGTCAACTCATCCTTGCTTCCAAGTCCAATAAATATTATGTCTTGAACTCCACTTTCAACTACATTGGTAGCCGCACATATTTCCCCAGCATTACCTTTAAATTTATTGCTTTCTCTAAAATGCTTATATATAACAGTAAGCTTTTCATCTTGCAGCTCTTTATTTTCGCTATAAACAGGAAGCATAACCAAATCAGCTTCATGAGATTTAATTGTATTAATTTTAAATTCCATACTATTCCCTCCATCTATAAAAGTTAGTCGATATTCATAATTTTATATACACTGTTCACTTCGTGTACTTACACTGGAAATATTTCATTCCTTTATAGTTTATTATTTCAATCATAAACTCTTTATATGTTATAGATATCCAACTTTAAAACTAAATTTTTGTGATAATTTACCGAAATCATAAATATTTTGATTCCGAAAAGCTATGAAAATATTGCTGAAGGTTCTAAGCAGCAGGTTGTATCCACTTTAGCATGCTCCAACTTTCAGTTTGACAAGCTAAAATGGAACAACCTACAGCTAAGAACCTTTAACAGCTCATTTTCAAATGTTTTCTTCACAAATATATTTATGATTTCTAGTAAATATATGAACTTAAAGTTTTAGCAAATTTGTAAATACATTCATCTAATAAGTTGAATTCTTAAATTGAATATCTATTATTGAAATAATAAATATGCATTAAGTGCTCGCTTAAGACTGAAATTTAGAAACTTGATTTTAACATACATATTAAAATTGTAAACAGTATACACATAATTTATTAAAGCCTAAGCATCTATCATTAATGTTACGCTTTTATTGTAGTTATTATACCATATAATACGAATATGAATACCTTTTTCCATCTTTATTCAATTGGTTCTTTTCAAACCAATTGAAAATCATATTATATAACTTATAACTTCAAATAAAGTACAACAGCAGCCGACTTAACTAAATTATAATTTACTATAAGATAAAGCTATTTTTATTATACTTTTCGAAAGCTTTTCCTTAATAGGTAGTTCCTAAATAATGAAAAGCACTGCACTAAATATATCGATTTAGCACAATGCTTACATATTAAAAATAGTTTTATTTAATTATAATTCCGAGTTTTAGGAAACTACGCTTACTTGCTTTTGTCATCATTATAGAACTTATTATTGTCATTTGCTTTTTATCTAGATAAATTAAATATTCTCAAAACTTCTTCTACAGAATTAGTTCGATTCATTTCATCTATAAAATCATCTTGTTCTATTATTTTCATTAATTCCTTCAAAGCCTTCATATGGCTTTTATTATCTATTACTGACATAGTTATTATTACCTTTACCGGATCATTTTCAAGGTTTCCAAATTTAATTGGGTATTTTAATGTCATAATACTAAAGCCAATTTTATACGCTCCATCTTCTGGCCTTGCATGAGGCATTGCTATTCCTGGTAAGATAACTATATACGAACCCAATTTTTCAACATTATTTATCATAGCATCAATATAAGAGTCGTTTATGCAGCTGTTTCTTTTAAGAATTTGTCCACCTTTTACTATTGCTTCTTTCCAGTTTTCTGCTTCTTCATTTAGTTTAATGCATTTATCATTTATTATTTCACTTAATGAAGGCTGAATTGTTTCTTTGTATGAACTTAAGCATGTCACTATTTCTTTTTCTAAATTTGAGTAGTTGCTTATTATGCAGTTCTTATCAACTATATTCAGTATATTTTTTATGACACTTCTTTTTGATTCCAAATTCATATTATAATATTCATCATCTTCATTGAAACATTTAGAAAAACTTTTTTCACTTTCAAACTCTTTCTTATTTTCAATATCATCAAGTTCTTGTGAATATTTTGAAAAGAATAAATTTAACTCACTTATATTTTTTTCTGTCAAAAATGGACTTACTAAAATACATCTTATACCTATTATATTAATTGGGATTGTTGTTATAATTAAATCTATAGGTTCTCTTTTGGCTATCTTTTCAATATCGTGGCTTGAAACTGTATCTATTATGTTTATGTCAAATATTGATTTAAGCTTTATTGATACAAATTTTGATGTCCCAGCTCCAGTAGCACATACCACTAAAACTCTAGGCTTTATCTTATTTAAATTCTTTATCCGCTCTAAAGATGCCATAAAGTGCAAAGTTATATAGCCAATTTCTTCTTTGCTTATTTCTGCATTTAAATCCTTTTCCAAAAATATCAGGCTTTCTTCTACTAAAGTAAAAACTTCCTTATATTTATATATAATTTCATCAAGAAGAGGATTATTTATACTGACTCCATGTTTTAATCTATAAATCATTGGTCTTATATGCTGAATTAATCCTTCTAAAAGATGCTCATCCGCTTCAAAATTATACTTTGTCCTTTTCTCAACTTCACTTATCAATGTAGCTGAAATAAGCTGTATGTATATTAGATCATCATTTTTTTCTTCTTTTAACATTACATTACTTCCAAGAAGATGTATTGTCATATACCCAATTTCACTTTTGGGTATCTTTATATCATATCTATCCTCCAGCATTCTTGCCATTGCAGAAGCTATAGAAAATTCACAAGTTTTACTTAAATTTTTAAGCTCATTCTCATCCATCACGATATCTTTAGCTAGTTCAATTCTCTTTATGGCAATTGCAATATGAATCAATAAATTGTTAAATGAATAATCAGATAATGTACTTTCTAATTGATCTTCTGCAGTCTTTATTACATTACCTATGAATTCTATATCCATATCCTTAAATAACTTTTTAAAATTAACACCAATCAAATCTGAGTCAGCTACATTTTCAAACATAAGATTCGAAACAACTTTTCTAAGATCTTTCTCACCTCCAATAGCTTTTATTCCTTTGGATTTTTCACTTTTAAGCTTTATATTATTACCTTCAAGTAATTTTCTAACTTCTTTAAGGTCATTATTAATAGTTCCTCTGCTGACGAACATATTTTCAGCTAGGCTGTTTATTGTTAGATAGCTATTTTTTTCTAATAACTTATAGATTATATAAATTGTTCTTTCCTTTTGAGACATAACATAATCATAGCTGTTTATGGATTCTATTAAGCTTAAAAGTCTCTTATTTTCATCTTGTCTTAAATCTATTGATATTCCCTCATTAGGTTTTCTAACTAATGGTTTTAAATTTATTTCTTTTAAATACTCATCTATTCTATCTAAATCATATCTTATACTTCTAGAACTTATTTTAAACTTAAGAGCAATATCCTTTATAGTTAGAGGCATACTGCTGCTTGCTATGAGTTTTAGTATATCTGAACACCTGCTATTTAGCATATTATACACCTGCTTTTAATAAGATCACTCACTTTTTTAGGCATATGAAAGAAAACAACAAACCTAAATATACCATTGACTTGCTATTCCTTTGATTATGCCTTAAATATTTAAATATTCATTAACTTAAGCAAATGAGTTGAAAGCTTAATTTACTTTCAACCCACTAATATTATTTATATTGAAGAGAAAGGATATTATGTCATTAAGATAAATTCCTCTAATTTATTAGAAATATCAATCTAAATTATTAATTGCTTTTGATTTAGTTTTTATGAAATTAGGAACAATTAAAATTACTAGTAATATAACAACAATAGCTATAACACCAAATTTTCCTACTAATTCTGATGCTTTACCAAGTATAATACCCAAAACTCCAAAATCAAAATCACCAAAAGTTGTGTTTTGGAATCCTAATGAACCAAGAACAGGTAAAAGTAATGCTGGTGCAAAAGTAATCAAAAGCCCGTTTACAAATGAACCTACTATAGCACCTTTACGACCACCAGTTGCATTACCAAATATTCCAGCAGTTGCTCCACAGAAAAAGTGAGGTACTAGTCCTGGAATTATCAATACTCCTCCGGCAAATCCTAAAAGAATCATACCAATAACACCACCAATGAAAGAAGATACAAATCCTATAACAACAGCTGTAGGTGCATAAGTAAAGAATACTGCGCAGTCAACAGCTGGTACGGCATCAGGGATAATTCTAGTTGCAATACCTTGGAATGCTGGAATAAGATCACCAAGAATCATTCTAACACCACTGTAAACAATTGTTACTCCAACTGCAAATTTTAGTCCTGCCATAAGGGCAAATAATATAGGCGATGTACCATCTGAAATAGTTGCTACAAAAGTTGGACCTGCAGCTATTGCTGCAATTAAATAAAATATCATCATTGTTAATGCAGTAGAAATAGTTGTATCTCTTAAAAATCCCCATTTCTCTGGTATTTCAATTTTTTCAGTACTTTCTTCAGGCTTTCCTACCTTAGATCCTACCCATGCTGAAATATAGTACGCTAAACTACCAAAGTGACCTAGTGCAATATCGTCACCATCAGTTACTTTTCTAGTAAATCTTTGTCCTATCGCAGGAGATATTGAACTCCATGCTCCAAGTAAGAATCCACCGAATAATATTAATTCAGTTCCGCTCATACCTGTTGTCCCAAGAACAGCTGATAAAAGGCAAGCCATGAAAAAACTATGATGACCTGTTAAAAAGACGTATTTAAATTTTGTAAATCTTGCTATCAATAAATTAATTAAAAGTCCTACAATTAAAATTGTCATTGTCTCTACGCCTAATACTTTTTGTGCAACAGAAACAATAGCTTCATTATTTGGAACAACTCCATTTATATGAAATCCCTCTTGTATCATTTTTCCAAGAGGATCTAGGTTAGAGGTAATAAAATCTGCTCCAGCGCCAAGCATCAAGTAACCAAGTATAGGTTTTAAAGTTCCCGTCATAATTTTATGACCAGGTTTCTTAAGTGCAATAAGTCCAACGAATGACATAATTCCCATTAATAAAGCCGGCTGTTTCAATACGTCTCTAAAAAACTCAAGAACTGACATATACTTACCCCCTATTTATTTAATTCCATATACTTCTTTTTAATAATTTCCAAAACATCCTCTGTTATCTTCTTTTTATTTATATAACTTCTCACTACTGCAACATCTCTATTATCAAACTGCTGAGCAAGTTCCTTGACAGTAATTATCAAATCTGCCTTCTTCCCTTGTGCTGAATTAAAATCAGTTGATTCAACATTAGCTTTTATATTGTTTTCCCTGCAGATTTCCTCAATCTTCATAGCTAACATTAAACTGCTTCCAATTCCATTGCCACAAACCGTTAATATTTCCATTTTACTATCTCCTTTATAATATTACTAAAAGTCCTTTAAGCTAATTTAAAAGCTTTTTGACTTAATATAGCTAAGAACATCTTCTTTTGAAGATGAATTTCTTACAATGCTTAAAAATTCATTATCCTCAATAAGTGTCATAAGTTCGGCCAAGGCTTTTAAATGCGAAGTCTTATCTATTGCACATATAAAAATCAATATATCAACAGGATCATATTCTTCATTACCGAATTCTATAGGCCTCTTAAGTTTTATAAGCCCCATACCAATTTTCTTAACTCCATCTTCTGGTCTTGCATGCGGCATAGCTATTCCCTTTTCAATAACAATGTATTGTCCCATATTTTTTACTGTATTTATCATTGCATCAGTATATTTTGCTTCAGTATTTCCATTCTTAACAAATAGACTTCCACAAAATCTTATAGCCTCTATCCAATCATTTACTTCAACATTTAGTTCAATTGTTTCTTTATTAAATAACTTTTCAATCATAGCCTTGCCACCTTCCTTAATGCTACAAAATAGAAAATCCTAAACTTGATGCATCCTTATAAAAACTTCGTACAGTTTCCAAAGAATATTCGTATAAATCTTTTCCCATAGTAGGGAGTTTCTTTAATATATCATTAGTTACAGTAATTATTTCACAACCACATTCATCTGCTTCAACAATATTGTATAATTCCCTACAGCTTGCCCATAAAAGCTCTACACCTTTATTGGCTTTACATAGCTTGCTGCTAGTCATCATAAGCTTCATTGGATTAGTTCCAGCATCTGCTATTCTTCCTGCAAATACAGACACAATACTCTTAACTTCTGGATTTAATGAAGTTACCACATCTTTTACCTGATCCAAAGTGAAAATTGCAGTAACATTAAGATGGTATCCTTTTTCCGATAACTTTTTAATTAGCGGAATTGAAGATTCTCCCTTAGTGTTCATGATAGGTATCTTTACATAAACGTTTTCGCCTAGTTCAGATAAAACGTCTGCTTCCCTTTCCATAGTCTCGAAATCATCTGAGAAAACTTCGAAAGATACTGGTAAATCTTTAATTTCTTCTAGCACATTTTTTGCAAATTTCTTATAATCATCAATTCCTGCCTTTTTCATAAGTGAGGGATTTGTAGTAAAGCCTTTAACAATACCGACCTTATAAACCTCTAGCATTTCATTTAAATTTGCTCCATCTGCAAATATTTTAATATTTAAATCCCTAAAATTCATTTATCTCCTCCATCAAATTACTTGTTTTACTTTATAACCCAATTATATATTCCAAGTAACCACCAGTAAAGCTCAATATATTTCATTTCAATTGTGGCAATTTTGTGGTTTATTATAATCTATTTTTATAAGCCTATTTAGCACATGTAAACTTTACCATAATTGATAAAAATGGTATAATTTAATACATAATAATTAATATACATTGTTAAATAGTTAAGGGGGAGTTTTTTATGGCAAAAATTATGATTGCACCAAGTAAATACATTCAAGGTAATGGAGAATTGAAAAATATTGCAGAATACGTATCTGTACTTGGTGAAAAAGCATTATGCTTGATTAGTGAAAGTGGCTTAAAAAGGGTAAAAGATACTATAGATAAAAGTTTTGAGGCTAAAAATGTAGGTGTAAAATACGACATATTTAATGGAGAATGCTCTATAACTGAAGTGAATCGTATTATCAAAATTTGTGATGAAAATCAATTAACTGTCCTTATTGGTATTGGTGGTGGAAAAATTATTGATACTATTAAGGCTGTTGGATACTATGCAAATCTTCCTGTTGTGATTGTACCTACCATAGCTGCTACAGATGCTCCATGTAGTGCTTTGTCAGTTTTATACACTGATGATGGTGTCTTTGATAAATACTTATTCTTAAAGCAAAATCCTAATATAGTTTTGGTTGATACTGGTATTATTGCAAAGGCTCCAGTTCGTCTTTTAGTATCTGGTATGGGTGATGCCTTAGCAACATATTTTGAAGCAAGAGCTTGTGAAAAATCTAATGCTGGAACATGTGCTTTTGGTACTACTACTATTACAGCTCAAGCATTAGCTAGACTATGCTATGATACATTAATTACTGAAGGATATAAGGCAAAACTTGCTGTAGAAGAAGGAGTTTGTACAAAATCAGTAGAAAAAATAGTTGAAGCTAATACTCTGCTTAGTGGTCTTGGCTTTGAAAGCGGTGGTATTGCAGCTGCTCATGCTATCCATAATGGTTTAACTGTATTGCCAGCTTGTCATCACATGTACCATGGAGAAAAAGTTGCATTTGGTACATTAGCTCAATTAGTACTTGAAAATGCTCCAATGGATGAAATTGAAGAAGTATTAGATTTCTGTACTAGGGTTGGTCTTCCTGTTACTTTAAAACAATTAGGTATCGATGAAATAAAACCAGAAGAAATTATGGAAGTTGCAAAGGCTGCTACTTCAAAAGAAGATACTGCACATAATATGCCATTTGAAGTTACCCCTGAAGATGTTTACGCTGCTATTTTAACAGCTAACAAGTTAGGACAAGAATATATGTAACAAGTAAAAAAAATTGAAGGCGGATAAGATTTCTTTTTTGTTCTTTTTAGAATACAAAAACTATTCAACCAACTTTTTTAAGTTGCCTACAGATTTTACTGGAATAAAAATTCATACAGAATAAAAAAGGCTTAAAGTAAGTACACATTTACTCACTTTAAGTCTTCTTTATGTTAATCAAAACACATCTTCCAGAAATTTTATATATTTAATGATAACAATATATTAAACTATTCTAAAGGTCTTAATTTCATATGGCTTTATAGTAAAGGAAAATTCATTTGTTTTTTCAGCAATACATGAAATATCCTCCTCCAGCAAGTTGCATTCTATTACTTTGGTAAAATCTATGCTTAAACGTGCCTTTACTTCTGTAAGCTTATTTTCGAATTCGTAAATTCTAATAATAGTCCCATTAACATCCTCAGCTTTCTTAATAGTTTCAAGAATGATATTTTCAGCATTTAAATCAATAAGACTTGTAACTTTATTTGCTACTGTAATTCTTATATTTGGACGGCTAATTAAAAGCGGAATGTTTAGCATGTATGCTTCGTTTACAGTATATCCATCTTTCCAGTTTCTCTTCTTTTGAAATATGAATTTTTCGAGTTCTGTAACCCTCTATATTGAAAATATTAATGTGCAATCTTTAACATTAATATCTTCACAAAGAATATCAAAAACCTCCATGCCCAATATGCAGTCTAATTAAATCATAAGAATTTATTAGCAGATTTTATGTATTTCCAAAAATTTTGTATTAAAGTTTCCTTTTCTAAAAGTTTCATTATCCATTAGTTTTTTATGAAAAGGAATTGTTGTTTTAACTCCTTCAATAACAAATTCATTTAATGCTCTTTTCATTCTTAGAATTGCTTCATCTCTATCTCTTCCCCAAGCAATCACTTTAGATACCATTGAATCATAAAATGGTGATATAACGTATCCTGGATAAACTGCACTATCTATTCTTAAACCAATTCCACCAGGTGATAAATAATTTTCAACCCTTCCTGGACAAGGAATAAAGTTTCTAGATGGATCTTCCGCATTTATTCTACATTCTAAAGCGCATCCATTTATCTTAACATCTTCTTGAGTAAAAGATAATTTTTCACCACTTGCTACTAATATTTGTTCTTTCATAAGATCAATGCCAGTTATCATTTCGGTAACACCATGCTCAACTTGTATTCTTGTATTCATTTCCATAAAATAAAAATTATTATCCTCATTTAAAAGAAATTCAACAGTTCCTACACTATTATACTTTACAGCTTTAGCTACTCTTACAGCCGCTTCACCCATAGCATTTCTTAAATCTTCATTTAATGCTGGTGATGGTGATTCTTCTACAAGCTTTTGATGACGTCTTTGTATTGAACAATCTCTTTCACCTAAATGAACTACATTTCCATAATTATCTCCAATTATTTGAATTTCTACATGTCTAGTATACTCTAAATATTTCTCCAAATAAACCATAGGATTTCCGAAATAATTTTGTGCTTCCTTTTGGGCAGTTTCAATGGAGCTTATTAATTCATCTTCAGAATTAACCACTCTCATTCCTTTACCTCCGCCTCCTGCTGATGCTTTAACTATAACTGGATATCCTATTTCTTTTCCAATTGCTATTGCTTCATCAATATTTTGTATTTCTCCATCTGTCCCAGGAACAGTAGGCACTCCAGCTCGCTTCATTGTATCTCTTGCATTAGATTTATCACCCATTAAACTTATAATTTCAGGACAGGGACCTATAAATTTAATTCCAAATTCCTCACACATTTGAGCAAAATTTGTATTTTCTGAAAGGAAACCATAACCTGGATGAATAGCATCTACTTTAGCATGTATAGCGACACTCAATATATTTTGCACATTAAGATAACTATCCTTTACAAATGTTTTACCAATACAATAAGCTTCATCAGAAATTTTTACATGCAATGCATCTTTATCCGTTTCTGAATAAATAGCAACTGTTGAAATTCCAAGCTCTCTGCAAGCACGTATAATTCTAACAGCAATTTCTCCTCTATTAGCTATGAGAATTTTCTTAAACATATCTTTCTCCTTTTCAAATCACTTACTTACTTTTTATCTCAAATAGTGGTTGGCCGTATTCTACAAACTCTCCATCCTTAACTAATATATCAACTATAGTTCCTTGAACTCCAGCTTCAACTTCATTAAATAATTTCATTACTTCAATCAACCCAACAACAGTGTCACATTCTACCTCATCATTAACTTTAACGAAGGCTTGTTCATTTTTTTCTTTGGAAGAATAGAAACTCCCTGCAAAAGCGGCTTTAATATATTCCTTCTCTGTAATTTCTGGCTCAACGTCCTCATTGATACTTTTCTCAATTTTAGACTGAGCAGCTTTAATTTCGCCTTTAGTAAACGTATTAGTACCGGCTAAACCTTCACATATCTTATTCTTATCTATTATTATCTTGCTATCTTCATGTTGAAATTCAAAGTGAGAAACCTCAAATTTATCAACAACTTGCATGATTTTTTCTATATCCTCTATATTAATCATAATTTCACTTCCTATTATAATATTGTAAGTCTTATTGCTTTTTTTAGTTCATCAATATATTTTTCTCTTTCAAAGTACAGCCTTTCAGCTTCCTTTAATGTTATCTTCTTAAATATTATTTTATCATTTGGTTTAAGCTGCACTATTTTTTGAATATCTACAGAAGCTGCATGAGCGATTTTAGGATACCCTCCTGTAGTTTGCCTATCTGCTAATAAAATAATAGGGTTACCGTCAGGTGGAATTTGAATAGTCCCAACAGAAACTTCTTCAGATATCATTTCCAATCTTTCTTTAAGTTCTATTTTTTCTCCACATAAACGATATCCCATTCTATCTGATTTATTATCTACATTAAACTCTGAATTAAAAAATTTATTTATACTTTCATTAGAAATATTATCAAATTGCCTGTCTTTAAAAACTCTAATAATTGTGCTATTGATATTTTCTACTGTTGAATCCCCCATATACCAACTGGGAGCTACAAACTCACCTTTTTGAGTTATTTCTTGTAGCTTTTCTATTATTTTAATAGCTGCTACACTTTTAGTACCAATATTTAATATATCTCCCTTTTTCAAAGGTCTTCCATTAAAGCCTCCAAATTGTGCTCTTAAATATGTACTTTTACTTTCCATAACTTCTGGAACATCAAAGCCGCCTGCTATAGCTAAATAAGAACGACATCCAGCTATACACGCTCCAAAATTTAATACACAGTCTTCTTTTAAATAAACTGGTCTTCCCATTGGAATTTTCTTTCCATTAATAGTAGGTGAAATATTTCCACCTGTTATAGAAATTAAGGCTCCCTTTTCTAACTCTAATGAGGGACCAATCATTGTAATTTCCAAAACACCTTCATTTTCATCATTTCCAACTGCAATGTTTGCAATTCTCATAGCATAAACATCCATAGCACCGCTAACTATAACCCCATATTTTTGATATCCATGTCTTCCTAAATCTTGAATAGTTGACTGCAGTCCTGGATTTAAAACAGATATACTCACTATTCTTCCTCCTTTAACTGTACATATTCTTCATAAGAAATAGGATAAAATTTAACTATATCTCCTGCCTTTAAAAGGCTTTTAGAATTTCTCTTTAAATCAAATAATTTTAATGGTGTCTTTCCTATAAGCTGCCAGCCTCCAGGAGTTTCTATAGGATATACCCCTGTCTGCATTCCAGCAATGCCAACTGAACCTGCTGGTATTGCTGTTCTTGGAGATTCACGCCTTGGAGCCGCAATTTTTTCAGACATTCCACCTAAGTATGGAAAGCCTGGAGCAAAACCAATCATATAAACTAGATATTTTCCTTCAGAATGAATTTTTATAACCTCATCTACAGTAATATTATTTATTTTTGCAACTTGCTCAATATCTTGTCCAAATTCACCGCCATAGCATACTGGAATTTCAACTATATGTTCTTCATCTTCTAAAGAAAAATCAAGTTTAGATATTATATTATCCAAAATAACTTTTACCACTTCATAAGGGGATTCACTCTTCATATCCAATGGATTATAAATGACAGAAACACTTGTAAAAGCTGGTACATACTCTACCATTCCATAAAAAGGTTTCTCATCAAGATAAGTACAAAAGGTTCTTACTTTTTTATTTATATCCTCACTAATTTCCCTTCCAAACTCAACCAAAGCTGCTGTTTCACTTATTTGAGAAATTTTAGCTTTAAACTTACTTTTTTCCATATGCAGCTTTCTCCCTTCTAGTACTTTTCATAAATAATATTGTTATTATAGCTGACCACGAATTTGTGATCAGCTATATTTTTGCTAATTATAAAAATTCTCTCTAGACATATTCAAAAAGTATGACTATTAAAAATAATTTTATTTTTTGAATGTGAATTAGATTTATATCATGACCAATTCCTTGTCCATTTCCTCTATTTTGTTATCTGTAATATGCTCTAAACCGTTATAAATTCGCTCAACTCTTTTACCTATCCCGCAAACAAACTCATAATTAAAACTTCCAGCCATATTAGCTAATTCTTCAACATAAATAATATTATCTCCATCTTTCCCAACTAAAGTTACTTCATCTTCAATCTTCACATTATCTATATGTGTAACATCCACCATCATTTGATCCATGCAAATCCTTCCTATAATTGGTGCATATTCTCCATGTATCAATACCCTTCCCTTTGAAGAAAGAGCTCTAGGATATCCATCAGCATATCCTACAGAAAGAGTAGCTATCTTTGTTTCATTTTTTGTAATATAGGTTTTCCCATAACTTACCCCATGACCTGCATCAACTTTATTTACATTTATCACATGGGTTTTCCATTGAAGCGCTGGTTTTAATGTAATAGCATTTTTATTAACTTCTTCGGATGGATATAATCCATAAGTAATTATTCCAGACCTAACCATATCAAAGCGATGATGATCAAATTCCATAATTCCAGCACTATTACAAATATGCTTAATAGGAATATTTATATTTCTTTCTTCCAATAAAGCCACAAATTTATCGTATCTATTTATCTGCAATTTACTATATCTCTTATCCACTTCATCTGCTGTAGCAAAATGAGTAAACAAACCTTCAACTACTAAATTTGAAAAAGTTAAAATCTCCTGAACTGCTGCTATTCCATCTTCATTTGCATCAAAACCTATTCTAGTCATACCAGTATCTAGAGCAATATGAACTTTTGCTTCTTTTTCGCATATTGCTCCTGCCTTTGACATTTCCTTAGCCATTTCAGTATTATACACAGTTTGAGTAATATTATTTTTAACTACTTCTATATATTGACTAGGTGATGTATATCCGAGAATTAATATAGGTAATTCTATTTCAGCTTGACGTAACTCTAGAGCTTCCTCTAAAGTAGCTACACCATAATAATCCACTTCACTTTTAAGAAAATTACCTAGGGCAGCAGCACCATGTCCATATCCATCAGCCTTAATTATTGCCATAACCTTCACATTTTTTTCTATTCGTTTTTTTGCTTCATTTATATTATGCAAAATAGCCTCTAAATCTATTTTTGCATAAGTTCTAAAATATTCTCCCATAAAAAGCCTTCTTTATTATATATTAATATATTTTGTGTAGTGGAATGATTTCTATATTTTCTTCTTCAAGGCTAAGCTTAATTTTTTCTACAAATTCTAATGCCTTATCTCCATGGACACATATAGAATCCACTTTAATTGGTATATCTTTACCTGTAATAGCTGTAGCCTTGTTTTCCAAAAAGAATCTAAAGCACCAATTTGATACTGCACCATAGCTTTAGCTTCTTTTGGAGATACATTCATATTTCTTCTTCCAAATCCCACTAAATCAGGAAACCCAGGATGAGCACCAATGCTAACGCCATCTGCCTTAGCTAATTTTACTGTATAGTCCATTACAAGCGGATCTGCTGCATGAAATCCAAAGGCTATGTTAGCAATTGATATCGAAAGCCATAGGCTTTCTTATCTATTTATTATAGAAATCCTGCAAGGATTTCATCATTAACTCATAACTTAACGCTCTTAACTGAATTTAATGTCTATATTTTTAGTATCCGTTATAAGCATATGGCCAGGAGAATGTGTAATCACTATTTTAGGTTTAACATTCATAACCACAGATTGTGGTGTCACGCCACAAGGCCAAAATACTGGAACTTCTCCTTCTTTTATTTTAACACTATCTCCAAAATCAGGCTTGCTAATGTCTGAAATTCCAATAACAGAAGGTTCTCCTATATGAATTGGTGTTCCATGAACCTTTGGCATTGCTCCAGTGACCATTACTGATTTAACAATTTGATTATAGGGAATAGGTCTCATGCTTACAACCATTTTTCCATTAAAGATCCCCGCTGGTTCACACTCTATATTGGTTATAAACATTGGCACGTTACAGTTTTCTTCTATATGCCTTACAGGTACTCCCGCCTCTAAAAGCTCTGATTCAAATGAAAAGCTGCAACCTATTAAAAAGCTCACAAAATCGTCTCTCCATAAATGCTCAACACTAGTATATTCACCAGTTAATATTCCATCTTCATAAACTCTATATTTAGGTATATCCTTAGCTATATCTGCATCTTCTGCAATATATCTTAAACTCCTGCTTCCCACATCACTAACTTCTAATATAGGACAAGCTTTTGGATTTCTTTGACTAAATAATAAGAAATCATAGGCTAACTCCTTTGGCAAGATAACCAAATTAGCTTGTGCATATCCAGCACACATTCCTGAAGTTGGCCCTGTAATTTTGCCTTCACGTATTAAATTTCGAACTTCACTCGGTTTCATCTTAGAATAATCCATAATTATCCCCTTCCTAATAATTATTCCTACATCACTACTTGATAAATCATCCCAATGGTCAGAACCCTACACAACATTTTCATAAAAACCTAATTCAATAACTTTATCAAACCAAGTTGCACAGGTATCTTCTAATTTAATAGAATAAGATACACATTCTCTCATCAAATTAACTATTGAAAGATTCATTGATAATCCAAATCCATCTATAGCAGGCACAAGCCATCCATACATATCTATCATTCCACTTCTTGAAGCCACAACCATTGCTTCTTCTTGTAACTCTTTTGTATGTAGTATTTCTAAATCTTTCTTTAAATAAGCTATTGCTGCAATTAGCCCATAACATCCCCAGTCAGAAACTGTTGCAGTAATAATATTATCTGCCTTTGTAGCTACTGCAATTCCACCATTACATCCACAATTGCATTTTCCTTTAGCTGCATATGGAATGTATTCTTGTAAATGTTCACTAATAGTTCCCATACCAATTTCATTTCCAAGATCTCCTATTGCTATATTAAGAACACCCTTGTCCTGTAATTTAGTAAATAAAATATCTTGTTTCGCCTCTAATTCGGTTACATTTAATCCTACTGCATTATGATAAACACCAATTGAATTTGCCCCCGGACACTCAATGCTAATAACAGCGCTTGGTAATCCCTTAGCTATAATTTCATCTGCCTGCTTAGCAGCTTGCTTTTCATCCTTTGTAAAAGGCACTCCTGCAATAGATATAGGATATTCTTTTAATTCCTCTATGGTATCATATAAATGAACTCCTATTACTTGGGCCAAATTTTTTACAGCCTCCATATTATCTTCAGGACATATTATTACAGGTTTTACATTAAAAGCTTTAACTAAAGCTCTAGCTAATATCATAGAGCTAACAATTCCATCCATCTCAGCCTTTTTAAAAGGAAGAAGTACAAACCCAGTCATTATATAGACTAAGTCGCCATCTTTTAAGGTGTTCACCAATTTTTTTGCTGCATTTGTAGTTAAAGGCTCTTTTGTATATTCTCTTGCTGCAGAATATAAAATGCGGCATACACCATATCCCCTAGGGTCTAAATTCATCAAATTATCTAAATTCTCTCCCAAATTAAATATTGTTAATTCTTGTTGATTCATATTCCCCCTCCTATTCTGTTTTTGTTTCTTCTAAAAACTCATTTAACAATGCATCTTGTAATTTCTTTACAAGCTCTGGTGCTTTTCCCCCTACAGGTATTCCATCTATTTCACTAGTTGCCATACAAAATTGACCTGAACTAGTAACAATAACTTCATCTGCCTCCATTAATTCCTTCAAGGTAAATGCTGTTTCATCTACAGGAATATTAAATGATTTACACATTTTAATAAGGTGAGCTCTTGCTATACCAGGTAAAATTAAATTGTCTGTTGGAGCAGTTTTTAATATACCATCTTTAAGAATTGATACATTGCTATGTGCACATTCAGTTACTCTATCCCCTCTATGAAATACAGCTTCCTGACATCCTGCCTCTTCAGTTTTTTGAGATGCAATTACACTTGGTAATAAATTTAAGGTTTTGATATTACAGTGTAAAAATCTAGTGTCTTCTAAAGTGATTAACTTTAATTTTTTTGACATATCCTTAATATTTAATGGTTTTAACATAATCCATAGATTTGCAGGGACCTCATCTCCAGGAAAAGCATGATTTCTCATTCCAGTTCCTCTAGTAATTTGCCAATATACAAATTGTTCTCCTGAATCAACCCTTAATACCATCTCCTTAAGGATTTCTTTTACTTGCTCCTTTGAATAAGGAATTTTAATTCCTAATAAACCAGCGCTGTTGTAAAATCTTTCAATATGCTCGTCCAATGCAAAAATCTTATGATTTCTGCTATAAGTAGCATCATAAACTCCATCTCCAAAATAACAAACACGATCAAGCATTGGCACTGTCATTTCCTCTAATAATCCAAACTTTCCATTATAATAACCTAAATTCTCCATTTTGTTTTCCTCCTTAAATTTTTAAAATAAAAAAACCAGACATATTTTAGACCTTTGAATTTGACTTCTTCGTCTAAAGTATATCTGGTTTTTCTTGGATTCTAATACTATATTCATATAATATATCCCACCGAAATATTTTTCAATATTTTTTAAAATTCCAGTTAATTTTATTGTTATTTACTACTTAACCAAAATTTTTTCTTATATTTTAAAAAATTCAGCTATAAACCTCAAATTTTTAATATGCCTATTTACTCTTCTACATCTGGTATTACAGAAAAAGTATTTTTTATATTTTTTAAAACAAAATGAGTTTTAGTTGCTGATACTCCTTCTATGCTTTTTATTGCACGATGAATTTTCTCAAGATGATCAGATGATTGACAAATTATTTTAAGCATAAAATCATAATCTCCAGTTAAATAATAACATGAAACAATATTATCATTACCTTTAATTGCTGAAGTAAATTTATCATAGAACTTTGGATGTTCAAGACTAACTTCCATCAAAGCACACACATCATTATTTAATTTTTTTTGATCTACTATAATGGTATAATTTTGAATTACCTTATTTTTCTCCATTTTATGTATGCGCTCAAGAACTGCTGAAACTGATAAATGAATTTCATTACTTATAGAGGCTGCTTTAATTCTAGCATTTGATCTCAAACACTTTAATATTTTGTAATCCATTTTATCCATAAATATCTCCTTAATTAAGAATTCATTCTTAACTTAATATATTCTTTAATATATTTAGCACAATTTTCAATTCCTAATTTACTAGTATCAAGAGATAAGTCATAATTTTTTACGTTTTCCCACTTGTTTCCAGTGTGGTAATAATAGTATCCTCTTCTATACTTATTCAATTTCCTAATTTGCTTAGCAGCCTCTTTTTCTGAAATACACAAACTTTCCATTTGATGTTTAATACAATACTCATTAGATGCATGAATAAAAATCTTAAATACATTTGGATTATCCTTTAAAATATAATCTGCACAACGCCCTATTACAACATAAGATTCTCTTTCTGCTAACTCCCGCAGTATCTTAGCTTGATAATTAAATAAATTATCATTTGAGGTAAAATCATTACTTTCTGGCGGAATCAATTCACCTTCATATACCTTCTTTGACACCATATATAATAAGCTACTTTTAACATGCTCATCTGCATTTGCAAATAGTGATTCATTAATTCCACTATCCTCTGATGCTAAACGTAATAATTCTCTATCATACATATTAATCTCTAGATCCTTTGAAAGCATTTTACCAATTGTTGTTCCACCACTTCCACAAGTTCTTGTGATTGCAATTACAAACCTGTCCATATTACCTCCCCCTTCATTTAATAATGTAAATTACTTTTTTATTTTTTCATAACTTACTTTACACTATCATTTCATATAGTCATCCTTTTATTCTCCTAAGTATGCTTTTCTAACAGAATCGTCATGTAATAAATCTTGTGCTAATCCTTCTAATACAACACTACCTGTTTCTAAAACATAACCTCTATCAGCTATTTGAAGTGCAGCATTTGCATTTTGCTCTACTAAAAGAATTGTTGTTCCAGCTTTACGGATGTTTTTTATTATTTCAAAGATTTCTTCAACTACAATAGGAGCAAGACCCATTGATGGTTCATCAAGCAATAATAATTTAGGTTTTGCCATTAACGCTCTCCCTATTGCAAGCATTTGCTGCTCACCACCTGACATAGTTCCTGCAAGCTGCTTTCTTCTTTCCTTTACTCTTGGAAACAATGTAAATACCTCTTCCATTGATGCTTTAATTTCAGATTTACTCTTTCTTAAATAAGCTCCTAATAAAAGATTTTCTTCTATTGTCTGATCACCAAATACTCTTCTTCCTTCTGGAACTTGACTAAGACCATAAGATACTATCTTATGTGCTCCAATATTGCCAATTATTTTGCCATTATAAGTGATTTCACCAGATTTAATTGGATTTAAACCGCTAATTGCTCTAAGTGTACTAGTTTTCCCAGCACCATTTGCTCCAATTAAAGTTACAATTTCTCCATTATTTACTTCTAAGCTTAAATCGTGAATTGCATGAATTGCACCATAAGATATATTAATATTTTCTACTTTTAACATATTATTGTGCCGCCCCCTTTCCTAAATACGCTTCAATTACTTGTGGATTTTTTTGAATTTCCTTTGGAATTCCTTTAGCAATAATTTCGCCAAAAGAAAGCACATAAATGTATTCACATACATTCATTACAAGTTTCATATCATGTTCGATAAGTAAAATAGATATTTTAAACTCATTTTTTATCCAGCGAATAAGTTCAGTAAGTTCCACTGTTTCTTGAGGATTCATACCAGCGGCTGGCTCATCAAGAAGTAAAAGCTTAGGTTTAGCTGCTAACGCTCTAGCTATTTCTAATCTTCTTTGTTTACCATAAGGGAGATTACTCGCAAGTTCATCTGCACTATCATCTAATTTAAAAATTTTTAATATTTCTAAAGCCTCTTGCTTCATTTTTTGTTCCTCATAAATGTGAGCTGGAGTCTTAATAATAGATGTAAACAAACTAGATTTTGCTTGAAAGTTAAAACTAATCATAACATTTTCAAGTACAGTTAATTCAGTGAAAAGTCTAATATTCTGAAATGTTCTAGCAATATGTTTTGATGTAATATCATAAGGTTTAGTTCCATCAATACGTTCACCATTTAATTGTATTTTTCCTTCTGTTGGTTTATATACACCAGTTAGCATATTAAAAAGAGTTGTTTTACCTGCACCATTTGGACCTATAAGGCCAATTAATTGATGTTCCCCAATTTCCATATTTACATCGGAAACGGCAGTAAGACCACCAAATTTTATTGTTAATTTTTCTACTGAAAGTAAAGACATACTACTCACCAGCCTTTTCGCTTTGAACTATATTTTTTGTAGAGTTTTTCCCGAATTTCTTAAAAAATTTTATTATATTATCTACTGTAATTTCCCTTGTTCCAAGAATACCTTGTGGACGGAAAATCATCATGAGCACAAGCATAACAGCATATATTAAAATACGATATGTCTTAAATACCTCACTAAGTCCTCTTAGACATTCAGGTAAATAAATAAGAATTGAAGTTCCAATTACAGTTCCTGATAAACTTCCCATTCCACCAAGTACTACATAAGTTATTAACTCAATTGACTTTGAAAATGCAAAGCTTGCTGGATCAATAAAAGAATTAAAGTGTGCATATAAGCCCCCAGCAAGACCAGCCATACTGCTACCTATAATAAATGCAATCATCTTGTATTTAGTAGAATTTATTCCCATAGCTTCTGCTGCTATTTCATCTTCTCTAATTGCCATAATTGCTCTACCTTTTGAAGAATGAATTAAATTTTTTAGTATTGCATAACAAAGTGCTACACCTATTAATACTATTAAGAAAGAAGTGCTTCCTGGTATTCCTGAAATTCCTCTAGCACCACCAACATAATCTACATTTTGAATTACTACCTTTACTATCTCTCCAAACCCTAAGGTACAAATAGCTAAATAATCCCCTTTAAGTCTTAATATTGGATATCCAATTAACGCTGCTAAAATTCCAGCTAATATGATTCCTACAAGTAAGGCAATTGGAAAAGGCATATTAAAATTTTTAGTCATTATTGCAGAGCCATATGCTCCTATTGACATAAAAGCAGCATGTCCCATAGTAAATTGACCAGTAAACCCTAATATAAGATTAAGACCTAAGGCTGCAATTAAAAAAATACCAATTTGTTTCATAATTCTAAGTATATAATCACCAATTATTCCTTGGTTTACAAGAAACATTAAAAACACATAAATTAAGGCAAGGACAAATGTTGTAATCATATATCTCGTATATGTGGTTTTAACCAAGCTTAAGCTTGGATTATCTTCATTTTTGCTTATCTTATTTACCATTTTTATCACCTACACCTTCACGTTGTTTTTCTTACCAAATAAACCTGTTGGTTTTACAATAAGAATTATAATTAAAATTGAAAAAGCAATTGCATCTGATAATCCTGAACTAATATATACCTTTGATAAAGTCTCAATAAGCCCCATTGCAAGTCCACCAAACATTGCCCCTGGTATAATTCCAATGCCCCCAAGAACAGCAGCTACGAAAGATTTAAGTCCTGGCATAACACCCATAGCAGGCTCAAGTCTAGGATATAGCATACCAACAAGTACACCAGCTGTAGCAGCTAGTGCTGAACCTAAAGCAAAAGTTAAAGAAATTACTCTATTAATATTTATTCCCATTAATGCTGCTGCATCTCTATCATAAGAAGTTGCTCTCATTGCTCTACCTGTTCTAGTTTTATTTACAAGGTATTGTAATGCAACACATAATACAATAGTAATAGCAAGTGCTATTATTTGAAGATTACTTATTGTTATTGCCCCAATTTTATAAGAAATTAAAGGAATTACTTGTGGAAAATTTCTAGTATTTGGACCTGCAACAAAATCAGCTTTTACAAAGTTTTGTAATATAAGTTCCATTCCCATTGTAGTTATTAACAATGTTACATTAGGTGAATTTCTAAGTGGTTTATAAGCAATTCTTTCAATTAACATACCTAAGACAGCACATGAAACCATAGAAAAAATTAAACATGGGATAAATCCAAGACCTAATACAGTTGCTGCAAAGTACCCTAAGAAAGCACCAACCATATAAATATCACAGTGAGCAAAATTAATTAATTTAATAATTCCATATACCATAGTGTAGCCAATAGCTATTAATGCATATACACTACCTAGGCATATACCATTTACAATTTGTTGTAATAAAGTACTCATGTACACCTCTCCTTTATAAAAGGCTATATCTCTAGGTCTACTTAAATTACAGCTTACCCCATTAATATAGCCGCTAAACAATAAAATTTAATTTTCTTTAGAATTATTTAACCTCAGTTTCAAATTCAAATTGTCCGTTTACAACTTTATTAATAACTACACTCTTAATTGGGTTATGTTTATCATCAAATTTATAATGTGTAGTTCCACAATCTGCATCTAACTTAGCCATTGCATCTTTAATAGCATTTTCATCTGTGCTGCCCGCTTTTTTAATTACCTCTGCTAAAATGTATACTGAATCATAGCTAAGTACTGAGAATGCACTAGGATCACCATTATATTCTTTTTTGTAATTTTCAACGAACTTTTTAATTGATGCATTATCTGATTTTAATGATAAGTGATCTGTAAAGTAAGATCCTTCAATGGCATCTCCTCCAACTTTTACAAGACCTGGATCACTCCATGAATCACTACCTAAGAATGGTGCCTTTATACCAATTTCTCTTGCTTGTTTTGCAATTAATCCAACAGTTGAGTAGTTATCTGGAAGATAAATTACATCCACATTTAATTCTTTTATTTCAGTTAAAAATGCTTTGAAATCACTTTCTCCTGCATTGTAAGTTTTTTCATATGCTACAGTACCACCTGCCGCTTCAAAGTTTTTCTTGAATTCTTTTGAAATACCTACACAATAATCATTACCAATATCATAAAGCATTGCTACTTTTTTAGCTTTTAAATTTTCTGACGCGAATTTTGCACCAACTTGACCTTGTAATGGATCTATAAAACATGCTCTAAATACATAATCTCCACCTTCAGTAGTAACTTTCTCATTTGTTGACCCGGGAGTAATCATAACTACTTTTGAATCTTTTGCAACTGCTGCCATTGGAATTGAACATTTACTTGCATATGTTCCGACTACTGCCGAAACTTTATCTTGTGTAATTAACTTTGTAATGGCATTTGGCGCTGTTGCTGCTTGATTTTGATCGTCTTCTGAAACAAGCTCTAACTTTTTACCAAGAACGCCACCAGCATCATTTATTTCTTTTATTGCAAGTTTAGATCCGTTTTCCATTGCTGCACCTAAAGCTGGAACATCACCAGTTAATGGAAATACTCCTCCGATCTTAATTGTATCTCCACTAGCTGCACTTCCCCCATTTGAACTTACTTTAGCTGTCTCACTACACCCCATAACCATTGTTGCTGTCATTGCTAATACAGTTACTACCCCCAATATTCTTTTGAAAAATGTCTTTTTAATCATAAATATCTCCTCCAAATTTTCAATTTTTTATTTAACACTAGTCCTGTTTTATACAAAAAAAGCGCCTATAAAATCTTCCTTGATTTTATAGACACCTTTGTCATATAGTTAATATTTTTAATCCTATTTTATGTTTACACCATATTATGCATAATAATATTTACTTTTCTATTTTGAATATATTCCCAAGAATTATTGTAGGATAATTTTTTAACGTTAAAATTATTGTAAAAAAAATAGCTGGTGTGATTAACACCAGCCATTGTGTATAAATCTATTATACGGTATGTTGTACAATTGTCAATAACTATTATGAGAATAATTGTAATTTCAAAAATATTTTCAGTTTTTTCTTAATATTCAATATTTTTTTCGATTTGTATAATTATTGTTATAAGTTTATCAACTGCTTCTTCCTTAGTACCATACTTTTTTACCATACTGTTCAGATAATTCTTTCTAAACTTCTCGTTACTACCTAAAGTTGTAGTTCTGAGAACTCACTACGATTCAAACATCATAATTTGTTTAACTTGTCCAAGTCTTTCTAATTTTTCTGAATCTGCATCCTTTAAAAAGGCCTTTTTAATTTCTCTTTCATTTGTTAGAATTTGACTATTTCCGTTTTCACTGCTTCTGAGCTTACAGCTATATACAATAGATTAACAATTACTCAAAAAAATCTTGATCTAAATTCAAGTGTTTTTTGTATACTCACGTGCTTTATCAAAAATTAGATCCATAAATGAAATATAAAGCTGTACTTACAACTCTAAAGGTTAAAATCATGTAAATAATCCAATATTTTCATTGACTTTTATTTATGTAGTACGTACAATTATCAATGAATAGACAAATTTATGGATATATTGAGTAATTTTGCATAATAAAAAATTTATTGAATATAATGTTATGCACTTTATTATAGAAGGTGGTACGTATGAATTATAAAGTAGGAAAAAGTTCTAAAAGTGATTTAAATGAAGCGATATCAGAAGCTACAATTGGGCTTAAAGCACCCAAATTAATTTTATTTTTTTCTAATGTTGAACCTTTTGAAGAATATTCTAAAAAAATTAAAGAAAAATTTCAAAACAGTATTATTATTGGCTCCACCACATTTGCAAGCTTTTGCATGGATGGAGCTTATAAAAATTCACTGATAGTTATGGGGATTGAGGATGGAATTGAATGCTATGCCGATATATTAGAAGAGGTAGATAAATATCCTCTTAAATACATAGACAGAGTGACTAAATGTGTTAATAATTTTCGTGATAAATCTAATACCATATGTTTTGAAATTTCTACTGCTTTAATAAGCTGTGAAGAACTGGTTTTATCTACATTAAATTCAGTCCTTGATGAACATAAGATTCCCCTATTTGGCGGATCTGCTGGTGACAAAGGTAAGGCTGAAAAAACAATGGTTTCTTTTAACGGTATAGTATACAACAATACATGCGCTTTTGTAATCATCAAAAATTTAAGCGGTAAAATCAGATTATACAGAGAAAATATTTATAAGAAAACTGCTCATTATTTTACTGCCACTAAAGTAGATACAAGAAATCGTATAGTATATGAGTATGATAATAAACCAGCAGCACTTGTTATGGCACAAGCATTAAACACCTCTGTTGAAAATCTTCCCAAATATTTAGATAGTTATCCTTTAGGTAGAATTATCGGAAGTGATCTGTATATTACAGCAAATCAAATGGTTACTAAAAATAATGGGATGTCATACCATGCGAAAGTATATAATAATTCAAAAATGGTTCTTTTAGAGCCTGATGATTATAAAAATGTAATTAATGAAACAATTGCTACTGTAAAAAAAGAAGTTCCAAATCCATCATTAGCTATTATGGTTAACTGTCTGGCAAGATCAATGCTTTTCGAAACAGATGGATATTTAAATGAGTTTGCTAAAAATATGGGAAATGCTTTAGGTAACTATATAGGTTTTGCAGGTTATGGAGAACAGCTTAGAGATCAACACTTTAATCAAACAATGGTTCTTGCTGTATTTGAATAGAATGAGGTAATGCGATATGAAGTGGTTTAAATTTAGAAAAAATAAAAATCAAAACGAAGAAGAAAATATTGAAAATGAACAGAATAACAAATTAAACACAGAAAAAACGTCTAATTACGATAAGTATGTTAACTATGGTATTTTACATATGGAAAAGAAATTTGGAGAATTCATGGATGAAGAAGTTAGAGTGACTCAATCCATTAAAGAAATCGACAATACATATTCAAAAATCAATGCCATACAAAATGTAATTAACAATATAGACTCTAATTTTAATGATTTTAGCCAATATGCTAATAAAATTAATGATGTTATGAATCGTTCTGATAGTGCAGTAAAACAAGCAGATAATAAAATGGGTACGTTGGCAGATAAAATTAACGGAACATGTACTCAGCTAGATTCAATTACAGAGGCTTTTCATGAATTAGAAAATAACTCTAGAAACATTCAAAATATGTCAAATAGTATAACAGGCATAGCTAGCAATACAAATCTCCTGGCTTTAAATGCATCTATTGAAGCAGCAAGAGCTGGTGAAGCAGGTAGAGGTTTTTCTGTTGTAGCAGATGAAATTAGAAAATTATCCTTATCAACAACAGAATTAGTTAGTGGAATTGATAAAAGTGTTAAAGAATTATACGAAAGCATAGATTCTCTTAGAGAGGAAATCAGAAATTCTAAAACAGCAATTACTGATAACTATGAATATGCTCAAAGTGTTCAAAAAGATTTCAAACAAGTAACTGATTGTACTATTGAAGCAAAAGAGTTTAGCCAGCATATAATTAGGGGAATTGAGCGTACAAGCTCTGAGATTAGTGGTGCAGTAACTGGTGTTGACTCTGTGACTGAGATTGTGAATTCTTTGGGTAATAAATTAGATACATTAAATTTAAGAATGAGCACAAGGTCAACTATCATCTGCGATATTATAAACTTTATGCAGCAGATTGAAAATTTACTAGCTGACTCTATTAATGATAATGGAAAGTAATTAAATATGCCTTTAACTTAAAATATATTTTATATCATCAAAAATTCTATTATCCCATATGTTATATTTCAACATAACATAAATATATTAATCCTAAGAAATAGCGATTTCTTGTATTATATATAAAAGCTGAGATTTTCCCAATGGTACAAATCTCAGCTTTTATAAAAATGATTTAACAATATCAAGCTTCATACTATTTGTATCTTCAAAGCCCTTTAATATGCTTCCCCCATTATGTTTTTTATAAATTGTTAACTTTTTTTATTTTTATCTTCTTAAATTCTTAACTTTTATAATTGTAAAAAAGTTTTATTTAAAACAATGTTTCTTTAAAAGAATATCATACAATATATCTTCCACAAATGTTTATAAACTTCCCAATCTATGATACAATCAAGTGTAAAATTCCACAATATATAACATAATATAAATGATTATAAAATTTAATCATATGAAAAACGAGGTAATAAAATGATAAAAATTGATAACTTGTCGTACTCATTTCCAAATAAAGATCTATATCATAATATTTCATTTACTTTAGAAAATGATCAGCATTGTGCTTTTATAGGTTCTAGTGGTAGTGGAAAAAGTACACTAATAGATATAATCATGGATCCTGAGAACTATATGTTTGATGGTACTCTAGAGATTGATCCAAATTGCAGGATTGGTTATGTGAGTCAGTTCTGTGAGGTAGATAACACAAAAGAAACAACAGTTTTCGAATATCTATGTGAAGATTATATTAAACTGCAAAATGAGATAACTTCTATTTGTAGCTTAATGGAAACCTCTACTGATATTGATGCCCTACTAGAAAAATATCAGGAAGCTTTAGATGCTCTTGATGTAATTGGTGGAGATGATTTTGAAAGTACTCTTAGTAAGAAATTAAATCTTGCAAATCTTAGTAAGCTTAAAGATTCAAAGATATCTGATTTAAGTGGTGGAGAGTTTAAGCTTATCCAAGTAATTAGGGAAATGCTTAATATTCCAGACTTAATGATTATGGATGAACCTGATGTATTTTTAGACTTTGAAAATCTTAATTCTCTTAAAAACCTAATAAATTCTCATAAGGGAATGATGTTAGTTATTACTCACAATAGATATCTATTAAATAATTGTTTCAATAAAATTATTCACCTAGAAAATCATGAGCTCCAAGAGTTTGATGGAAGCTATATAGACTATAACTTTACATTACTTCAAACTAAAATTGAACTTCAAGAACTGTCTGTTGCTGATGATGAAGAAATTGAGAGAAACGAACGCATAATCAAGAGACTGAGAGATAGAGCTGAAGTTACAGGAGAAACTGCTGCTGGAAGGTATCTAAAAGGTAAAATGAAATTCCTAGAAAGATTAGAAGCTCGTAGAATAAAAAGACCTTTTGTTGAAATTAAGCAGCCTTATATACGTTTAACTACTAACAATCAAGTTGAAGAAAAAGTTGCTCTAAAAGTTAACAATTATAGTGTTGGCTTTGATGAGATACTTTTAGAAAATGTTAATTTTGAGATTAAATCTAATGATAAAGTAGCTATTGTTGGTTTAAATGGTACAGGAAAAACCACTTTACTTAGAGACATATTTAAGAATGACAACCCTGCTATTGAAATAGATTCTGAAATTGAAGTTGCATATTTATCACAGCTTCAAGGCGAAATATTAAATGAGTCTAATACAATACTTGAAGAATTCTTAGATGCAGGATTTAAAACTTATGATGATGTTGAAACTTACATTTCAAACTATGATTTTGAAGAAGAAAGAATCAACCAAAAAATAAAAGATTTATCTGGTGGTGAAAAGAATATACTTCAATTAGCCAAAATTTCTGCAAGCAAAGCAAATATGCTGCTTTTAGATGAACCAACAAGCCATCTAGATATATATTCACAAATGGCTCTTGAAGAAGCTATAGAAAAATATAATGGTGCTATTTTAATGATATCTCATGATTACTATTCTATAATTAATTGCGTAGATTATGTTTTACTCATTGAAGATAAAACAATCAGAAAAATGAATATGCGAAAATTTAGAAAGATGATTTATGCGAAATACTTTGATAAAGACTATTTAGAAATTGAACAAAAGAAAAGAGATTTAGAAATGAAAATAGCCATATCCCTAAGAAACACTGATTTTGAACGTGCAAAGGCCTTATCTGAAGAGTTAGAATCACTGATTAAATTGCTTTAGGCATGATAAAAAAATGGTATCTGACTAACATATATTCTTCTTTAAAAGGGCAGATTAACTACATATAATCAAATTAATTTTAAATATCATAAAAGAGGTGTACTATGATAGCAGAAAAAAAGCTCGCTGAAAAGCGATTAACAGAAGCTTATAAGAATGCTAAAATTGAATATTTTGATAACAACTCTAAATACATATTTTTCAGTGATTGCCATAGAGGTGATGGTACACCCTCTGATGAATTTGCAAAAAATCAAAATATATTTTTATTCGCATTAGAATTCTATTTTAATAGTGGATATACTTATGTGGAAGTTGGAGATGGAGATGAACTTTGGGAACACTCTAACTTTAAACATATAAGACTTGCACATGATGAAGTATATGCTCTATTAAAAAAGTTCTTTGATTCTGATAGATTGATTATGTTATATGGTAATCACAATGTACACTTAAAATATAGTAATTTTGTAGAAAAGAATTATTATAAATTCTACGATGAATATAACGAAGAAGAAATAGAGTTGTTTCCTGGAATTACACCATATGAGGCAGTGGTATTTAAACATAAAAACACAGGACAGGAAATACTAACTGTTCATGGTCATCAAGGAGACAGAATGAATGATAATTTGTGGCGCTTTAATATGCTTACAGTAAGATATTTTTGGAAATTTCTTCACTCAATAGGGTTCATAAATCCTGCAAGCCCTGTAAAGAGTTCTGAAAGGATTCATAAAATCGAGCGTATTTATAGTCATTGGATTAAAATGAATAAAATCATGATTATCTGCGGACATACTCATAGACCCCACTTTCCAAAAGTCAAGGAATTACCTTACTTCAATGATGGATCATGTGTTAGGGCAAGTGGAATCCAAGGAATTGAAATAGTAGATGGAAAAATTATGCTTATTGAATGGAGAATCAGAACTGATTCAGAGGGTGTTCTTCATATAAAAAGAAAAATATTAAGAGGTCCAGAGCAAATTGAAAAATTTGACCTAAGAAATAATAAAACAAATATGAAATAAGCTATAATATCAGCAAATTCTTCTAAGAAATATTATTTATTAAAGCTGAGACTTTCTAAATATATATATTGCGATTCACAATGCACATTTCACAATTGCGGCTAAAATTCTTGCAATATTTTTAAAATTATGATTAAGAATTTTTTTGCAATATATAAGAAAATCTCAGCTTATAAAATTACTAATTTACTACTTACTGTTTAATCTTAGGAATTCCCTACAATTTTATTATAATCTACACCAGCTTTAATTAAAAGTTGTTTCACTGACTCACTTTTTACATTAAACAAAGTATTTTTACATCCATTAAATGCTCCTTGTTCTATTTTAGTTATACTGTCAGGAAGAACTATGTTTGTTAAGTTAATGCAGTTTTGAAATGCACTATGCTCTATTGTTATAACAGTATTAGGAATTTTTATACTGCTTAAGTTTGTACATCCATAAAAAGTACCAATTCCTATATCTATAACTCCATCAGGAATAGTTATACTGCTTAAATTCTTACATCCATCAAAGGCACTACTTCCTATGCTTGTTACAGTGCTAGGTATTTCTATGCTTTTTAAATTTACTCCTCCAGAAAATGCATTCCATCCTATATCTGTCACACCATCTTGAATTGCGTATTTTTCGTCAACTTTCCCAACAGGATAATTTAACAATTTAGTTCCATTTTTGCTATACAATACTCCATCAACGCTCTTAAAAGTTATATTGTTGCTATCTACAGATATATTTTTTAAGTTTGTGCATCCTGATAATGCATATCCATCTATACTTTGTACACTAGCAGGAATGTTTATGCTTGTTAAACCCGTACACCCAAAAAACGCTGATCTTCTTAAGGCTGTTATACCATTTGGAATAGTTATATTTGTTATATTCTTATTTAAATAAAATGCTTTATTTCCTATACTTTTTATTGCAACATTATCAATTTTATCTGGAATTACAACATTGCTGTCATTACCTAAATAAGCCATTATTACACCAGTTTGTTTATAAAAAGCCCATGCTCCTTCTATTGTGACATTTTGAAATTGACCACTACTATTAATGACATTATCCCCAAACTCATTTGGCGTACTACCTAACATATAGCCTTTTGTATCAAAATAATATAAACTTCCATCAATTACTCTCCAGCCTGTAGCCCATGAATTTCCTTCTGAATACCACCAGCCTTTTTTATCTTGTTTCCATTCTGCATTTGCACCTATTGGATTTAGCATTAATACCGAAGCTACTACCAAAGCACTAGCTATTACTTTTGTTAATTTTAATTTTTTCATATTATCCCCCTATTTTTCCTAAAGTTATAAAATACCATTTTATTGTATTTTAACATAATTATTAATAATATTCCATAATGTTGTTTATTGTTAACTTTTTTCATTTGTATCTTCTTAACTTTTTAAAATGGTAAACAGTTTTATTTAAACCTTTGTTCCTTTAAGATTTATTTGTTCTTTGAACTCCTCTAATCATACTCTGTCTATGTAATCACCTAATCTTTCTTTGTCGAGTGCATTTCCCCTATATATTTCTAATAACTTTTTCTACTAAATCATATACAATAGACCTTTAAATTTCCGCTACAAGCAAGTTTAAAATAATTTCACCAAATTTTATCTTGACAAATATAGGTTATACTACTATATTGTATAGTAGTATAATAAATGGTGGTGATTAAATTGTCTTCAATTAATTTAATAATACTTGGCTATTTGCATAACAAAGAGAAAAGTGCCTATGAAATGGTTAAAGAATTTGAAATCTGGAATCTTACTAAGTGGTTAAAAATCAGTAACCCGTCAATTTATAAAAATATAATTAAATTGTGTGATAATGGATATTTAAATTCAAGAACTGTTAAAGAAGGTGAAATGCCAGAAAAAACATTATATTCATTGAATGAAAAAGGAAATTTATATTTCAATGAACTAATGGAGGAAAGTTCAAAAAATATAGGAAATGTTTATTTAGAGTTTAATGCATTTTTAGCTAATATAGAGAACTTACCAGAAGAAAAAAGAAAAGAATACCTAAAAAACTTCAAAGACAAGGCAGAAGAACGTAGAGCTTTTGCAGAGTCAATTTATAATGACACGAAACAGCACAAGGATAAAATTGGTTCTGAATTTCTTATATTAGATTTATATAACGAATTCTACAATGTTTTACAAAAATGGTCTAAAAAAGTTTTTGATTATTATAATTAATAATTTGATGTCTCTAATAAGTATTTATATTGTGAGACATTTTTTTCGCCCTACTACTATACTTTATAGTACTTTATTATATACTAATATAAAACGCATTATAATTTAGAAGGTTTGTCTTATGAACAAAAAACATCAATACATTTCTTTTGTAGCTATTATCTTAGGATTTTTTATGGCATTGTTAGATACAACTGTAGTAAATATCACTTTGCCTAAAATGACTGAGTACTTTAATACTACTATGGATCATATTTCTTGGGTAGTAAATACCTATAATCTAGCTACTGCAGTTATTCTAGTAACTGCTTCGAGACTTTCTGATCAATTTGGCAGAAAAAAATTGTTTATTTCAGGAGTATTTCTATTTACGATCTCTTCATTTCTATGTGGTATTTCAAATTCTCTTCAATTGCTTATATTATTTAGAACACTTCAAGGTATAGCTTCAGCTTTTGTTGTGACCATTGCTATGCCTCTTTCTGCTGAAATATTCCCACCTGAAAAGAGAAGAACTATTATGGCACTTTGGGGAGCTTTTTCTGGTCTTGCTGCTGCAAGTGGTCCTTCACTTGGTGGTATAGTAACTCAATTTTTTAATTGGAGATATATTTTCTTTATTAATATACCTATAGGTTGTATATGCATAATATTGACTATGAAATTCATAAAGGAATCTTATGACCCAACCGCAAGCAAAAACATAGACTTTTTGGGAATTATAACAATCTCAATTGCTATGTTCTGCTTAACTTTCGCATTAATGAAATCTAATGAAAAAGGTTGGACTTCAAGCTTCATCCTTTCCTTCTTTGCAATTTCTGCTATAGCCTTTATACTATTTGTCATTATTGAACTAAAAGTTAAAGAGCCCATGGTTCCTCTTAGTTTATTTAACTCTATACCATTTACAAACGGATCGATTACGCTGTTTTTACTCGGTCTTGGTATGATGTCTGGTACCTACTTACTATCTTTTTTCCTAATTCAGATTAAAGGATTAAATCAACTTTCAGCAGGACTTATTATTTCAACTATGTCCTTAACTTCAATGATTTTTTCAATATTAGCTACTGTTTTGACAAAAAAATTAGGCAGTAGATTAACTAGTGCATTGGGTATTCTTTTACTTTGTATTTCTTGCTACTTAAATAGTTCTCTTACTCAAAATTCTTCAAATATAGATTTTATTTTAAGATTAATTGTTGCTGGTTCTGGTACGGGATTAAGTATGGCAACACTAATAGGTTCTGTAATGGCTAACGTTCCTTTAGACAAAATAGGAATAGCTTCTGGAATAAATAATATGACAAGAACACTTGGAACTGTACTTGGAGTTGCCTTATTTTTAACTATATTTACATCAAATATGACTACCCAGATGTATGATGCTAAAGACTCTGTTATTCAAACAATACAGAATGACACTGTATTTGATGATGAAACAAAGCAACAGATGATTACTTCTATTAAAACAGGTAGTAATAAAAACGTTAGTCTTTCAGAAATATTAAATACAATTGCTGAAAAAGAAGCTGCTGTGTTAACCTCTGCTCAAGCTATGGATAAAGATAAAATTAAAGAAAGTTTTGAGAATCAAAAGAAAGAAACAAAAAAAATAGTATCTAATATCCAAGATACCTTTTTGACTTATACTGTTAAAGCTTTTAGTTTTACATTTAAAGTGAGCGCTATAATTCTCTTGCCAGGCATATTGTTTGCATTATTCAGCGATAAAAAGAGAAGTCGTGATATGAAAAATAAGAGGCTTGTTGAAAACATAAATAATGCATAAATAAACTAATAATAAAAATGCGTTGCGTAATAATCGCAACGCATTTTTATTATAATAGCCAATATTTTTTCAAAAAGTTTTGATTTATAGACACTATTAACTTACTTTTAATTTTCTCAAAAAGCTACTCTCTTTTTATTTGTAAATATAACATGAATACATTTCCAATATGAAATTTATCATTTAGAATGTTCTTTTATTTTTCTAATTTACAATTGTGATTTTTACATTAGGGGTCCCATCGAATACATATTGTCCTATAACAGTACTACTATGTATATTCATTGATGTTAGTTTATCACAATTTTCAAATGCACCCCCTCCAATTCTTTTCACACTTTTAGGTATATCTATAGATCTTAAACTATGGCAACCGGCAAAAGCTACATTATCTATATATGTTACATTATCTGGTATTATTATATTAGTTAAGTTTCCACAGCCTGAAAAAGCCCCTTGCCCGATACTTGTTAGACCATTAGGCATTGTCACACTAGTTAACTTAATACAACCATTAAATGTTGCTTTCTCTATTTTTTTTACACTTTCAGGTATACTAATTGCTTTTAAATTGCTGTCCCATTCAAAAGCGCTTTCTCCTATACTTGTTACACTATTTGGTATTGTTATACTCTCTATTTTAGCTGAGCTATTATCAGTAGAAAATGCTCCGCTTCCTATACTTGTAACTGAAACACCATCAATTTCACTCGGTATATTTACAACTGTGTTAACTCCGCTATATCCTACTATTGTGCCAGTTGATTTATCAAATTTTAAATTTTCACTTGTTGTCATCACTTCTTTCCATGCCCCACTACTATCTAAATAATACCCATCAATAGTTTTATCATGTTCCATATAACCTCTTGAATTAAAGTAATACCATTTTCCATCAATTTCACTCCAGCCTGTGGCCCATGAATCTCCTTCTGCATACCACCATCCTGCTAAATTATGTTTCCATTCTGCATTTGCACCTATTGGATTTAACATTAATACAGAAGCTACTACCAAAGTACTAGCTATTACTTTTGTTAATTTTAAACTTTTCATATTATCCCCCTATTTTTCCTATAATTACATAATTCCAATTTATTGTATTTTACTATAATTATCAATAATATTCCACAATGTTGTTAATTGTTAACTTTTTTCATTTTTACCTTCTTAATTTTTTAAAAAGGTAAAAAGTTTTATTTAAACCTTTATTCCCTTTTAAAAATATTTAATGAAAACTTTGAAAAAATGCTTATTGTTAACAAGGTTTATTTAAAAGAAGGTTTAAATTTTATAAGTTTATTTGAAAATATAATCCATATACTATAAAATATTTTTTGAGGTGTTATGATGAAAAAAACTATTAATGTTGTAGCTGCAATTATAGAAAATGAGAACGAAGAAATATTATGTGCTTTACGCTCTCCTATTATGAAATCGCCAAATCTTTGGGAGTTCCCAGGTGGTAAAATAGAAGCTAACGAAACTCCAAAAGAAGCTATTGAAAGAGAAATTTTTGAAGAATTAAATTGTAAAGTGCGATATATTAATATACATAATGAAAATAGACATGAATATGATGATTTTATTATAAATTTGATAACAACTAACTGCGAATTATTAAATAGCTATCCTAAAGCTAATGAACATGCAGCCTTATTATGGCTTAAACCAGAAAGTCTGCTTTCTTTGAAATGGGCTCCTGCAGATATTCCTGCTGTGCTTGAAATAATAAAAAATCATGCCATTATTTAGCATGATTTTTTACACTATTAGATATATTAAATTGAAACTAATTGATTTGTTGATTAATTTGAAAATCTTCTATTCAGATAAAATACTGTCTTAAAATTTTCACTTTATAGATAACTATTAAGATTTATTTGTTCTTTGAACTCATCTAATCCTACTCTGTCTATGTAATCTCCTAATCTTTCTCTGTTAGTTGCATTTTCTCTATATACTTCAATAACTTTTTCTATTAAATCATATACCTTTTCTTCTGATACAGAAAGTGCTATTCTATCTGCTATTCTTGGCCTTGCTCCACCTTTTCCGCCAACATAGAACATCCATCCTTTTCCGCTTCCTATTAATCCTATATCCTTAAATGCACTATCTGCACAGCTATGAGGGCAACCACTTACTCCCATTTTTAATTTATTAGGTAATTCTTTTCCATGATATAAGCTGTCCAATTTTGAACCAACTGCTACTGAATTTTGAAGCCCCCTTTTACAAAAAGTAGTTCCTGGACATACTTTTATACTTCTTACACATAGACCTACTGCTGCACCTGGGTCCATCCCTAGATCATCCCAAGCATTATCTAAATCTTCTTCTTTTAATCCAACTAATGCAATTCTTTGAGCTCCTGTAACTTTAATAGCTGCTGCATTATATTTTTCAGCTACATCTGCAATATTTCTTAAAATCTCTGGAGTTACAAGTCCAGCAGTTAAATGTGGAGCAATTGCATATGTTTCCTTATCCCTTTGTAATATTGCCCCTTTTTCTAATAAATCAGTTTTCATCGCGTATCTCTCCTAATTCTAATTCTCAAAATAAAGTATTAATGTTATGTAATAATTTCTATTAGTTATTGTATCATATTTATAATCCAATCTCTAGCAAAAACATGATATTCGAAATATTCTGAACATATAGAGAATATATAATATATGGTATATATTTAGATTAAATTCTATTCATTAGATGCCAATATTTATGTACTTTAAGTTCGTGTTTTAAATTATTTAAACCAAAATACCGATTGACAAATTCAATTTTATTAAATATAATTTATTCATATCGAATATCGTATAGAGATTAATCATATTGGGCTGCCAGCTTATTGACATACTACTGGAAATTCATTAATTGTTGTTTATAATAACGGTATTCACTACATGATTCATGGTGATGTTACTTACACAGACGAAGCTTTAAGGCAAAACCAATTATCTGTTGTCTTTGAAGATAAAGGACAAGCAAGTGAAACATTAAATAAAGTCAGAACTTTTATAAAAGAAAATGATACAGTTTATTTATCAACTCATACTCCAGAAGCTGTAACTTCCCTTATTAAAAATAAGACTATAATGAAATTGTAATAAATAGTAAAATTGAAAGGATTGAATAAAATGAATAATACAATAGAAAATATAAAAAATCATAGATCAATTAGACAATATTTAGATAAGGATATTTCAGACGAAATCATAGATGAAATAATAAAATCGTCTCAAGCTATGCCTAATTCAATAAATGGTCAGCAAACAACTGTCATAGCCATAAGAGATAAGGCAAAAAAAGAAAAACTTGCAGAACTTGTTGGAAATCAAGAATATGTAGCTAAAGCTCCTGTTTTCTTAGTTTTCGTAATGGATTTTTATAGAACTTATTTAGCTGGCGAAAAAACTGGTTATAAGCAAATAATACATGAAAACATTGAAAGTGCTCTAGTTGGTGCTGTAGATAGTGGAATTACTTTAGGTGCAGCAATAATTGCAGCTGAATCTCTTGGACTTGGAACTGTTCCAATTGGTGGAATAAGAAAAAATCCAGAAGAAGTTATAGAACTCTTAGATTTGCCTAAATATACATTCCCACTTGTAGGCCTTGCAATTGGATATCCTTCAGATGAATCACACCAAAAGCCAAGAATTCCTTTTGAAAGCTTTAGGCACAATGATACTTATAACAAAGAAGCCATAGAAAATTCTATTGATAGCTACGATAAAGAAATGGAAGCTTACTTAAAAGACATCGGTAGATATGATAAAGAAAAAAATTGGAGTACTTTAACTTCAAGTGTTTATCAAAATATATATTATCCAAAAGTAAAGGATGCAATGAAGAAACAAGGATTTACCACTGCAAAATAAATTTCTATAAATTATGTGTTTTTATATTAGCTGTTTATTTAACGCATATGATTTATAAATAGCTTATGACTAGTTATATATGAATTTCAAAAAAATTCATATAACTATATTAGGGCTACTCTTTATTAAATTTACGTATAATTAACATAGCTAAATATAGGCTAGCCATAATTCTGACACAATTTTAAGCTATAATAAATCTATAAAGTTGATAATAGTTTTTTTCATATATATTTCCCTAATAAATAAATGAGTACCAATCATATTCCCCTTATGATTAGTACTCTCTTTGCATTTTTAATTTTTTTTGCAATTTAATGTTTTACATTATTCAAACTAATCCCCCATATCATCCAGTTATTCAAATCTTAATTCTTAATATTTCTTCCTTATTTAGTTTTGAGTATTTTTTCAGAAAAATTTTAAAAGAAGGAATATTCAAAATATTTAGAATATGATATAATAAGATAAAAATATATAGAGGTGGTATGCTTTATGGAGAAATATGGAGATCATGAAATAATCGTAATACAGAATAATGAAAATCAATACCCATATAAGGCAATTGCAAAAATAGGTGATAATGAGATAAAGCATAAAGGGCAGAGTAAGTCTGAAGCAATTGATTTAGTTAAGCAAAGCATTAATAAGTTAAAATCTAAAAATATAATTTAACTGTAGTATAAGTAAATTCAAACGATTGAAAACTATTACACTTAAAATATTAGGTATGAAAACTACATAAAACCCTCGACTTATGTCGGGGGTTTTTATCTTAGAAATAGAAAAGTTACCATGTTACAGATTATATTAAAACGTCAGCAGGTAAAATATTATTTTCAAATTCATAATAATACCTTGTTTATTCTTATATATCAACTTTACTTACGGTACGAAGCCTGCCTTTGATAGGTGTTTTTTGTAACTGCTGGAACACCCACTCTCCTTTATTATTTAATATTTCTACAAAGGTAGATATATCAACTATATTGATGATTCCTATATCGTCTTTTGTCATGCCTTCAATATTACAAAGCGTGCCTACAATATCAACTGCCCTCATCTTTGTTTTCTTACCTGCATTAATATGTAATTTCATAATCTCTTTACTTAACTTCGCACCCTTTGTTTCTTTAATTTCAGGTCTTGTATTCATTTTCAAAGCAAATTCTTCTTTGAGATTATTTACAGTTTCCACTTTAGGTCTTTCTTTCAAAAGAATTTCTTTACCGACATATTCATGTATATCATTTAAAAACTTACTTTCATTTTGTGTTACAAAAGTAATTGCTTTACCCATCTTGCCTGCACGTCCAGTTCTTCCTATCCTATGAACATAGCTTTCTTTGTCTTCAGGTATATCATAATTAATTACATGGGTGATATTATCTATATCTATCCCTCTAGCTGCAACATCTGTGGCTATTAGATATCTAAAATAACCCAGCTTAAAATTATTCATTACTCTTAATCTATCACTTTGTTCCATTCCACCATGTATTTTTCTACAAGTATAATTTAGATTTGCTAGCTCCTTATAAACTTCATCTACCTTTTGTTTTGTATTGCAGAATATCATACAGCTATCTGGATTTTCTAATATAGTTATATCTCTTAAGAGTTCTATTTTATTCGATTCATTTACATTATATCTTTCTTGACATATATTATCTGCAGATTTATTTTGCTCCTCTATTTCAATATGTATAGGATCTTTCATATATTTATTGCATAAAGTCTCTATGTCTTTTGGCATTGTGGCTGACAATAACATGGTCACACGTTCTTTTGATAAGTTTTTTATTATTGTTTCTATTTGCTCTACAAATCCCATATTAAGCATTTCATCAGCTTCATCTATTATAAGATACTTTATCTTTGATAGATCAAATGTACCTTTTTCTATATGATCTATAATACGACCAGGTGTCCCAACTACTATATGTGTTTTTTGTTTAAGTTCCTTTTCTTGATCATAGAAAGGTGACTTACCATAAATTGCAGCTGCTTTAATTCTTTTAAATCTACCTATATTAAAAAAATCCTCTTTGACTTGGATAGCAAGTTCTCTTGTTGGTGTAATCACTAATGCTTGAGGTTTATTTTCTTCCCAATCCACTAATTGGCAAATAGGAATAGCATACGATGCAGTCTTACCACTTCCAGTTTTAGACTTTACTACTATATCCTTTTCTTCTAACGCAATCGGTATAACCTGTTCTTGAACTTTTGTTAACTCCTTGAAATTCAACATACTAATTGCTTTTAATAACTCATTGCATAACTTATAATCATTAAAATTTGCTTTTATCATTTGATCATCTCTTTTCTACATTTTCAGTATTATTGCTACAAACATACCTTTTTATACAATATTTCCTCTTTATCATTACAATCCATATAACAATATCCATACTAACCTTTTTATTATATCATACCCATGTATTTCATTTGCAATCAATGAAGAACTTCCTTTTCTTTACTCTTATTTTAGCAACTTCTTCAATACTTAATCCTTCTAATTGTAGAATTTAATATTTTTATAATTCCCCGTTTAATATTCGATATATTGCTTTAGCTACTCCAAAATTTACATTTTTATCTGTAATATATTTAGCTACTTCTTTTATTTCATCAACTGCATTACCCATTGCAAAAGAATTTTCAAATTCTGTAAACATAGAATAATCATTTAAGCCATCTCCAAGCACTACTACCTCATCTTTTTTTATATTCAATTTTTGTGCTACTTTTGCAAGAATTTTTCCCTTCTCAGCATCCATATGATTTACTTCAATGTTAGTTCCAAAACTTGCTGATACAGCTAGTCCTTCTAATGCTTCCATCTTTTTACGAAGCTTATTTATAATTTCTTCTGATTGCGCAAAAGATACAAACTTTGCTATATTATTGTGTCTATTTAAAAACTCATTCATATCAGTAATATATTGCATATTTTTAAAATGCGGATTATTATTAGCATATTTTAATATCTCTTCTTCATCTTTTAATTCTGGATGGAATGTAAGAGATCTTTTTACCATTCCAGCTAAAGTTTCTTCTTTTGTATTTGTTGTATAAACTCCATCATCTGTGTATATTTCTATAGCCAGATCTGTACATTTCATTACCTCTAAAATTTCTATTGCTCGCTTTTTTTCAATATAAGTATGTTCAACTATATCTCCATTAATATCTCTATATTCTGCTCCATTTAGTACAACACAATCACATTGTAAGTCATATTTATGTATAAACGGCTCTACATCAGAATATGCTCTTCCTGTAGCAATTGCAAACTTAATTCCATTTTTTTGTGCAGCCTTAATTGCTTCTATATTCTCTTTTGGTATATCGTGATTTTTCCCAATCAATGTTCCATCCATATCTGCTGCTATTAACTTAATCATTTATCTTCTTCTTCCTTTTCTATAATTTTTATCTCATGGCTTTTAGTTTTTCTCTTGTTTTGCTTCAACTCTAAAATTTTTATCTGAGTAAAAAACTATAAGTACAAAAATTGCACATGTAATCCAAATAAGTGGTTCTGATATACATACGCCTAAATAACCCATTGATGGAGCTAAAAATCCTACAACTGCAAATTTCCCAAAAAGTTCAATTGAACTAGAAACTAGTGGCGTAAATTTCTTTCCGATTCCCTGAAGCGTACTTCTATATATAAGAAGTGTGGATAATACATAATAAAAAGGAGTATTAATTCTTAAATATTTTACTGCTGTATCTATAATTAAAGTATCATTTGATCCAGTTAAAAATTTTATTATATATGTTCCAAAGGCAAAGGCAGTTATAACAACTATTGTTGACCATATTGCACCCATGATAACTGTTTTTTTAAGTCCAATATTTATCCGGTCATATTTCTTTGCCCCATAATTTTGACTTACAAACGTTGCTGATGCTGTTGCCAATGTTCCAAGTGGCATCATGTAAATTTCACTAACTTTTCTTGCCGCCATATGTGCAGTTATTATTTCCTTACCAAAACTGTTAATTGCACCTTGAAGTGCAACTGAACCAATTGAAACAAGTGATAGCATAAATCCCATAGACAATCCCGAAGTAATTAATTCCATTACCATAGTACCATCATATTTAAAATCTCCTTTGGATAATTTTAGCTCCGGACATTTTTTTATAATATGATTAAATCCTAAGATTACAGCTACAATCTGTGATATGACAGTTGCATAAGCAGAACCTCTAACACCCCATTTAAATACTAAAATAAATGTAAAAACCAACACTACATTTAAAATTGAAGCATAAATTAAATATATAAGTGGACTACGGCTATCGCCCAATGCTCTTAGAACCCCTGCTATCATATTGTACATTATAGTAACAATCATAAACATTAAAATGATTACAATATATCCATATGCATCGTTTATTATTTCTTCTGGAGTATTTAAAAATTTAAGAAGATACATTATTGTACCTACTCCAACAACCGTAAATACTATTGATATTATAAGGTCAAGAATTACTGTCATTGCCACAGCCTGTCTCATGTTATGCATCTCTTTTGCTCCAAAATATCTTGCAATCACAATAGCAAATCCATTATTTATGCCAACCGCCATACCAACAATAAGTCCAAATAGTGGGGTTGTAGCCCCTATAGCTGCTAAGGCATTTTCTCCTAGTGTATGTCCAACAATCACTGTGTCCGCCAAATTGTACATTTGTTGAAACACACTCCCAAGAAATATAGGTAATGCAAAATAAAAAATTTGTTTACCAGGATTTCCTGTTGTTAAATCCGTGATTTTATTTTTTTCCATTGTAGTTTTTTCCTCTCCATCTTGCTTTCTATGTAATTTAAACATTCCATCAAAATCTTTTTTAATTTTACTATATCACAATATAATAAAAACTTATATTATCCGAGAATTTAGGAACAAAAAATACTTTTTAGGTATTTATTTTTTTTAGAAACATATTGTTTTTTCTATATCGTCCTTAGCAAAAAAGCACTGCACGAAATATATAAATTAGTGCAATGCTTGCATATGGAAAACCTTGTTTCCTCCAGGCGTTCTTCTGAAGTCGGAAGGGCTGAAGTTGCTAAAGAATATATAACTTGTTCTAAAGAACATAGCATAAACTTTATAAAATTATGAAAGCTAAGATTTTCCAAATATAAGAAATACTCTTTTAATATCCTTGAAACAATTTTGCAATACAATTTCCATTAAATATTTTTAAATTTATTTTTCGTATCATGTATATTCAAAACAAAACTACACATGCTAATATCATAAGGAACATAACAGTCGAGCAAAGATTTATATATGCTCTTGATATAAGGGTGTATATAAGTCGAACAAAGATTTTATAATGGTTATAACATATAGTTGTTATGATAGTCGGCGATAAGATTTTATCTGGTGGGGAAAAGTTTTATTATAGTTGATTATATCTATTATAATAGTACTCCAACTTATTATATAAGGTCGAGTTAACATTATTCAATGTGTTGAATTGATTTAATACAGCCGTGAGGTTATATTAAGTTGAATAAATATGTTGTGTGGTGGAGCGAAACATGGTAATTGGTTGTGATTTGTTGTATTATAGTCGAAAGATTATAATATGATGATAAGCTATCTATTATTGTGCTAGTGAAGATTGTTATGCTCTTTAAAAAACCGTATTTAGTATATATCTATGCTAAGTGCGGTTTTTTAATCTTGTTTGTACCAATTAAGGCACTATTAAGAAAATACCAAGTTAATTCATCAGCATATTTGGATCTGTTATTTTCTTTTATGTACTAAAATATATTTTTGAATTTTTAGTAATTCATAATTTTAAAAGTTAAAAATAAACATCTGAAAATTCTATTCTTATACGTTCATCCTTATTTTTAATATTTCTATCATATATCATATTTTCCTTAGCTACTGCTCCAGCTGGAAGGGTCACAGTAAACTTACTCCCTTTTCTATATTCACTTTCAACATTTATACTGCCACCATGCAATAGAGCAATAGATTTCACTAGACTCAATCCAATACCAGTACCTTCCGCATTTCTAGACAAAGATTTATCCGCTTGTTCAAATCTATCAAATATAATATCCAATTTTTTCTCTTCAATACCAATCCCATTATCCTTTACTGATATTTCAACCCATTCATTCATATCCTTAACCTTTACAAATATTTCACCATTATCATTTGAAAATTTTGTAGCATTAGAAATAAGGTTTAGCATTATTCTCTCGATTTTTTCTGGATCACACGCAATAATTTTCTCTTCCGTATCCGTGTCAAAAATAATATTTAAGCCTTTAATTTTAACAAAACTTGTTACTGACATAACTATTTCTTCTACGACATTAACTATATTCACATTTACTAGGTTAAGTTGAAAAAATCCTGCTTCTATTTTTGATGAGTCCACTATATTGTTAATAAGCATTGATAACCTATAAGTATTTAGCTTTATTGATTTAAAATATTTAATAAATATATCCTTTTTATTTATTATTGAATCATCCATATAATACATTTCTAATAACTGAGCCGTTGCCGAAATTACGTTTAATGGAGTTTTAAGTTCGTGAGATATATTAACTAATAACTCTTCCTGCTTTTTTAATGTATTTTCCATGATTTTATTCGCCTTTATTTCAGCAGTAACATCCATTTCCAATAATTTATTTTGTTCTTCTAGCATTTTTTCTAATTTTTTTCTTTCTGTAATATCCCTGCTAAATCCTGATACAGATACCAAATCCCCATTTTCATTATATGTAGGAACTAAAAAATCCTCTATCCAGACATAATGTCCATCTTTATGTTTAAATCTTGCACAAAAAGCTTTGGAAAAATCCGAGTTTTTATCTATTTTAGATTTTTGTATATGAAGATCATCAGGATGAATAATTTCAAATGGCAAATTGGCATTAGTATAATGTATTTCTAGATCATATCCTAAAATCTCTTCAATTGAAGAAGTAAGATATATAAATTTGAACTCAGGTAAAATTTGAAATGCAAAAAAAATGTCCTGAGTTTTTTCACACGTTTTGATTAGCTGATTATACCTCTCTTCAATGTGAAGATATTTGCTTATATCTATAAGAGATAGGTATGCTCCAACTATTTTAGAACCATCATCAAGAACAGGTTTAGAGACAACCTCAAAAAGTAACTGATTACCATCTTTTTTTAAAACTAAAGTCTCAAAACTTTCACGTGATAATAAATCATTAAATTTATAACCTAAAAATTTATCAATATTAGTATTTAGAATTTCATTTTGCATAAATCCTAAAATCCTATAACAGTTTTTAGAAATAGATTTAATTACTCCATTTGTATCCACTTTAATAAGTAACTCTCTCTTTATTTCAAAATTGTCTAAATCAATATCTAAGTTCATTTTTTCTATTCTCCTAACAATATATGTATACTAAATTCAAAAGCTAGTATTAAACATTGAAGAGACTTAATTCGATCCCCTTCATATATTTACATAATTTCTCACTAAAAAATAATTATAACATATAATCACAAAGACATCTTAATTTTTTGTTTTAACTTTGATTACAGATGAAAATTTTTACACAAATACATTTAGCAGTTATAAGTATATAATTTATGGCCCTCAGAGGTTGTAGTCGAGAGAATATAAATTCCTAAAGAATAAAAAAAGAGCCTTGTTACAGGCCCAATATTAATATTTATTGTATTACTTATTTGAGTTTTCTTCATATATATAACTTAAACTTTAAACTTAGACATTTCAGTCTTTAACTTTTCTGCACTTTCTTTTGTTTGTGTAACCTGTTCTAATACTTCATTTGATTTATGACTAATTTCTGAAACTTTATTTGCTATATCTACCGTTCCACTTGCTCCTTCGCTTGTTGCTTCTGCTACCCCATCTATAGTTTTTAAAATATCATTAATTGATGCTAAAAGTTCCTCTGATGTTGAACTAAAGTCCATAACAAGGTCATCTACAAATTTTGCATCTTCACTATATTTTCCTGCTACTTCAAGCATATTACTATAGTCTCTCTTTACATCTTTAGACACAAATTCTAAAAGATTATTTGAATTATATGAAAGATCGTTAACAGCTTCTCTAACCTTATTTGTTACTTTCTGTATTTCTGATACAGTATCTTTTGACTGTTCTGCAAGTTTTCTTACCTCGTCTGCAACTACAGAAAATCCACGCCCAGCTTCCCCAGCTCTTGCTGCTTCTATCGCTGCATTTAATGCCAATAGGTTTGTCTGTTCTGTTATCTGCATAATTGAATCAGATAGTACATTAATTTCTTCAACTACTTTTGACTTTTCTAAAGCTTTTTCAAGTCCATCTTTTGTATTTACAAATGTATTATGAGCTGTCTTTTGAGAATTTTCAATATTTTCTTTAGTTTGTTGTGCTCTTTTATTTATTTCTCCTGCTTGAATCGCTCCCTCTTGTGATTTTTCAGCTATTGATTGTACTGCCTTACCTATTTCTTGAGAAGTTGCTGAAGTTTCTTCTGCTGAAGCTGAGGTTTCCTCAATAGTCGCTGAAAGTTCCTGCGTAGTTGCTGAAACATCCTCTATATTTCCATTAAGAATTTTCACTTCATTATTTACTGTGTTAACAACCTCTTCTATTTTATCTGATTCTTCTACAATATTTTTAATTAAGGATTTTAAGCTTACATTTATATTATCTAAAGCTTTTGCCATTGTTCCTATTTCATCTTTTCTCTTTTTAAATTCTACAGGTACTTCACTTGTAAAATCTCCACTTGATAGTATGTCCAAATAGTTAACTGAAATATCTAAAGGTTTAACTATATTTTTTGTGATAATCTTAGACATCAAATATCCTACTATAATAGAAACAGCTATAGATATAAGAAAGATTAATGTTATCTTTTTATAATTCTCATTGTTTAACTCATTAATCTCATCGGCTTCTTTTACAGTATGCAGAGCTAACTCTTTTAAATTTGCTTGAAAATTGTTGGCCACATCTTTAATATCTTCATTCTTTTCTAATGCTTCCTTTTGCTTTCCCTCTAAAGCAAGTTTTAATATCTCATTCCTTCCTTCCCTATATTTTGACAAATCGTTTTCTATAGTTGTAATCATATCTTCTTCATACGTATCTAACTCTACTTTTTTATAGTTTTGAAAGTTATCATCAAACATTTGAGTTCTTTGTTTAATGTCCTTCATTTTTTCATTTTGTTTATCTTTATCATCTGGATATAATATTATGTAATACATATCTGCTTCAATTGCCCTTGCCTGATTTCTGTTATCATTCAACCAATTAATTGCATTTAATTTATTATTATACATTGATTCCATATTATCATTGCTTATTTTTAGTTGAATGTAACCGAAAACACCAACAAATACTGTAAAAATCAATAGTATTGAACTTAATAATTGTAATTTACTTTTTATTTTGATATTACTTAATTTCAAAATAAAATCACCTCCAAATTCATTTTCGCTATTTTTTATACCATTACTCTCTGCAAAAATATTGTTGCACTGTTTTATTGCCAAATTCGACAAATAAACTCGCACTTTAAACCTATTTTCCCATAATATTCTTTTGTTTATAATTATAACACATTTTTTCTAATTTTATATTAGAATTTAATATAAATCAAAAAAAGCTTAAAGTAGATTATTTTTTACTTTAAACTTTTGATTTATTATATTATTTTAATGTTTAAAATCCATTCTTTTAACAAAGACTATAAAATATAATTATTGCAAAAGGAGGAATTTTTCATGGCTAAAGTTACTGGCGTAGTTAAATGGTTTGATACAGAAAGAGGCTATGGATTTATATCTTGTGACAAAGGAGATGATGTTTTTGTACATCATTCACAAATTAAAGATAAAGGGCCTGATAAAGATCTGCATGAAGATGAAAGTGTTACCTTCGACATTGAAAGTGGCGAAAAGGGACCTATGGCTACAAATGTTCAAAGATTATAATATAAGATTATATATATATGGATTAAATGAATTGTATCATCTACTTTTGAAAACCCAATTTTCTTAGAAAGGTGATTCTTAAGTCCAAATAGCTAAATTTATTAATATAAAATATCTAATTTAATTGCAAAAAAAGAACCCTTGTTTTAGGGTTCTTTCAACTTTAAAGTGTATTGGCTTTCTCTATATATTCTCTTAAAATTCCACATGTATGATTAAATTGTGATTTTTCTTTTTCCGTTAAGTTTATTTCAACAATTTCTTCTACTCCATTTTTGCCTAATATAACAGGTACACTTGCAAAAACATTTTCTTCACCATATTGTCCTTCTAATAATGTAGATGCAGGAAGTATTCTCTTTTCATCATGAAGTATTGCTTTAACTATTTCACTTAAACCTACGCCTATTCCAAACTCTGTACATCCTTTTCCAGCTATTATCTCATATGCTGCATTTGCTGTTCTACTAGCTAACTCATCTAAATTAAGATTTCCATAAGTTTCTGGTTTTTCCTTCATCAAATCAAATAATGGTTTTCCACCAAAATACACATGTGACCATGGTACCATTTGTGAATCCCCATGTTCTCCCATGCAATATGCTTGTATAGATTTTTGATCTATGCCTGCTTCATCTGATAATATTCTTCTAAGCCTTGATGAATCTAACGTTGTTCCAGTTCCAAACACTTTGTTTTTCGGAAAACCTGTTTTTTTCCATATATAATGAGCTATTACGTCTACTGGATTTGATATAACTATAAATATACCATTAAATCCTGATTCTAGTATTGGATCTATTATAGTATTTACTTCGTTTATTGTATCTTCTAAGTAATCTAAACGTGATTTATTATCCTCTGGTGGAACTCCAAGACTTACTACTACAATATCTGCATCTTCGCAATCTTTAAAAGTTCCTTTTTTACTCTTTACATAATGAGGTAAATATGAAATTGTATCACTTAAATCAACTGCTTCTGCATTTGCTTTATTTTCTATTTTATCAATCATTACAATTTCATCACATATACCCTGTATTGCTAGAGAAAATGCACAATGTGAACCTACATTTCCACTTCCAACTATTACTATTTTCCTAGTTTTTATACTCATTTTTAATCACCATCTACTTCCATTAATAATTAGGGACATGAAATAAAATAACAAGTTCAATTTTTTTGATTGTGCATTAGTAAATTAGTCACTACTATTCAACAATACCACCTGTTGCTTTTTCAGCATTAGCTTCTATATCTGATGGAATCTTAATATTCAATTTCTTTGCAACATCTGTATTTATAACTACTTTTATTTCACTTAATTTTGTTATTTCAATTTCTGAAGGCTTCTTTCCCTCAAATATTTCTGCAGCTTCAAAGCCTGCTTCTTTTCCTAATTCATAGTAATCTATACCTAATGTTGCAAGAGCGCCCTTACTAATCGCAGCGTCTTCTGCACCAATTACAGGAATATTTTTTTCTAAACAAAGCTTACCTACTAATGTATAGCTTGAAGCTACTGTATTATCTGTTGGTGTGTATAGTGCATCAATTTCACCAAGAGCACTTGATAAGTTTTGATTTATTTCATTTGTATTAGTGACTGCTATTTCCTTTACTGTAATTCCATGTTTTTCTGCTTCAGCCTTAAATTCATTAACTTGAATTACAGCATTAGTTTCTGATGAATTATAAATTACCCCTACAGTTTTAGCATTTGGAATTAACTTTACTAATAATTCCATTTGTTTATCTACTGGAGTCTTATTTGATGTACCTGTAACATTAGTACCTGAACTCTTCCAATCCTTTGCAACTCCTGCTTTTACTGGATCTACTACTGCAGAACATACTATTGGTATATCTTTAGTAGAATTGTACGCCGCTTGAACTGCTGGTGTTGCAATTGCAAAGATTAAATCCTTCTTACTATCTGTAAATTGTTTAGATATGGTTTGTGCATTTGATTGATCACCTTGAGCATTTTGCTGCTCAATTTTTATGTTTTTTCCTTCTTCATATCCTTTTTCTTTCAGTCCATCAATAAAACCTTTATTAGTTAAATCTAATGCGTCATGTTGTACTAATTGTATAATTCCAATATTTTTTACTTCTGATGAAGTAGTTTTCTCTTTACTAGAACCTGTTGTATCTTGTCCACATCCCGAAAGCACTCCACCTACTAAAACTGTACATAATAACATTGCCAATTTTCTTTTTCCTACCATATTACTGTCCTCCTAATTTTTCACTTTCATAATTAACACATTCCTACTGTACTACTAATTTTAATATCATTATGATAATTTATTTCATATTTTCATAATGATTTGATAACATTTTACCAATCTTTTTGTTATAATATCATAATTTATAATTGTTGTAAAGTTAAGGAGGCGTTTGGCTAATAGAGTAAATCTTTCTCACAAATTAATACAGCTAAAAGTGTCCATCCTGGAATATATGCTATCCATATAATATTAGTAAGCCATGTAGTCTGCTGCACAAAAGGAGGATAAAATACTGAAAATGCTACGCCAACATCACAGACAAACATTAAAGAACTAGAAACAGCTATTATACATGAAGCCTTTTTAGTAAAATAATTTCTAAAAATAGTACAGACGGATGTCCAAGTCATATAAGATAAAACAGCACCAAATATTAAGATCCCTGCTTTCATTACTAAATTATTAATGTATGGCATCAAAATGCAAAACACTGCAATAAAAATAATTACAAAAAGTATTGCAATTGATATTTCTGCCTTTCTTAATTTAAAATTTTTTTGATAAGCTACAATTAAACAAAGATAAGCACACAGAAATCCAAAAACTCCAAATAGAGATAAGTCTATATTTATTTGCATCGTATATGCAAATACTAAAAAGAAATCAGCAATAACAAGGAAAAAGAAGGATAAAGCCATTAGTTTTTGCTCTAAAAATTTCTTCTTTATTGTTATTGCTGATAAAAAAAGAGTAACCATGATAACATATTTAAGATATAAAACCATATTTTCTTTAGGATAAATATTATCAAAAATTAAGATCAAAATAGTTATTGGAAAATAAATTGCCATTAAAATTCTTTGTGCATTATTCATTTAAATTCCTTCCTATATTTATATTTCATTGTTTTTAGTACTTATAATTTATTCATAATTTAAAACGTCAATCATCTATATAACAAAATTCTCTCCTCTAATTTTAGGTTCATATTTTAAAATTAGAAGAACTCGTTACTTTTTATCCGTTGTTTTTATTATTAACAATATTACAACTAATTAACCATTGCGTTCCAAATATGCCCAACTTATAGTACATTAAATCTAGGCAGTAATTTTGTTTTTATATTGAAAAAAGCCATCCATAGTGGATAGCTTTACTGTAACCTCTTCATCCATCTGCTCATATTGATTTTCACCAAGAGCTATGCCTGTGCCAAATCGATGGTCTTTTATAGTGAGAAAGTTCACAAAAAATAGCCCATCTTTCTTTAATCAGCAGTTTTAAAAAAATCTTGAAAATGTGCATCATCCTTAAGCTTAATATATTTCCATATATCTTTATACTTGATTTCAAATTCTGCATGATCACCAAGTGCATGAATAACGCCTACGCTAAGACCTAAGGAATCTTTAGTCATATAACAAAATTCACTTCCCATATTATCTGATGGATCTGCAGCTAAAAGTCTTTTTTTCCAATCATCAAGAGAAGATATATTAATATCAGATTTATATTGAGCTTCGTAATCGCTATTTACTGCCTTAAATTTTCCAATAATAAGCATATTAACAAAATCATCATTAACATCTACAATATCATTTAATCTTAATTTCTTATTATTTATAATATCAAGATTAGTGGTATAAAAAAGATTGCTTGGATGTGCAGCTCCTGAAACGTTCCCTACCCCAGAGTAAATTATGCTAAGAATCTCTGGCTCCTGGCAAACAATTTCATATTTTATATCAATGGTTACCTTACCGTCCACATCTTTATAATAATTATTACCCTTTAATGCTTCATTTTTGATAGTCTCATTCAATTTTTTTTGTTTTTCAGCATCATTAAAATCTGTTATTTGAGGATAGCTTATCTTAGTCCCTTGATTATCATCATAAGTTTCGCTTATTATTTTATATGAACTTTGGTGCGATGACTTATTGGCCTTTTGAGCTACATCTCCATTTGTCTTATTATTTTCTATTTTAGAACTTTCAGAGGAAACATTGTTATTTGCCATAGCTTCCTTTGATAAATCATTTGTCTTTCCACTACATGAGACAGTTATTGCAATTGTTCCTATAATTATTAATCCAATGCATAATTTTCTAAACATAATCTCCACCTTTATACCATCATATTTAATATTTTTCCTTACTTAGTTTGAATATTTTTCGGTTTATTTATGTTTATTATAGCATATCCTTTCCATAATATAATCATCGGCAAAATAAGTAGTTTTCTTTACTATTCCAGCCAAAGCCACTTTCAAAAGGCCTTTAAAAATCACTATGGTATTACCCCAGAACTTTATCGAAAGTCTGCAAAATAGGCAGTCTATCACTTAAAAAGATAAACTGCCTATTAATTTTAGCATATATACAACTTTAGGGTCAGTAGGATTATCTCCTGAATTTAATTGTACTTATGATTTTATAATTCTGTGTACTTCTTGCTGTTACCTTTAGCTTTTTCTACTGGATATTTCTCTTCGTTTTTATCCATTTTGCTATTTATAATTTCCTCTAAATCTACTCCTAATGAATCAGCCATATGTATACAATAAACCATAACATCAGCCAGCTCTTCTAAAACATGTTCTTTATTATAGTTTTCTTCATCCCATAAAAATTCTTCTAGAAGCTCTCCTGCTTCTATGGATATAGCTTTAGATAGATTGGCTGGGGTGTGAAATTGATTCCAATCTCTGTCATTTCGGAATTTTCTTATTCTATTTATTGTTTCTTTCATATCATTCACTCTTTCTAGGGTTTTCCAATTTTTATGTTTATTATAGCATAGATTTGGATAAAATGATTAAATATAATTTTCTTCATGTGTCTTAAGCTTTTCAATTACTAGTATATCTGCTGGCACCCAGTTAAGGCTGTCTATATCCTCTATAAACATCCATTTTGCATCATTATGCGCATTTACTTGTATTATACATTTTAATTTTAATTAAATTATTCTCTTGCCTTTTTTGTTAATTTGTAGTATATTTGCAACATGATGTTTAAAAAATAATTTTTTAAGGAGGTTGCACTATGAATACAATTATATTATTTATTACTTTTATAAAATTAAATACATGTACTTATTCATCTGTGAAACCTCGCGAAAGAACCGCTATGTGATATTTATGATTAACTTTTAGCGTTTAACTTTTATATTATTTTGCGTTGAACACAGCTCTGAATAGCTGTGTCTTTTTTGCGTTTAAGGGTTTATAAAGTTGCTTCTTTTAACTTAGGGCATATTCAAAACTTATTATTTATCTTCATGCACCTAATTGAAAACTTTATAAATTTAAAATTTTAAACATCATACAATATCTAGGCATATCAAACTATCAGATTATTAAAATCATATGCCAAAAAGGAGGAAATTTTATGATCTTATTTAAAAATTACATTGCAAAACAATGGAAATTATTACTTTTGCCTATGTTTGCTATGATAGTTTCCATCTGTGCAGACAGCTCTTATCCTTACTTTCAAAAGATATTTATTGATAATATAATTCTTGGTCATATGGAGAATTATTTAATTATATTTTTAATAATTGTTGCTTCTGTTGCACTAATTCATGGTTTATTTTCTTACTTAAACGAGTATTTGTTCGATAAATTTGCTCTTATAGTATGTAAAAAATTAAGACAAGATTTATACACTAAATTTCAATCTTTTGAATTCTCTTTTTTCGATAATAATAACACTGGTGAATTACTTTCGAGAATTATTGAAGATGTAGATGTAGTATGGGATACTCTATCCTTTGGACTGAGATTGCTATTGGAAGCAATAATACTTTTTTCAGTTTCTGCTTTTATAATGTTTAATATAAATAAAACTTTAACTATTATCTGCTTACTTGTTCTATTACCAGTTGCTTATATTGGAACAATTATGGACAAGAAGTTCTGGACTGTATATTCACAAATTAGTGACCAAACAGCCGAAATAAACTCTATAGTTCAGCAAGATGTTTCTGGTATAAGACTTGTAAAAGCTTTTGCTCGTGAAAAATATGAAATATCAAAATTTTTGAAAGTAAACAAAAAATTCTTTGATTTAAATGTTGAGCAAGCAAAAATAGTTGGGACTTATGGTCCTATAATTGAGCTTTTAACAAACGCTGCACCAATTTTAATGATTGTTTATGGTGGTTATTTATGTATTCAAGGAAATTTAAGTTTTGGTAGCTTAGTAGCATTTACCAGTTATATTTTTAATCTTTCTTGGTGTGTAAAAAATTTAGGTTTTTTTATTAACTTACTTTCACAAAATAAAGCTTCTATGGGAAAGATAACTGATATTTTAGATAGAAATTCTGAAATTACTTCCAAAGAAAATGGTTATAACCCTACTGAAGTTAAAGGAGATATTATATTTAAAAATGTAAGTTTTTCTTATAACAATGTTGAAGTACTTCATGATATAAATTTAAATATTCCTCACGGAAGTACTGTTGCAATAATGGGTACCACTGGATGTGGTAAAAGCACATTACTTTCTCTAATAGGCAGGTATTACGATGTGACTAAAGGAGAAATTTTAGTTGATAATGTTAATGTCAAGAACTGGAACTTAGAAACTTTAAGAGCTAATATGTCTGTTGTATTTCAAGATACTTTCTTATTTTCAGATACAATAAAAAACAATATAGACTTTGGAAGTGATAAATCTGAAAGTGCTTTAATTAAAGCTGTTAAAGATAGTGCTGCTTACTCCTTTATTAAAGAAATGCCAGAAGGTTTTGATACCATTATTGGCGAAAGAGGTCTTGGCCTATCAGGAGGACAAAAACAAAGACTTGCTATATCAAGAGCAATATTAAGAAAATCACCTATCTTAATTTTGGATGATTCAACTTCTGCCCTTGATATGGAAACTGAATTTAAAGTTCTTCAAAATCTAAAAAATGATAAGAAAAAAGCAACTACTTTTATAATTGCCCATAGGATATCTGGTGTAAAAGACGCTGATATAATTCTATTTATGAAAGATGGTCGAATTGTAGAAAAAGGTGATCATTCAAGTTTAGTAAAGGCTAAAGGTTACTATCATAGTGTATATTCTCACCAATTTCAAGATTTTGAAGCACTTACATTGGAGGCGAATTAATATGAATGATATTTTACATGAATCATCTAAGATTCAAATAGTAAAAAGACTATTAACCTATGTTAAACCTTATAAACTGAAAGTTACTTTTGTAATTTTACTTTTGCTTATTGTAATGGCTTGTAATTCAGTTACCCCTTATTTAATGAAAATATCTATAGATACTTTTGTTGCAGAAAAAAATGTTAAGGCTTTATTTCTTCTTGGATGTGGACTAATACTTATGAATGTATTTTCAATGATTTTATCTGGAATCAGAACTATCGCCATGTCTAAGATTACCAATCAAATTCTAGTGGATATTAGGCATAGCTTATATACTCATATACAAACTTTAAGCTTTAACTTTTTTGATAATAGACCCGTTGGAAAGATTATTTCAAGAGTTGTTGGAGATGTAAATGCTCTTCAAAATTTATTAAATAATAGTATTGTAAATTTAATTCCTAATGTTTTTACTATTATCCTTGTAATTTGCCTAATGCTTATATTAAATCCAATGCTAGCTGGTATCTGCTTAATTACAATGCCTTTATTATTATTTGCAATGTTCTACATTCAGATTAAGGCAGATAATAAATGGAAAATTTTTAGAGAACATCGTTCTTCTTTAATTGGATACACTCATGAATCTTTATCAGGAATGAAAGTAATTCAAGGTTTTAGCAGAAAATATTACGCTAAAGATAAATTTGACAGCCATATTGGAAATCATGCAAATGGTTTTATGACTGCTGTATTTACTCAAGATTTCTTTTGGCCATTTTTAACTTCCTTCCGTGGTTTAAGTATGGTAATTCTACTCGGCTCTGGATATTTGTTAAGCAAACAAGGAAATTTAAGCTTAGGTACTTTAATGGCATTTTTTATGTATATTGAAATGCTTTGGAGACCTATAATAAATCTCTCTTCATTTTATAATGCCTTTGTTACCAGTATGTCTGCTGGCGAAAGAATTTTTGATATTTTAGATACCAAAAGTGATATTGTAGATGAAGCATCAATTAAGTCTCTCCCTCAAATTAAAGGAGATATCGAATTTGATCATGTTACTTTTTCCTATACTAACGCTGATATTCCAGCCCTTAAGAATACTTCTTTTAAATTAAAAGCTGGCGAAAAAATAGCTTTAGTTGGTGAAACTGGTGCAGGAAAAACAACCATAACTAATTTAATTAGCAGATTTTATGACCCTACCTTTGGCTCTGTAAAAATTGATGGTGTAGATATAAAAGACGTCACTGTTGAAAGCTTAAGAAGTCAAATGGGTATAATGCTTCAAGATTCATTTTTATTTTCAACCTCAATTAAAGAAAATATACGCTATGGTAAATTAAACGCTACAGATGAAGAGGTAATACAAGCTGCAAAGGCCGTTAATGCTCATGAGTTTATCGAAAGACTAGAAAAGGGATATGATACTGATGTAAATGAAAGAGGTTCAAGACTCTCCCTTGGTCAGAGACAATTAATAGCTTTTGCAAGAGCTTTAATTGCAGATCCAAGAATACTAATACTAGATGAAGCAACTGCAAATATAGATACTGAAACTGAATTATTAGTTCAAGAAGGTATAAAAAAGCTTATGGAAGGAAGGACTTCAATAGTAATAGCTCATAGACTTTCTACAATAAGAGATTGTGATAAAATTTTTGTACTTTCTAAAGGCAGAATAGTTGAGTCAGGCACTCATGATGAACTTCTTAAAAATCATGGCTATTATTATAAACTGTATTCAGCTCAATACAGCTTCCTAAAGCAGGATGCTTAAAAAATTCAAGCTATTTAAAGAGTAACTAAAAAAGATAACAAAATAAATAACTTAGCTAACTCATTTAGGAGTTAGCTAAGTTAAAAACATATTAAATTAAGCTCTTTTTTCAATTCCTCCTGATATATCTATCATATAATACTTTTTAGGTACACATACGCCTGTTGTATTAAACCTTTTTGTCATAGCTTCACCCTTCATCTTTAAATAGTATGCTATGCTGCTCTGCAAAAATTACTAATAACTATTCACTATCTAAACAAACACTACAAATATTTCCTTTCCTTCATAGTGTATTATTTCTTTTTTATACTCTTTATCTTTATTAAAATTGTAAACAACAAGATATCCCTTATCTAACCCTTGAATATCAAGATAGTCTTTAAGCTGATTTAATCCTTTTTTATGGTATTCAGCACCTCTCCATATTTTAAGTTCAATTACGTACTTACTTGAAAGATAGCTAACTACTATATCAAGTCTCTTTTCTTCAGAAATCTGTACTTCTTTGAAATCAAACCCTACACCATTTATTATTGGTTTTATAAATGCTAAAAATAGTAATCTACCCTCACGTTCTATAAATTTTGAGTCAATGGAACTGTATTGTTCTTTAATAAACTGCTGAAATCTTAAAAGTATCCTTTCAAAATCTAATCCATTTTCAATTATGAAATTTTCTTTAAAATTATAAGTTGACATATCTGTTTTATTTTCAAGCTTGGAAGAGAAATAATTATAAAGCATTTGCTCAAATATTCTGTTAGACATTTTTACTGTTCCATCGATATTTTTTAAATATCCATATATAACTCCTAAATTAATAAGTGGATTATGAATATTAAAAGTCTTTTCCGTACCATTAATTATTAAATCAAATATATAATCTTTAAATTCATTATTATTTTCAATATTTTTTACTAAATCATCAAAAAGTGTATTATTTTCTTGTAGCAATTCCTTTACTGATCTATTAATATTTTCTTCATTCCATAATAATTGATTTTCATCAATTATCTGACAAAGTCTGCTTACTAAGAAAGGGTAACCACTTGTATAAAAATAAATTATTTCTGAAATTTCTTTAATACTAATTGTCACATTTTTATCTTCTGAATATTCTTTTAACATGGTGCTTATCTCATCTGAATTAAAACTCATATCTACATTGAAATTTACTGCTATATTCCAAGGACTATTATATTTTTTTTCGTCATCTTGTCTGATTTTAAGCTTCAAATTCTTAATATCATACACCCCAGCAAGAATTACTGAATAAAAGGTTTTATCTTTACCCTGTTGCCTTAATAAAAATTTATTTCTAAGCATTCCTAAAAAACTCATAAACAACTGATTATTAGAGCTCTTATCAACTTCATCAATAAACAGTACAATCTCTTTGTCAACAAGTCTACAGAAATTTGTAATAGCTTTTGACACAGCATTTAAATCATTAATATTTTCAGACATTTCATAAAGTTTAGATGAATATTCTTGGTAATTAAACTGGATACTATCTCCGAAGATTTTTAATATTGTTTTAGAAAAAGTTTTTTCTTCCTCAAATATTAAATCTCCTAAACCTTCAAAACTAATACTTAAAACTAAATATTCGTCTTTCAATTCTTGTTCTAGCATATACATTGTAGTAGTTTTTCCATATTGCCTTGGTCTATTTATAACAAAATAATCTCCTCTATAAACCATATTTTTTATTTGAGTTAGCTTATTTGTTATATCAACCATATAATGCAAATGAGGAATGCAAACACCTGTTGTATTAAATCTTCTGTTCAAAATCAACACCTCTTTTCCGTAGTTGTATTCTATCTTTTACATTGATACCCGAACCACTTATATAGTAATTATTATACCATATATTAAGAAACTAAAATTTTTTTCATTCTAATCTTCTTAACTTTTTTCATTGTTAAATTGTAAAAAGTTTTTATTCAAACCCATATTCCTTTAAAAGAATATTTAATTGATCTATATTACTGATTCCTATACTATCAACTTTTATCTCATCTATGTTTTTAACAAAAGCACTGTGGGTACTTCCACTGAAATATCATTTTTAACTGCCTTTACTCTTTTATGCATTTCCAATAATCTATAAGAGTATCTAATGTAAATTTAGCGTTGGCGGGACTAGTTGAAGGTAACTTTATAATATCTCTTTTTATTATTGGATATGTATATTTCATGTAAAGTTTGAAAGCCTTGTCACCATTTGCATATATCTTTTCAATGCTAGCATTATTCAATACAATAGATAGATCTGCTGGTACTACATTCTTAATACTACTGTCACTTGATCCTGTGATTTCGCAGCTTTCTATTACGTCCCAAAGCGCAATTCCATTATTTAAAAGCATATCTTTCTTGTCAAAAGTTGTATTAGCTTCATTACAATCAAAAATTCCTGCTATTACTTTCCAAAATCTATTTCTGGCATTGGCATAATAAAATTGAGCTTCTCTTGATTGAACTGATGGAAATGTACCAAGTATTAATATCCTTGATTTTTCATCATAAATAGGTTCAAGCATCTGCTTTACTTGTGACATACTATTCCTTCCTTTCCCACTTAAAAGAGTTACTATTTATCTTTTTCCCTTTATATCTGCGAATTTAAGTATCCTATAAGTCTTTTTATTAAATTCTCCCTTATTTTAAAAGCTTTTTCTCTATATAACTTTTTAACTCCATTTAGGATCATACAAGTTTTTGCCTCTTAACAGAATTCTGTAATTATCTGATATTGTACTTATGTAAAATTATATCATATTGGTACATATGAAAAAGCAGTAAATCAAGTTTTTACTAATTTACCGCCTAAAATCATATGCTATTATAGTATACATTATTATACTTTAAATTTTAATTTTTAATATTTCTTCTTTACTGAGTTTTGAATATTTTATAATCGTCACCTTTACTTATTAGGTCTAAATCAATGTTTCCTTGATAATATTGAAACCTTTTAGTTTAAAGTTTTATTCATCTTATTACCTTTACCTTTTTTATCTTTTGTTTAAATTTTAAAAGGAATTGCTTAAAATTAGCAATTCCTTCCAATATAAATTTAGTTAATGAGCATCATTTAGTATTTAATATAATTTTACTTGGGGATATCCCATACTTGATTAAATATTGTTTTGTTTTTTCACTATTAACATAAAACACAGCCTCATCACACTCGTCAAATGCATCACGTCCTATACTTTCCACACTATCTGGAATTATTATCCTCTTTAAACTAACACACCTTTCAAATGCACTATCTCCAATACTAGTTACACTATCTGGAATTGTTACATCTGTTAAAAACTCACAATTATAAAATCCTCTATTTCCTATACTTTTTATCTCAATATCTCCTATTTTTCCTGGTATAACTAGTGGAATACCAGTTTTTCCCGGACCCCAAGGGACATTTCTATTAAATTTTACAATTCCGCTAGTTGACTTAAGAATATCAAACTCTCCAGCTTTAATACATTCTATCCCAATTCCATTATCATCTAAATACCAGCCATCTACATCTTGATTCTTTTCCATATATCCAAAAGTACCGAAATAATACCAGTTTCCAGAAATATATCTCCAACCTTTAGCCCATGAATCGCCTTCTGAATACCACCAGCCATTAGAATTTTGTTGCCATTCTGCACTTGCACCTATTGGATTTAATAATAATACTGAAGCTACTATTAATACACTAGCTATTACTTTTGTCAATTTTAACTTTTTCATATTCTCCCCCACTTTTTACCACTTCATTTTAAATTAATGCTTTATTATATTTTAACATAATTACCAATAATATTCATCAGTATCACAAAACAGTCACTTTATCTATTTTTTATATCTTCCTTCCGGCTTCTAATATTTTCACTGAATCCTCTGCTAATTCCTTATCAATAGTACTTCCAAGCTTTAAATCTTATCTTCTTAAAAGCGCCTTAATACATTTAACTGGTCTTTTTAAAAATTCCTCTTTATTTACCATCCTAATTTTTGCCCTTTTACTGTAAAATGACTATCATCATTTTTAAATTCTATATTAAAATTATTATTCTTATCTACAGTTATCTTTGTTAAAGTGGCTTGGCCCATAACTTCTGTATTTACTTCTTCATCTTTAAAATAATACATTAAAGCCTTTAGTGTTATTCCATGAGCTACTACAAAAATAGTTTTTCCTCTATTTTGCTCTATCAACTTATCCATAGTTTCACTTATTCTAGTTCTAACACATCCTAATGTTTCACCATTTGGAGCACATAAATTAACATCACCATTCATAATTAAATCAATATTCCATTCTGGATTTTCTTTCATAACTTCATCTGTTCTTCTACCTTCATAATCACCAAAGCACATTTCCATTAATCCATCATTTGTTATAACTTCTATTTTCTTTTCCCCTTTAATTATGTTAGCAGTAACTAATGCTCTTTCTATTGGACTTGAATATATAACATCAATATCTATATCTTTAATCCTGTCCCGAAGCTCCATCGCTCTAGCAATTCCAGCCTGTGTTAAAGGCGAGTTTCCTCTCCCCTGTAATCTTCTTTCAATATTCCATTCTGTTTGTCCATGCCTTGTTAGATATACTACAGTATTCATTAGTTGTTTTCTCCTCATATAATTAATTATATAGTTATCATTTAAATAATTCTTTTAGAGATATTTTTTCATTTTCATTCTCTATATAAGTTTTATCTAAATCTATATCTAGCGTTCTTAATTGTAATCTCTCATATTTAAGTGATTATCTTACTCTATTGATATTTCTTTAAATTTGCCCATATTATACCTCGTTTAATTTAAATTATATGGCTTTGTGATACTATTTTGGAGCTTCTTTTTAAACTATAATTAACTTTAAATTTTTCATTTGAATGTGGTTAATAAGATCCACTTCAATATATTCAGGGATTTTATGCCTACTTTCGATCCAATTTCTTAATTCATTTTAATAATTCAATTGTCAAAAAATTATTTCCTGCTCTAATTTTTTATTCAATTTAATTATCGTAGATAGAACGTCTGTATAGTCCTTATATTCTTCACTTTCTAACAATCTATTAATCTCATTTACATCATTAGCTGTAAGTTCCTTAGCATAATTAATATTTTCACGTAAGGTTTCACTATCCATGTTTAGACTTTTAAATGGTATTTTTGTCTTTCTTATTAAATGAACTAAAATTTTAAAACCCCCGGCATCAATATCACCAGAATGATAATAATTTATATTAGGATTTTCAGAATAAATTTTAATTAATAAATTTTGTCTAACACTATTATGATACCCACCTAAATAAATTACACCTCCATCTCCAGTATAATTATTAAATGATGTTAAATTTTCAATTGTTACTAGTTTACTTCCTGAAACTTTAATCTCTTTAATATTTTCTATATCTTTTGAGCTTACAGCTATACCTCCAAGAAAATCATTTGCATTTATTTTACTTTCTTTAAGCTTTAAGTTTATATCCCCTTTAAAATAAACATAGGTATAATTCTTCAAAATGTTATAATCATTAAGAACTTCATCACTAGAAAAGTCTTTTATAATCTTAATTATTTTGCCCTCTATAGCTTCATACCTTTTGGAATCCCCATAAACTTTAACTGAAAAATTTCTTCTAAAAATTTCTTCATCTTGCTTTAGCACTTCATCTATACCTTTTAATATATCTTTACATTCCGATACATTATCAATATCTAAATATTTTTTTACAGATCCATTACTCTTAAGTTTATCTGTAATATATGTTGCAAAGTTCCCAAGAGCATCTTCCCTTTCTTTATAACTTTCCAATAATGTGGAAACTTCATCTTCTTTTTGCTTTTTTTCTTTCCTATTGAGATATAAATATGCTGCTTCTATATTCTCAAGATTTAATTGAATCTTTTCTATAATATGGCTTTTGTATCCTTTTCCTTTATATACTTTTATAAGTTTTTCAATTTCTAACTGATTACAAGCTACATCAATTTCTTCTTTATATTTGTAATTTAGTTCATCAAAATATTCCTTTATACTTTTCAAATTAAATTTCAAGTATATCTGTGTATCTCTTAACGCATCCCCCTTATAAATGACACTGCTTTCATAAGAATCAATTAACTTATCTAATAGTATTTTTTTATAATTTCTCATTTATCATATCCTCTATAATACTTAATTTATCTGCTTTTATTGCAAGAAGCACTGTATTTACGTAAGGAGTTATAGGCTCAATTTTTTGTGGTGGTGCTCCTATTAATAATTGCAGCTGAGAATTAAATTTATCATAAAATTCCATCATAGACATAATTCTTGCATCATCCATTTTATCAAAGGCTTCATCAAATAATATAATTCCTATAGATTCTGAAGATGAAGATACCCCTTTGTAAAGCTGCAGAAATGATGCTGCCATTGCAACATAAAATGGAGTTTGAGTTTCTCCTCCACTCTTCTCCCTGCATACTTTAGAAAATAATGATGTAGTATTATCATTATATTTAATCTCTATATCATAGCTCATATAATTTCTATAATCAGTTAATTTAATAAGTTCTGCTTCATTACTCTCATTATCTAAAGTTAACTTATCAAATAATTCATTTAGGAGTTCCTTATGCTTATTTTCATAAGATGTACTAAATAAAGTGAACCCCTCACCTATATTTTCATTATCCATTATCATATCATAATACTCTTTATTTTCTTTGCTTTTCCCAATTTTAAATTCGTATTCTTCATTTCCAAATTTGACATCTTTAAGCCCCTTATTTAATCCCTTAAATTCGGATTTTGCAGTATTAATATTTTCTTGAATTTTAGATAAAAAGTGCTCCTTAAACTCTTCTTCTGCATTTTTCCTTGAAGTTTTAACTTGCTCTTCGTATTCGATAACTTTACTTTTTACAAGATTATCAAGTTCATCTAAGAAAGTATTAATACCATTTATCCCGACTTCTGCTCCGAAATCATAAGTAATATTATATGATCCCTGAAGATTCTTTAAATCTTCTTCAGTTTTTGATAATTTAGTTTTATTTCCTTCCTTACTCACATTAAAATTATTTTTAATGACTTCAAAAGATTTACTTTCAGTTTCTTTGATAAATCTCTCCTCGGCCTCTTTAGCTAAAGATCCAATTTTATTTTTATTTTCCTCTACCTGCACTTTTTTTATAGAAAGAATTCTTCTTTTGTCATCAATAATATTATTAATTGAAGATAAATTTCCTTTTTTATTAATCAATTCATTTTCTATCTTCTTCTTACTTAAATTTAAACTTTCAATTTCCTCTTGAACTTCATTAAGTTTTATTTGAAGGGCCATATAGCTGTTATTCTTTTCTAATTCAAAAATCTCTTCCTTAAGTGTTGAAACCTTATTACTTATATTCACTATTCTTTTTAAAACATCACACTTTTCCCTTAAGTTTTCAAGCTTAAGCTTATTAATTATTTTAATTATATTTGTAACTATACTAATATTTTCTTTTAAAACATTAATTTCAGATAGCAATATATTAAGATTAGCTTTTGCCTGCTCTAATTGATATTTATAAGCATCTTCACCTATGTAAGGAGTTTTATATATCTTTGGATTTATAGCTCTTGCGACATTATTTTTATACATCATACATGTAGGTGTAATGGATGTCTTATGTTCTTTCAACTCTGAAACATTAGTGCATCTTATTACATTTCCTAATATCATATTAATATATCTTTTAGCATCAGTGCTTTTTGAAACCACTACCTCTGCTAAAGAATTTTCAAGAGGATTATCATATTTTGCAAGACCTCCGGTGTTTATTACTCCAACTGAATGTAATCCTTGTGCTTTACTTAATCTCTCATAAATTTTAAGTACTGAATCAAAATCTTCTTCATCTACAATAAGATAAAATCTCTGAGTATTTAAATACCCTTCAACAGCATTTTTCCAAACTGGATCTGTAACTTCCAATAATTCGCACAAGATTTTGGGAACAATTTCTCTTCCTAGTTTTCTTGTTTCCTTTATAATTTCCTCTTTTAAAAGTATAACTTCCTTAGGATATTGAAGATTTCTCTTTTCAAGTTCAGAAATTTGTTTTTCTATATCTTTCCTATTATCTTCTTTCTGTTTTAATTCATACTCATTCCCAGCCCTATACTTTTCCTTATCCTGTTTAGTTTTATCAATTACATTTTCAGTATTTATTGATGTTGTTTTATATTCTTCTATACTATTTTCATCTAGTGAAATCATTTTATTGTAAAAATCACCTATAGTATCCGTATCCAATAGAAGTCTGCTTAATTCTTTAATATATGATTTTTGTTCACTCAGTTGTTTCAAAAAATGATCCTTATCTTCTTTTTCATGTCTATAATCTTTTTCAGCTTGTTCTAAAGAATTCTTCATAGTCTCTAATGCTTTGTATTCAGAATTAGAATACAAATCGGCCTGAATATTATTAGCAATCTTTGTTTTATAAGTTATTTCATCATAAATAACATTATTCTTGTTAATTAAAGTATCAATATTAACATTCAAAGCAGTAATTTCTTTTACTTTTTGTTCAATTTCCTCTTTTAATAGCTCTTCTTCTGCTTTTAATACTATAAATTCATGAAGACTTATTGTCCTTGAAATACTTTCATATGAAGAGTACTTAACTTCTATTTCCTCGAGCTTTTTAATTTTTACTTTTACTTCATTTAAAATATCTTCAAATTCTTTAAAAGTTCGTATATTTTCCCTAAGTTCATCAATATTAACTGATTTTTCTTCTAGTATGTAAGTATATACAAACTCTTTAACATTAGAAATCGGTTTAAATGCTAAAGCCTTTGGAAGCAATTCAAAAAATTTTTCATTTAGCCTTCCAAGTCTGTGAGAAAAATCCTTTTTAGCATCAACTATCCTTGTTGATGAAAATGTCATATTTAATTCTTTTCCATACAATCTAAAATTAGCTATATCAGCAGGTTCATTATTAACTATAAAAGTTACATCTTCAAATCTGCACTTTTCTAATCTATACCACAGAATCTTTTCTGAAGTTTCAGAAGCTGAATCAATTACTGCTCCAATTATAAAATAATTCTTTTTACTTTCCTCATAAAATTCCAAGGCTACGTGAGCTGAAACATCTCCACTTCTTTCAAATTCATTGTCTTCTCTTCCTGTTTTAAATCTTACATATCCCGATAAGCTTCTTTTGGAATTTTCATTAGCTGCCTTATTAAAATTATTTTTAGAACAAGTTAAGACAAATTGAATAGCATCTAAAATTGTAGACTTTCCTGCACCATTTTCTCCTGACAAAAGAGTTGAATTTTTAATTTCAATTGTTTCATCCTTAAATGCATGCCAATTAACTAGCCTAATCCCCGTTAACCTCTTCATCATCTTTTACCCCCTTTCTTTTATAAGTTTCTAATTTTTCATAAATACTAGTTATATTTTCGCTTCTTACTATCATTTGAATTGTTGGATAAACTATGATTCTCGCATCACTCAAAGTAATATCTCTATCCAATGTCTCGATGATATTAAATTTTTTTAAAGTTCTTAATGCATGCCTAAGTAATGTTTTATCCATTAACCTATCTTTAAACCCAAGAGCCATAAACCTGCTTTGTATTTCTTCTATTTCTACAATCACAACTTGAGATAAGGATAATTCCTGCATTTTTTCCTGATATAAAATCCTTAGTATTAAAAGAGTAATACTATCAATAAGTTTTAATGAAATCTTATTATTTCCAAATTTATTAATAAGCTGTGCCGCTTTTATAGATTTATTAATTTCAAGTTCAAATCCTAGTGGTTCAAAATATTCATTAATTGCATCTTTATGTCCTTCTGCAAAATAATAATCCTTTTTTGTGTCTTCCTTTTGCTTACAAATTAAACAATAGCTTAGTAGTTTATTACAAACCCGTTTAAATTCATCTTTCTCCTTAATGGACAGTGAATCATATATCAAAATTACTTCCTCCATATCTCAAAGTTTTTAAAAGTAAATCCATTATTCGAAGCAATAATATCTTTTCTGTTAATGGAATATTTAGACAAAATGTGATTACCATATAACCTTATATAAATGATCTTAATAAAATCATCTACACTATTTATCTCAATTTCACTTGCAAGAACCATCTTTTTATCTCCTAAAAGTTCATCAACTATTTCATTTACCTTCTTAGGAGAATACTGTTTTTCCTGCTTTTTCTTAAATTCGTCAATCTTTCTTTGACGTTCTTCATTTGATAGTGTATCGCTTAAAATCTTACCTGGCTTAAAGGATTTTTTTCCTTCATTAGCAATATATAAAGAAGTTTCATCTATATATCCATAAGAATACAAAGTGAATAAGTCTGTAACTTCCTCCAGATAATCTGATGATAAACTTAATTCAAGTTCTTTATATTCATTACTTATGTACTCTAAAATTCCTTTTACAATACCTGTCATATCTTTAGAATTGTTAAGTAGAAATTTAGCCCTAGTTACAGCTGCTCTTATGTATTTAGCATTCTTACTATCAATATCATGCATAATATCGTCTAATTCATTAAATGCATTTATTATGTTATGAACTATATCCTTAACTTTTTCTATTCCCTCATCTAATGAGCCCAATTCTTCATCTTCTCTATAAAACTCTCCAGCTTCACTTAAAAATTCACTACTAATTAAATTTTCATTAAGCTTTTCAATAATTTGAGGCCTATACTTTGAGACATTTTCTGAAGTTTTTAATCTATGATATGCTTTGTCAATAACTTCTTTAGTATAGTTTCCGAAGAACTCTTGCATAATCTCCTCCGGTGTTTTTTGTTTAGTTAATCTATCCATATACTTTTTTATATTTGAATTCAAGTTTTTCAATCCACTTATAATTCCTTTAGTATTTTCAAAAACTTGCTTAATAACAATTCCTGCCTTTTCATTTGAATACAGCATAGAATAAATACTTATTATATTTCCTTGATACTCTAAAGATTCTTTACTTACGATTTTCAAGAAAGCTTCTAAAATGACAATTGCATAATCATGAAAATTTATAATTTGTTTATAATCATTAGTCTGTTCTGGATAAATCCATCCAGAATTAATTAGCTTTCTAATCAAATAATTTGCTTTTTCTCTATTATTATTTAACTGTTCATCTTCTTCATTTTCAATATCATAGTTAATTAATCCTAAATATTCTTCAATTTCATCAACTAATATGTCTTTATCAATACCATAAGACAAACCGTTTTGAACCAATTTATATATTAAAGAAATAATTTTAATATATAGAGTCTTTCCTTGACTGGAAAGTGGAATAAAAAAGTTTTCTGGAACTATTTCAAATATATTAATTTCCTTCATTATTTCTCCTTAAATTCTCTATTTTACTTATATATTACCATATTTCTTGTTAGAATTATATTCAGTAATATAATTAAAGCTTAGACTTTCTAAATATATGAAAATCTCAACTTATGCTAGTGTGCCCAGCATGGGCACACTAGTAAAAAAAGAATGTATTAAAATATTTTAATACATTCTCTCTATTTCTATTATTTTAAAAATACTTTTCTACATCTTTTATACTTTCAATATCTAAAATATCTTCAATAATTAAATTCAATTTATCACTATCTAAATTTTCTATTTTTTCATTATAATCACTATTTAAATCTCCAAATTTTTTAATAAGTAAATTTTTAACTCTTCTTATATCCTTTAATCTAGAACTTTCTCTTTCTTTTTCTATTCCCTTTTCTATTCCTTCTTTCTCCACTTTTTCTTTCATCTCTTTAATCATAAATGCATTATTAGCCACCATATTTTCCACTCCTTCTCTATTAGCTTCTAATATTTCAACCACATTTTCTCTTATAGTCTCATCAACAGTATTTCTAAGCCAATGCTTTAATATTTCTTTTTCTCTATTTGTTAATTTATTAAATTTTGATGCTACAGCCTTCAATCTCTCAAAAAACTCTAATGGATCTACCTTTTGATCTAATAAAAATATGGCTGAAGTAATATTATTATTTTCTATTAATTCCTCTTTAGTATATTGATGATTTACATCAATAATGGAATATTTAAAGTTTACTATGTTCTCACCAAATAATTCATTTTTATTTACTATATCTTTAAAATAAATCGGTACATTCCACTTTCTTGTAGCATTATATAATACTATTGGAACCACTGATGGAACTTTAAATCCTTTTCTATTTTTCTTGGTTTCTTCTGTTAAGTTTTTTGTGTATTCTCTAAGTATTTCATTAATATAGAAGAACAATCTTAAAGGCATTCTATAATCAATAGTTGATTGAAACTCTAAAAGTGTATAGAAAATAACTTCTTCATCATCAATATTTGCCTTATATACAATATCTGCTTCATTTTCTTCATAATCCAAAAATAAGAAGTACCATTATAGATCTTTAAATGCATATTGTCTTTTACGTTGCCTACCATTACGTTTTCTAATTTAAATTTGCTGTAGTCATCATATTCATCCATGAGAACGTGCTGGCTTTTGGCTTCTAATTTTGTTGATATAAACTATTCCATTCATTCCATAAATCTTCATCTAATGCTGCTATATCAATAGCATTTTCTTTATATAATGCTCTAATTTCCATCAATCCAGAAAATGCGAGTCTCTTCCACGCCACAAAATTAAGATGCAGTGCAAATAATAAAATCTGTCCTTTGGAACGAGCTATAGCATCTAAACCATCTACTAAACATAATACTCCATGGCCTGTTAACAGCATTCTTCTTAATTCTGGATGACTTCCAATTGGAATACATTCCGTCCAACTCTTATTAGAATAAAATCTACTTTTTATCGCCCATAGCAATCTAATTGATATTTCGTTAATAACAACTGGAATAGCTTGTGCCATACCAAATCTAGCGTCATAATGATTTTCAAATATTTTTACTGACAAATCAGCCAGTGATACTTCTGTTGGTTTATTGCTTTTGTCATTACCCGGATAAATCTTAAAATTGCCTTTATTGCATAACTGAAATAGTTCAAAAAACGGCATAGGTATTCCGCTACCATACCCATCAGGATTACTTCTTCTTCCAGACGAGCTTCCTGCAACATCAGAAATCAAATGTCCAAGCCAATTAGAAAAACCGCAGAATAATTTTGCTACAAATGTTTTTCCTTGTAATCTTGATGTTTCTGTATCAAATACAATTAGCCTTCCATTATCCACAAAATGTGATGTAGAAGTAAATTGGTCTACAATTGCAAAAATTAATCCTACTAAATCTGGAGCATGCCCTAATGATTTAATATGATGATTTGACATGCTCATCCCTAGTAAATCACCTGCCGCTTTACCAGTTGCTTGATCATAGTTTACTTTATGTTTTTCCTCTAAAAATTTTATAGCAGATGCAATAATAGTATTTCTATCTCCTTCAGGTGGGCTCCATCCCTTTAGCTTTGCAATTTTTTTAACAAACTCATCTGTTTGATCATTTGTCCACTTACCTAATTTACTATGATCAGGCATTCCAACAAAAAAGCTATCAATTAATCCAGCTACAACTCCGCAAAAGGCTGCAATCATATAATCATACTTATCACAATTAGCTTTTTTCATTGTATAATCTGAATATATTCTTTCAGCTATTTCTGCTTTTTGACTCTGTGATAACAAATTTTCACAAGGATCAACTTTTAAGTCTATATTATTTTCAAGTGCAAACTTATTAATATTAGAAAGATACTCGTCCCAACTTATTGTATCATCAATTGCAATTGTAACTAATTCTTCAAATGCTGGCACTTTAATATCTACCTTTTCTTCCTCAGTTAGTGCAACTAACTTTTCGCCCTCTTCAATATGTTTTTCAGATACTTGAGATGTATCTATACCTTGCGTAGAGCAAAGCATTTCTGCCTGCAGTAGCAATTTATCAAGCTCTGATAAATTTTCATCATTTAATACTTCTAAGTTTGAAATTTCCTGAGAAGCTTTAACTAATTGCCTTTCTGCATTTTCCATTTGATTTCTTTGAGCTAATAGTGATTTTCCTGCCTCATTCACCATCTGATTATATATATTATCTGACATAAATCCTCCAGCATTATCCCATTATACTTTTCATAAAGCTTTTTGCTGCGCCCTTTACTGATGCTATTGCTGCATCCCCAACATTAAAGTAGCCAATTCCTTCAAAAGCATCATGTAATTCTTGTAATTTATTACATGGAATTGTATCATCTAATACCATATAATCTGAAGTAATCCCCTCTTCATTTGTTATTTTTTTCTTAAGATAACAAGATAAAATTAAATCACGTATCTTTTCCTTAGTTGCTCCTTCTGTTAATTCAGTTACACGTGTAAGATCCAATTTTTCAGGTAATTTACTAATGATCTTTTCAGTTTCTGCATATTGGATTCTATCTGAAGTAACTTGTGCACCTTTAGTTAACATGCTTATCATTGCAGAAATCTTTTTAATTTTAACTTCCGATTCTAATCCTTTTTCTATTTCTATTTGTAATCTTCTAGTAATTTCATTAACATCTTCAATTAAATAATTCAATGACCTTTGTGAATTTCTTATAATAGCCTGAAGCATCATTTCTCTTTGTTTATTATTTTCTAAATCACTTAATCCAGTAATTCTCTTTACACCTTTATATGTTCCAACACCAAGTAATACAGCAACACCTATTCCAGTAAACATACTTGAAAATCCAAGTATGCCTCCCATACCTAGTGATGCCAGTCCTGACGTGATGCCCGCAGCACTAACCCCCATTACTGATCCTGATAAATAAACCGCAGCTAATGGAACACCAACAGCAGTTGCTTTAGATGCTAAATCCTTCATAGATTTCGTAATTTCTGTGTCATTTTTCCTTTGAGCCAATATCTCTTCATCATTTTTTATTGCTGTCACAATATATTCAACTTGTTCCTCGTCAATTTCTAGATCATTATGTAACTTAACAATAAATTGATTTTCCTTCCAACTTAGTTCCTTATTCTTTTTTCTAAAAATATAGATAATATCCTTTAATAAAGATTTTTTAACTACGTCATAACTTACTTCTTCTACATTTTCTGATAAATAAGATAATAACTCTTCATTGCTTTCGACATTAGTATGATCAGTCATATATCCTCTTATTTCTAATCGGTCATCTGCATCCATTTCAATTCTTACAATAAGTGATATAATTTCTGCGTATTCCTCAGCATCTATCTCATTATCATCTGAAAAAGTAAAGTTACAAACTAATTTTATGTAAGCTTTCTTTATACCTATATCCATCATTGACAAAGGGCAAGTTTGAGATGTACTAACAAAGTCACTCTCATCTTGTGCTTGTTCAACTATTCCATTAATTAATTCTGTAAAATTTTCATATGAAATACCTCTAATATTATCAGTAATGTTCTTGCTTTCTCCATTTTTAAAATGAAAAATAACTTCCTTCTTTTCTTCGATTTTTCCATTATCTTTTTTTACTTCAGTACATATATATTCTGCTTTAGAAATTGTACTTAACTGAATTTTATCAGTGCCAGCTCCTAATGCATTTGTATATAAATATTCTCCTGTAAATAAACATCCCTCTTTAGCGCTGCCAAATATTGTTGTGTCTACAATACCTAAAACATAATCTGGATTCAATCCTTGTGCCATACCAGAAATCGCACCATTTATTTTCTTTTCCGGTATATCTGGCGCTATAAAAACCTTATCTCCAAGGATTTTAACATTTTCTTTAATATACTTCTCTACTGACATTATTCCACCTTACCCTTTTTCAAATTCTTTTTCTAGCATATCTAAAATAAAAGCTTAATTATGATCTACATCTGCAACTCTGTAATTTTCCTTAATAATAATTCCTATATTAGAATTTATTGTAAACAAATTATAGCATAATCCACTCTAATTCTCTATCATATGTAATACTTAATTATTTATAGTTATCGAAAAAAGCTGAGATTCTCTAAATTTAATAAAATATCAGCTTACCTAATTCAATGTCCAATTATTATTATTTATATATCTATCAACTTGCTAAATTCTAATGCTATAATTTTTAATATATCAAAAATTTAATACAGGAATTAATTTAAAAATCCCACATTATAAATCAATGGTATAAGTTTATCTTCTAAGTTTTTAACCATATCTTTAAATTATAATTAATTTCTATATTTGCAAATAAGAGTCCATCTTTATATTCTACCTCTATAAGCTCTAATATTCTTCACTTCAATAATTATATTTTCATTAGCTGTATGGTACACTACTGTCCCTTCACTGCAATTCATAAGTTCTTTTGTTGCGCTTTTATTATCATCTATAGCTTTAATAATTGCCATATCATCTATAATTTTATTATTTCCTTCTAAATGCGAATCTAATATTTGAATCTTCACAAAAGTATTAGGATATGTTCTTCTAACTTCATCCACTAATCCATCTTCCCATTAGTAATTAACTTTATCAAAATAAACGTATTCCATATTTAGATAATTAAAACATTTGCTAATTCATGCAATTACCTATTTCTTCAAAAGTTCATTTGTAAATCCCCCCTTTGATACTTAGAATATCATAGGGAGATGAAATAGAGGTTCACTCAATTACTATAATCTTCATTTTTTTATTTATTGTAATAATAAAAGAACCAAATAAAGTGCGTTGATCATACTTTAATTGGTTCTTTATGTTAGTTTCCATTTCATGAATCTTTATAATAAATCCCTATAGGATTTAAGATATTGTTTTTTCTGGGTGCAAAGTATCTTCAAAAAACAGATCCACTTTTATTCACATTTCCAAGTTCCCTCAAATTATCCTGAATAATTTCTTTTAATTCTTCTATTTTTCCTTCTTCAATTTTCTCTCTATCTCTTTCCAATTGTTTATAAATTCCAAATTGTGCTTCGTACTCTTTTAGGAATTGCATATCCCCCACCCTTGCAGTTAATAACTCTTAGCTTTCTTCATCCTATTATTCTAGTATTCTTCTTACTTCCTCTTCAGATATATTACATTCTTTTGCTATTTGGCTTATTGTACATCCCGAATTTGAAAGCTTTAAAACTTTTTTTGTTAAAAGGATCCCTTCTTCTCTTCCCTCTTCAATTTTCTCTCTATCTCTTTCCAATAAAGTCATGTAAGTTCTTAATTGTGCTCCGCACTTTTTCAAGATGTGCACCTCCACTGAAATATCACTTTTAACTTCCTTCACTCTTCTATGTATATTCTTAACAAGATTTCCTTTAGCATGCTTTACCTTATAATCTGTTGAATCTTCTACATAAGCAAGGAATTCTAATAGCTCATCACTTAAATCATTCATAATTCCTTTGGAATTTAATATTATTTTCTGAGCTTCATCGTTTAACATTATACTATTATCTTCTAAGCACATATTTTGAAAAGTATATTTATGACGTCCTTTATCAAATAAATCAAATGTGCAGATAAATATAATATAACTTTTTGCTAGTTTTCTATAATCTTCACCTTTACTTATTAGGTCTAAGTCGATGTTTCCTTGATAATATCGTAGTCTTTTAGGCAAATTCTTATGCTTTCCGCGTTGCATTTCAACATTGTAAATTGTATTATTTTCATCTTTAACATAGACATCAAGTCTAATACCTTTGCTTTCAAGTAACAAATCTATAGTTTTCTGTTCTTCAACCATTTCTACTTTTTCTATTTCAATCTCTAAAATCTTCTATAATAATTCCTTACAGATTTCTTTATCGCTCATAACTTTTGCAAATAGGAAATCATCTTCAAGGTTTAACTCTTTTAAAGTTTTATTCATCTTAGTAACCTTACCTTATCTTTTATCTTTTGTTCTGATTATTAACAACATTATAGCTGATTAATCATAGGTTTTCAATATGTGACTAGCTTTAAAAAATTATAAATATGCTGGCAATAAAACTAGCTAAAATAATGGAATTTATATATAGAAATTTAATAACCATTATTTTAAAGTAATTGATTCTCTACAGTCTTCTTTAAATTAATTATAATATCTGCAATCCTTGTTGCCTCTTCTACATAGTTATCTTTAAGTTCCACACAGTTATCTGAAAAATGCTTAAAATCATAATTATGACCATTATTATCTAGAACGTATTCCCATAAAAGACTACCTGGACCTCTGCGTTTTATCGCTCCTAAAATATTTACTATTGCATTATTACATTCATTAAATACTTTACTATGTTTCTTTTGAAACTCTTCCCTATTCATACAATGATAAAATCCATATTCATGATTTTCCATAAAAGCGAAATAATAATATAAATTATACTCAACTGCTATACATACTGAAAAATTGGCTTTTTTACCTCCAGCTAATGTGTATTCTTTAATTTTAAATACTAAGCCTGGCTCATAGCTTCCTTGATAATATGCTTCAGCTTCTTCTCTGTTATATTCAACAGGTTCTACTTTCTTCTTAATGAATTGCTTATTTAACTCATCCATAAAATTCACAAGTACTTCAGTTTTTATTTCATTTAAACCATTAGCTATAGTAATAGCAGCCATTAAATCATCTGCATTTTTAATAATACTTTTCATAGCTTCAGCCATTTTTTCTTCACCTACTAACTTTTCAATAAGATATAAATATTGTTTTATCAAGCTGTGAGGAGTCATATCTTGATTAGTTGCTCCTAAACAGGCTTTTAACCAATTTAATATATGCTCTTTAAAGCTTACACATCTTAAATATCTCTTATCCATACCCTCTGCGCTTTGTTCTGAAGGATATTTTCCATCTAAAGTCAAATAATATATTAAATAATTAGAGTTGACACCTTTTGAATATTCCTCATATCTAAATAGTTGTTTATCTTGATCACCTGCATCAATTTTCATCTCAATTGCTACACACATCTTTTCGCATTTAAGAAAAAAGTCAATTCTGCCATTTTCAAATACCCATTCCCTTTCAACAGCCCAGGAATAATTTAAAAAGGTTTTAGAAATGCCAATTTCTTTTAAGAATAGCTTAAGATATATATCATCCATTCCATGATTTTCTCTAGGATTTAATAAGGCATAAATCATATTAGAATGTGTAAACACTTCATCTCTCTCAATATTTAGTGCCGTAAAAATATTAAAGCTACTATTATGATATTTTTGAGTCATTTTATTTGCTTTTATTAATTTGCCCGCCTCTTTTATTAGGGTTTCCTCTCTAAGTAAATTATCTTTACGCATAACTCTTTGACTCCCTTATTTGATTCCTTTCATTAACTTAGAATGTTTTTAATAAAGCTGAGGTTTTCCAACTTAAAGAAAACCTCAGCTTTACTAATTCTTTATAATCCCAACAGCCACCCCAATAATACTAAATTGATCTTCATCCAGCATAAATGGCTCATAAGCATCATTTTCAGGCATCAATAATATTTTACCGCCCATGGTTTTATAAGTCTTTAATGTTGCATTTCCTTCTATATCGACTGCTACTATGTCCCCAATATCTGCTACACTTTGTTTATTTATTACTACATAATCTCCATCATTAATATTTTTATTTATCATGGAGTCACCTTTTATTTTCAGTATAAATAAATCATTAGAATTTCCCACAAGTGTTGATTAACCAAATTTTTACTTTAAATTATTAACTTATTTTTGATATTTTTCAAAAATAAGTTAATAGATATATAGACTTCGACCTTAAGACTTTTTTTAAGCAATTTTCTTACAAATTGAATTAGTGATAATTTAACATATTTTAAATTTTTAGTCGTTTCAACATAAGTAAATTGAAGCAAAACATAAGCTATCAATGATATGAAAAGTTGATTATAGACAGCATTTTCAGTTGTTCCAAATATTCTTTTTACATTCAAGTTTTGTTTTATAAATTTAAAGAAGGTTTCAATTTTCCAACGTTCCTTGTATATTTCTGCTATTTTTTCTGGAGTAATGTTCATTAGGTCAGTGCACACTTTTACTGATTTACCATAATAATCAGTAAATTCAACTACTCTAAATCTATTTTGAGTTTTTTTAGTCTCTTTTCCTAAATAACATGTAACATCTCGAATTACAGAAGAATTTTCTACTACTCCTAAACTTCTCAATTTCTTTGGTTTTGAAAGTATTGTATTATTTTTTATTCTTATAACAAAAGATTGTTTTATTTCTTTAAACATATCAAATCTCTCATGATTTTCATAAGCCCTATCTTCAACTAAAATAGAGTGTACATCTATTAAACCTTCACCTATCGGTCCATCATGCTTTTTAGCAATAGTTTCAATAACTTTTTGTGGTGTAAAGTCATTAATATTTAAAGATATATGAAGTTTTATTCCAGATTTCTTCCCATTAAATTTTGCCCATTTAAGACGGTTTTCACCTACGGTCACGGTAGTTGAATCAATTGCTATTAATTGTTTTGGCAAATTTAGAATTCTTCGCATTCTACGATTACATTTAGAAACAATAATCTCAAATAAAGTTTTAGAAATTTTGTAATCTACCTTAGAGGCTTTTTTAGAAATAGTTGAATAATCAACTGGTGTTAGCCCTACTGATTCCATATGCTCAACGCCATCCCTATAACTCTTATATTCATTCGTAGCTGCTGCAATAAAGAATTTTATTAAATCATATAATGTGAATTTTCTTGCAGTATCAACATATTCTAAAATTTTACTAAATTTTTCAACTTCCTTTTCACTTAAAAATGTTTGAAATATATCAAATATAGTGGTAGTATTTTTCATGAGGGCATTCTCCTTAAGTATTATTTTGGTTCGCACTTTAATATTACTACAGAATGACCTCATTTTTTATATATTTTCACTTCTATTTTTTGGTTAATCAACACATATGAGAATTTCCAACCCAATCTGAAGGTAAAAAATATTTACCTTCTAAAGAATCATTTATTAAAATAGGCTTACCTGCAGCAATTTCATTGTATATTGGTATAGATCTTATATTTTCAATTTTTTCTTCAATTCCATTATTCTCTACATAAATTTCACTTATTGAATCTGAGTCTTTGATGAATTTATGAGAAATATTTCGTTTTAAATTAATATATTCAATAGTTTCAAGAGCCGATGGTATCATTGATGAACTGAATTTTGGTATATCATTTACTTCTTCTAGTTCTTTATTTATTATAATAAGTTCATTCCCATCTGTAGCAATTCCATATTGTGCACTTGGGCAGTTTGCCATATAGCTTTTAAGTTGTGATAATGCATTTTTTGACCCATTTCCCCACCTTTTAACTTCAACTAAAATGTAAGGGCCTTTTACTTTATTTCTATATATGTCTATTGCTATATCTGCAAACTTAACACTTGAACCTATATTAATTTTTTGTTCTATGGTAATTAAATTTAATGGATATTTGTACACTTCATTTAGCTCTTTTAATATCCATTGTCTAACTCTTTCTTCTTCTGAATACATATCAGTAATGCTATCTTTTAACAAATAATCTTCTATTTTAATTGAATGAATTCTTCTCATTAAGCAGTCTTCTTTTACTCTTAAATATTTATAATCAATATCCTTTATAAATTTAGAAGGAATACCATCTGACGTTATAAATAATTTTTCAGTTGCTCTTGTCATACCAACATAAAATAACTTTCTTTCTCTTGACTCCAACATTTCAACGTCATCAAATTCATTTTTACTTAAGTATAATGGCATTACTTTTGAGTTCATTCCAGCCATTATTACAACTTTAAATTCAAGTCCCTTAATAGAATGCATAGTTACAAGCTTTACACATTCTTTGGCAAAGTCGAATTCATCTTTTCCATCAAATAATAAGCATGGTATGTTATGTTTTTGCAAGTAGCTCTCTATTTCCTTAAGCTGAGTATTTGTTCTTGCAATTATAACAATATCTTTAAGATCATAAGCTTTTCGTAAGTCCTTTAATATTAAACTTGAAATATAACTGCATTCATCTTCTTTATTATCAAAATTTTTGTATCTAGGATATTCTCCTTGCTTATCAATTAAGTTTGGCTTAACAAAATTATCATCTTCAATTAAATCTTCATCCTTCTGTATAAGACTGAATGCAGCTTGGGCTATTTGAGTAGTTGTCCTATAATTTTTACTTAATGAATTAGATTTACCTTTCATATCATAGCCAATACTAGTAAATGAGCGATTTTTTATAAGCCAAGCTTGTGGGTATATGCTTTGGGCTACATCTGCTATAAAAGTTATGCTGGAATATGATTTTTCATTATATAAAGTCTTTAAGAATTCAAGCTGAACCTTTGTCAAATCTTGGCTTTCATCTATTAAAATATGTGTATATTTATTAATTAGATTTTTCCTTGCCTGCTTTAAAGCTAATAACGACATGTCTTGAAAATCCATCCTATTAATCTTCTCTAAATTACTATTATATTTCAATAATACTTCATAAATTGCGTTTCTTTGCTTAGAATTTTTTCTAAGCTTTTGAGGTCCATCATTATTGATTTTTCTTACTCTACTAACTCTATCTACATTTTGATATTCTTGAAGTTCTAAATAATTACAAGATTTAATCCATAATATTTCCTCCTTAATAAATTGAAGAAACCTTGAATCAATTATTTTAATATCTTCATATTTATTTGATACATAATGTATTGCATCTATAAGTGCATTCTGACTTTCTTTAGGACTCGCAATTTCCATTTTCAATTTATGTTTTTTCTTATATTGGACAAAATAATAAAACATTAATGAATCTATAGTCTTTATTTTTAATTTGTCTTCATTATTCTCATCAAATAAACTCTTTTGATCATTTACCTCATTTTTAATATTTTCATATATAAATGCTACATACTTTGAAAGCGATTTATTATAAGTTGCCATAAGTACCTTATCATCACGTTCTACACAATAATGTCTAATAAGTAATGGTATTTTATTAACAGCAACAGTCGTCTTTCCAGATCCAGCTACCCCTTTAATTAAGGTATGTCCATTTGGCTTGCTCTCAATAATTTTCTTCTGTTCTAAATTAAGCTGCATTATCTCACGCCTTCCCAATCCTTACTTATTTAAAATTTCTAATATTGCATCTCCATACTTTTCAACTTTTTTAGTACCAAATCCTTTTACTTTTAAAAGCTCTTCCTTACTCTTTGGCTTAGCTTCAACAAGAGAATTTAATTCTTCATTATTAAAAACCATATAAGGTTTAAAGCCTTCTTCCTTTGACTTATTCCATCTGTACTCTCTAAGTAGTTCATAAACTTCAGAGTGTTCATTATTATTGCTTTTTTCACTTTGCTTAGGATTATCATTATTTTGACTTAATTAAATCTCTTTTTCGTTTAAATCTACATGTTTTTCTACATTATTTAGTTGTAAATTTCTAATTTTATCTAAATTCTCGTTTTTTGTTTCTATCTTATCTAAAGAATATCTAGATATATAATCAATATTTTCTTCTTTATTATTATTTATTAGATAATTTGCAATCTCATACATATTTTTTTCACTTAATTCATTAGCATATTTACTATCATCTAATACTTTCTTAATTAAAGTTGAAATTTGATCATATTTATATAAGTTACTCTTTATATTTTCAGGACACTTGGATTTATTTATAATAGCCTTTGGATTAGATATTACAACTATAGGTTTTAAGGTAATACTATTTAAAAGCTTTTCTCTATGTAAAATTTCTTCAAGGATATGTGCATCCCTTTCATTTGCTGATATAGGATTATACATGCCTTGCTTTCTTAAAAATTTACCTTCCTTATTTTTTATTATCCTTACAAAATCTCCATCCTCAGTTATATCAATATCTCCATTTAACTGTTTAGTTTTCAAAACAAAAATACACTTGGCAGTTATAAGTATAAAATCATATTGAGCTACATAATCATTAAATTCTAATCTAATATCATGAACAGCTAACATAGGTATAAAAGAATTTTTAAGTTCATTATAAACATTCTTTTCTCCATATAATTCCTGTTTTATAAAAAATATATCTCTATTAATTAAATTCTTCTTATCACTACTAACCTTTTCTAAAAGATCGTTTAAATCTTGCAATTGTTTGTTATTATCTTCAAATTCTTTTAGAAATATTGGATTAGTTATTGTTCTTTTATTTAAGAGTTTATCAAAAATTGACATTAATCTTACACCTCAAGCCTATTTTTCCATATTATTCTTTTATTTATAATTATAACACATTTTTTTAGTTATTTGATATTAGGATTTAATATAATAGAAAAAGACTTAAAGTATATTATTGTTTACTTTAAGCCTTTGATAAATTGTTTTGTATCATATATTGTAATTGATAAATTCGTAACGCCTCTCAATTGACAGGTGAAGTTTAATTGATCTTACTAAACACCTGAATAAAGTTTTAATAAATTATGTATTAACCATTATCGCTTACTTTATGGTCCCTTTCCATACGCAGTACATAAAATTTTTCTCCTTCTTTATATCCAAAGCATCTTTTAGGATTTCCACATCTAAATTTATCTATATGCTTTTTTTCGTACTGTGTATCTGCGAACCAATTTGTTTTTTTAGAAGATGGACTATACGCTTTGTAATGCAATGCATTATGAATATATATATCATCCCAACTCTCAAGCTCGTCCATAAGTTCAAACGCTTCAAAGCATTCATTAACTTCAGAAAGTTCAAACTCATCAAAACCATATTTTTTTTCAAACTTACTAAAGTCCAACCTTGATTCATCGAAATAAAATTTTAAAAAAGTATATACATCTATCTTCTTATCATTCCAAAGTGACTTTAACAAATGTTTTATATTAACAGAGGATATTACTGTAAAAAACTTTTCTCCATTACTAACTAGAATATTACAGTCTATATACTTATCATTACAAAAAGAAATAACTTGTCCATTTCTTTCCGCTGCTTCAGATAGAGAGCTCATTGATATGTCAATTTCCTTAAAACAATATCTTTTATTACTATCTTGAGCAAATTTACTAAAATCCACATCCCAAAATGGCGGGGAATCAAGTGTCCTTAACAGAACTGATTTAAGTTTTCTTATTTTATCACCTTTCATACCTCTTATATCATTAAATTTAAATTCCTTAGTAATATACCTTTCATATAATTGTGAGTGTTTTAATAATTCCCACTTTCTTTCATTAAGTCCTTCATTTTCTTTATTTATAAAGTTCATACATTTAAAAAATGGAATACATGCATCTAAAAACTCATCAATAGTATCAAATTGTCCTTCTAAAGACATTTCATTTAAAAATAACTCATTCATAATTATAACCCCAATAATTCATCTAAATCATCATCAAATTGGTCAAACAAACCATTCTGTTGATTTCCTATTGCTCCAGTTTTATTTATTTCAATGTTAACTGGATTACATATTCCTTTCTCATCTTGTTTAAAAAAATAAACTTGGGAATTTTCCGGTGTTATTTCTCCCCGCTTTATTGATTTACGCATCCCATTGAAAATATGATCACTATGTGTTTCAATAATTACTTGAATTCCTTTTGATGCTAAAAAAGCAAAGAACTCAATTAACTTTGACTGTGCAGCTGGATGAAGATGAATTTCTGGATTTTCTATGATTATTATAGAGTCTTTTTTACACGATAATGTTGCAATAATAATACTTGCAACATAACTAACTCCTGTTCCTACATGTCTAGGTCTAAACATCTTTGCGCTCGAACTTTTTCTATACATAACTTTTATAAAATCAGTATCAACTATTTCTTCTGCTTGAATACTATACCCAAGTATATATTCTAACCAGTAATCAACTTGATTCCCCAAGCTCTTTCCGTAATCAATATCTTTAACGAAATCTTCATCTAATCCTGTGGAAATACCATTTTTGCTTAAGTATCCAAACGCATATTCGCAATGTATACCAATTCTTTCATTATCTACTGTATTAATATTATAAACATCCTGTACACCAGTTCTATCTGCTGAAATATATATCAAATCTTCATTGTCTAGTATTTCTTTTGAGTCTTCTTCAATATCTATACACATTTCGTTCTCTTCATTAATAAACAACTGTATTTTAGCATTTTTGCTATTGTCGAAAGTTATTTCCAAATCAATATTTTTACTTCCTGTTATATAATTCTTAATATCATTAAACTTTCCTAGTTTAATATATTCTCCATTTAATAGATTCGTATTTTTATCATTTCTAACACTTTGATAAGTCAGCAATATTGCTTGGATAGCTGATGATTTCCCAGAAGAATTCATCCCCGTAAATAAATTCAAATTATTAATATTCAATAAACAATTATCAAAACATTTGAATCCTGATATTTTTATATTAGTTATCATTTAGCACCTCCTTATACTTTTTCTTTATAATATTGAACCTTGTTTCAATTTGACTTGAACTATCAATTGCGTGTTCTAAGCTTTTTATAAATTCACCATCTTTTAATAACTTATCTATTATTTTCTTTACATAGCTATCTTCAATATTTTTACTTAAATATAAAAAGTAAAAAATTGATTCAAACAACGTCATACTTATAGGTCTTTTCTTTTTGTAATTTGAAGGAATCCTAAAAGCATCTTGACCTAAAATCCGAAAACTACGTCTCATTATGTTAATGAAGATATCACCAATTTCTTCTACTTGTTTATCTGATGTGTCATTTAAATATTGCATGACTTTTCCAAGGAACTCCTCCATGTCACTTTTATATTCAATCAGTTTTCCTCTTTCATCTTTTAGCATTCCTTCATTCCATAAATAAAATGCAACAGCTCTTAATATTATATATTTGTCCTTCATCCTCTGTGAACTAACACCTTTTCCAGTTGCGTATTTAAAATCATTACTTTCAGATAATTTATCTAATAGTTCTGTAGCTTTTCCTTGATATAAAGCATTTCTCATCTCTTGCTTATTTAGCGATGTTCCACCACGGTTCACTCTATCAAATATGTCAAATCTAACTCTATCTGGTGTTGGATATTTTATAATCTGAACCACTAATTGAAAATCTTCGATCATTGTAGCATATTGAGGATTCTCATTTTCTAAATCCTTAAACTTTTTATCATTGATAGCTTTCATTATTTTTAAACCTTTCAATGAAAATTTATTATTTAAAAAATCAAAAAATGTAGTTAACCTCTGCCTACCGTCAACAACTATTAGTTGTCCATCCTTATTTTCTGCCAAATAAATTAGTGGTAATGGTATTCCCATTACTACAGACTCAATTAATTCAGATTTTTGTCTAGGTTTAGTCCATACGTAATTTCGCTGAAATGAAGGATCAATACAAATCATATCTCTATCATATCTTCTTTTCATTTCAAAAATTGAATACTGTACCCTATCAATTTTTATCGAAAAATTTGGATACTCTATCTTCAGATCATCTTCATCTATATCTAGAGTACCATAATCTTCAATTTCATCTATTTCCTTTTTTTTAACTTCTTCATTTTCTTTTTGCAATGTTAGCATTAATAATCCCTCCACAGCTTTGCACTCTTTTCAATTGAGATTGCTCTTAATTATATATAACACGAGTAAGATTGTCTATTCAAAATTCAATATTACTAATTTTAAGCTGTTACATCATGTAGTGATAAATACTTGATAAATCAATTAATTATTAGGTATTTTTCCCCACTTTACTTCCAAATATTCCATGTGCAAATTTTTTCATAAAATGTAACTTTCAAAATTGTGTTAAGTTAACTTATACAAATAAAATTCTAATAGAAATATAATACTAATAAAAAGATATTTCAAACTAATATGAAATTGTATTCTTTCATAAATTAATAAAATATATTTAACTTTTCAATCATATTTTACCATAGAAAAAAAGTTTTAACTATTTTTTCTCATTAGTCTCTTTTATATTTATAGCTTCTTTTGTTTATGAGTTGATTCTAATCCCTGATACTAATAAAATCTCGAGTTTTTCCGATATTTTATTGCAGTTATTCTTATTCATATTTGACAATATGTTATTATTTACTTAATACTTTCCTCATCAACTCCAAAGCACTTTCATCCTCTTCACAATTAGTTCCAAGCCCCCCTCTAAAAGCCTTTGCTAAAATTGATTTCTTTATTAATTCAATTTGATCTTCTAATTGAGTAAATTCCTCTATTTTAGATTCTTCTTCTAAAAGCTTATCTAAAATTTTTACAATTTCTTTTTGTTCATCTAATGGCGGTAATATAAAATCTAATTCTCTAACTTTTTGGCAATTGAGAGCTTTTGGACCCGTTCCATTTCCACCATCTCTATTTTTTTTATAATTAAATTGTAACCAATGCCACATAAATTCAGATAATACACATCCATGTGATAAATCGATTGCTGCAATATTTTGATTCGTTGTAGCCTCAATATCCAATATTGAGCTCTGCCCTCTTGTCTTTCCTTCACCAATCATTGCCATCAAAACTGAACCTTTATTCAATAATTTTACTGAAGAATTTTCAAATCCTTCTTTTGTTATATTTTCTTTAGTAAAAGTAATTCTATTATTTCTGACTTCACCTGAACTTACCCATGGAATATCTCCATTCCAATATTCCTCAATCTTTCTTGATGGTGTGCTTCCATTCCCAACTTTTCCAACTGCACCAATAGTACATTTTATCCATTTACTTTCTAGGCCGTTATCTTCTTTTTTTGCTATATCTTGCAGTTCTTGGATTTTAATGAAATCGCTCTTTGATAATTTATTTATGTAGTAATCTGCTATATCCATTAAGAGATTATTTTCCAATACTTTATGTTTACATCTCCACTTTTCAGTCAACTCTCCCCTAAAAGCCTTCTCCAAAACAGCACTCTTCCTCTTCTCAAATCCCGCTCTAGCTTCTTCTATTAATTCCTTAGACTTATCTAACTTTCCAAAAAGACTTTCTATTCTATCAACAATTCTTTGTTGCTCTTTTAATGGTGGTAATGGAATTGGTAATTTTGAAACCCTATCAATATTTAAATTACGAACACCAGACCCTACTGCTACCTGCTCAAAATACCAGTCTGAGCTTAACAATCCATAGTATAAATAATTAATATTAAATAATGATTCATAATTACTTAAAGCAAGCCATCCATCATGAATACATCCATCAGTTTTCAATATATATGGTCTTCCAAAACTCATACTATTAGAGAGTATTAATGTTCCAGCTTTCAAATATACAGACTTCTTTGCACCTTCTAGTGTTATTTTTTGTTCAGTAGTTTTTAGAAATCTGCTGCCATCTGTATCTCCAATCTTAATCCAATTTACCCCATTAACATCTTTTGTAATAAAATTATTTATAGGTCTTGGAGATGCTCCACGTCTAATATTAATGCAATTACCAAGAACTACCCACATCCAACTTTTAGGCACCTCATAAGGCATATCCTTAACAATAGCATCTTCCAGCTTTTCTTCCAACGTCAAATTCTTCTTAGCCATCTCTTTCTCCTCCTTACTTCTCTAAGCTTCTTAATTCTTTAATAACACTCATAAGTAAGTCAGTTGCTTCTTCTAGCTTTGCTACTGCTTCTTCTGCACTTTCTATTGGATCTGGCAGGTCTTCGTAATCTAAGATTGAATCATCTTTTATAAGTCCCAAATCTAAATTATTATTCTTTTCATTGATTTCTTCTCTAGTGAATTTGTTCCATCTTTCGTCTTGAACTCCTTCTCTATTTTCAGCAGTATACGCTTTTACAAAATCATCAAAATGTGATTCCTTTAATTGATTTGTCTTACCGAAGTTTTGCATGTTTGTTCTTAAATCATAGAACCATACTTCTTTTGTATTATCTTTATCACAAGTTCCTCTTGTAAAGAACAATACATTAGTTTTAACTCCTTGAGCATAGAAGATACCTGTTGGAAGTCTTAATATCGTATGCAGATTACATTTATCCATTAAATCAGCTCTTATCTTTGTTCCATCACCTTCTTGGAATAAAACATTATCAGGTAATACTACTGCTGCTCTTGCTTTGCCATCCGATTTTAAACTTCTATATATATGTTGTAAAAAGTTTAATTGTTTATTTGATGTCATGTAAGTCAAGTCATCTCTTGTAGCTCTTTCACCACCTTTTTTAGTTCCAAATGGAGGGTTAGAAAGTACTACATCTAGATCTTTCATCTTTTTACCTTCATTAGTTAATGTATCTCCAAGGATTATGTTACCTTCTATATCATGAAGCATAGCATTCATAAGTGCTAATCTATGAGTTTCATGAACTAATTCACAGCCTGAAAATGCTTTAGTTCTTTGAAATTCTTGCAAATCTGTATCTAAATCAAAATAATTATCAGTTTTTTCTTTCATATAATGATCAGCACCAATCATAAATCCAAAAGTTCCTGCTGCTGGGTCATTACATTTTTCACCTGGTTTTGGATCTATTAATTTAACCATTACATCTATTAATACTCTTGGTGTAAAGTATTGTCCTGCACCTGATTTCTTTTCAGATGCATTTTTTTCTAATAATCCTTCATAAAGATTACCAAGACCTTCTTCTTTAGCTGAATACCAATCTAATCCATCTATAGTCGTAATTATTTTCTCTAAATTCTTTGGTTCATCTATATTAGTAGCTGAGCCTTGGTATATTTGCTGTACTGTTCCTGTGCTTTCTTCTCCTAAATGATTTAATAATTCTTTATAAAATGTCTTAAGTTCTATTCCACTCTTAGATTTCAAATTATCCCATCTATATCCTTCAGGAATTTTTCCTTCTGATCCTGTTTCTTTTGCCATCTTTAAGAAAAGGATGTACGTTAATTCTGTTACATATTGATGATAAGTTATCCCATCATCTCTTAGTACATTACAAAGATTCCAAAGTTTACTTACTATTTCTTGCGTATTCATATCTAGCTAATCCCCTTATCTTCAAACATATATGTTTTTAGTTTATTTATTATATCTTCCAAGTTACCATTAAACATCTTTTCATTTAATCTGTCAAACCCACCGCTTTGAGCTTTAAAGCTTCCTGTATCTAAAGTTTCTTTATCTATAACTACTTCTTTTAACATTACTTTTTCTATCCTGCTTAACCAATTTTCTTGAGGCTTTGTGAAATAATATTCTTTCTTTATTTTAGAAACTGCTCTTTTAACTCTTTCCTCATTGGATTCTAATGGACTACCTAATGCTTGCTGCCTTATAAAAGCAATTATATCAGCAACAATTTCTTCATTATTTAAGTCTTTCCATGCAGTCTTTAAGTATTCTTCATTAAATCCTTTATTATCTAATATGGCTTTAAGCTGTTTTAAAGATTCCTTTGTTAAATCTTGTGGTCTTGTGCAAACTACTTCTAATGCTTGAATAGTGTTTTTGTTTTCCTCAATATACTTTTTAAACCCATCTATATAATCTTCTGGCTTTTTGCCTTTACCATATCCTCTTGTATGTGATACAACCTTATCTTCTTTATCAGAAACTATTATTATTTCTTCATTAGTGTATCTTTCATCTAAATATTCAACTAATGAGTTATTTCTAATTATTTCTTTAGCAGCTGTTTCAGTATCAACACCTCTTAATTCATTAATAAATTCTTCTGGTGCCTTATCATTACAAAGGCTTTTAAAAATTAATCTTTCATTTTCATCTATTAATTTCTTTTTCCTCTGTAATTTTGCTATTACCTTGTTAACTACAGCTTCTTTTTCTTCTATGCTTTCTGCTCTTTCTAAAGTTTCCTTTAACACTTTAAAACTTGCATTAGCATTTGCAGCAACTGGCTTCATATTTGTCATGTCTTTAAGGGCTTCATAAAGTTTAACACAGTCAAATATCTCAAAATGTGCTTTTTGAATATCATCACATAATCTTGTAGCTCTTCCTAACATTTGCTCATAAAGTATTCTTGATTTTACTCTTCTTAAAAATACTATCTTATCAATTTTAGGAACATCAATTCCTGTAGATAATAAATCCACTGTAACCGCTATGTTTGGATAAGTTTCATTTTTAAATTTCTTAATAGCAAGATCTGGATCTTTTATAGCTCCTGTTATTTTTAAAATCGAATTATCGTCAACTCCACCAATAGAATCTTTGTAAATATCCTTTAATAGTCTAACTATCATATCAGCATGAGCATCACTAGCAGCAAATATTAAAGTCTTACCCTTATCATTTTCTGGGTCTATATAATTTGCAACTTCTTCAAGTGCAGCTCTTGTATGAGCTTCTACAATTACTTTTTTATTAAACTGATCTATTTCAAAATCAATATTATCTTCAAGTTCTGCTCCATTAATAAGCTCGCCAGTATATTTATTATATTTAGCAACTTTATCACCCTTATTATAATGAACTCCATCTCGAGTTAGTTCAGTTTCTATAAGGTGAGGTGGTTCATGGTCCACAAGGTATCCATCAATAACTGCATCTCTATAGCTATAGTTATATACAGGATTTCCAAAGATCATTGTTGTATGAAGAGCTGGTGTGGCTGTAAGCGCTACTTTAAAAGCATCAAAATATTCTATTACCTTTTTATATTTGCTTAAGAAATCCCTATCATCTCTCCACTCAACTTCAGTATCGGTCATTTCTTTATCTAAAGTATAACCTCTATGAGCTTCGTCAACTATTATGCAATCATAATCCCCAACAGAAGGCACATTAGTTTCATCTTCATTGTACATGATTCTTTTAACCATAGCTTGTACAGTCGCTATATGAATTTTAGTTTCTTTATCAATAAGCTTTTCATCAAGACCATTAATATTGTAAATTTGATTTAAAGTCTTTAGATCTTCTATCTTTACTTCTTTAAATGTATCAAATGCTTGATCTCCTAATGAAGTTCTGTCAACTAAAAATAAAATTCTTTTATATCTATTAGTCTTAATAAGCCTATATATAAGACCTAATACAGTTCTTGTCTTTCCTGTGCCTGTAGCCATAGTTACTAATGCTGATCTTTCTTTTCCTTCTGTAATGACTTTTTCTACAGCTTTTATAGCTTCAACTTGATAGTCTCTAAGACCTATGCTATTTTCTGATTTCAAGAATTCAAAGCTTAATTCATCCAAACTCTTATTGGCATCTTCAATATTCTCTTCAAGCATAGCTTCAAGCTTTTCTGGAGAATACCACCCTTGAAGCACTTTATCATTGTTTCTTGCATTTCTACAATCTAAGAAATGAACACCACTTTTATCTTCAATTTCTTTTATATATTTTCTGCCATTAGTTGCAAATAAAAATGGTACTTTATAATCATTCCATTTTGAAATCACATAAGCATCATGTTCTTCTTTTACTCCTACAGCATAGTTTTTAGCTTCAATCATCGTTCCAGCTACATCTTTAGAATATTTTTTAGCTTCTACAAATCCAACTAATTTTTCTCCAACAAATAAAGCATAATCAACTTTACCATTACCTTTTTCCATTGAATAAGTAGGCCATTCAGCTATAGCTAAATTTCTTCCTTTTTGAGGTCTTGTCCCTTTTGAATATCTAATATTAATAGTATCAGCTTCCCAACCTGCTGATTTTAATTGATCATCAATAATCCTTCTTGTTTCAGCTTCACTAAGCTCGATTCTTCTACTAGCTTTTTTACCTTGCTCTCTACGCTTTTCTAACTCTTCTTTATCCTTTTCCTGAGCCTTTAATGCATTAAGCTCAGCTTCTAAAGCCTTATACTTTTCTTCATATTCTTTAGATATATCATTAACATTTTCCCCATACTCATTTTCCTGCTTGCTTGGCATTTCAAATGATTTAGGCTCAAAATTCCAATCCCCATAAGTCTGCATAAACCAAATTGCTAATTTAAAAGTTAACTCTAACTGAACTTTTGCTTTTTCAACATCCTCAAATCCATTATGAGCTGCATCATTTCTTTTTAATCTGAGCATATGGAGTATATTATCAATATCCTCAGGAATCAAATCTTCCTTTTTTAATAACTTAATTCTGTTATTATGACTATTATCATGAGCTATTAAAGTAGTATCCATATCTTCCATTGAAAACATATATTGAACTACAATTTCACCAAACATACCACATTTAATAAATGTAGTATTTGAATCTATGTAAAGATTTCTTTCTGCTAATCTTCCTAAGTTTTCTAGAATTGGCCATTTTTCTTTTAGAAAAGTAAAGTTACTCACAAATCCACCCCATTTATAATAAGTTATTTATCTCAAGTTTTGATCTTATTCACTAATATACAATTTAATTACATTTTATCATAAAAGGGAGAATTTTTCTTGTTCTGAAAATAATTTATCGCTAATTAATTTATTTTTCAACGAAGGTTTTTACCAAGATTTGCTTCTACAACGAATTAGATAATTGTGGTACAATATCCAATGTAAATCTAATAAGCACAGAAGGATGGCTGTGGAGGTTTTGAACGTTTTTTCCTCCTTGGGCTATTGATGAATTATTTCATTATAGCTAAAGGGGGGGGTATTAGATATGTTAGATACTTTTATAAAATGTATATGTATTGTTTATGTAATTAAATTAATTTTAAAACACAATCTTTTTATATATCATTTAAAAATTAAAGTTAAGTTACTTGGCCTTGATATAGAAGTTAAAAGCAAAGAAAAAAGTGCCCCATCCGACCAAGATAAGCACCTTTTCTAAGATTATTTAAAAAATCTAATCTAATAGCCCTAAAACAAAATAAATGTTCTAAGGATGCTTAGTGCTACAAACACTAAGCATTTCTTATTATATTATATCAAATCTTTTAAAAATTTAAACAGATTTTTTGAAAATAATTTATTGAGTTTTATTGATACTTTATACTTTATTAACTGCACTTCTAAATATTTTTACGACGATAAAAAACACCTTGTTAACAATTTAGTTTTGTCATATTGCAATTGCACATTCTACTATAAATTTATCAATTTATTCTTATTCGACTTCATCCTCTTCAATATACCAGTCTGCCATAATTTCTTGTGCCCTTGATATTACAGTATTTTTAAGTATATTATCATCATTCCCTTTATCATCGCTTTCCTCTGGATGTATTTCAAGTTCATTTAATTTTTCAATGACTTTTTTCATAGACTTGGATTCGTCACTAAAAAATTCACTCCCCCTAATTCTTATAAATCTCCAGCCTAAACGTTCTAAAATAGATTGTCTGTTCATATCTTCTTCAAGCTTATCTTCTCCATGCCATCTTTCACCATCGCATTCAATAGCTACTCTGTTATCTTTGCTCGTTACTACCATATCTATTCTAAACGCACCAACTTCCCATTGTGGTGTTACATGGTATCCTCTTTCTATTAAATATTTCATTACTCTCTTTTCAAATTCTGATTCAGCATTAACAACTTTCTTATCAAATTCTGCTTGTCTTGATTTATAATTATTACAATAATCCAGCAGGCCCTTTCTGATATCACCTTTCTTTAAATCATTTTCAGAATCTAATGAATGTACTAGCCACAGCTGATCCCTTGCACGGCTTACTGCAACATTATATCTCTTTTTAAATAAATCATCTGCTCCAAATGCTTGTAATTTTAATGGACCTTCACTATCATTTGCATCTACCATAGTTAAGAATATTATATCTCTTTCATCACCTTGAAAATTGGCAGGATTACCACATAAGATATTTCTATTATTATATTCTTTAGCATCCATTTTGCTTTGTAGCTTTCTATCTATTAATGCAGCCTGTTTATCCCCTTTTAATGTTATTACTCCAAAAGTTTTACCTTCATATTCTTTTTGTTCACAGCATGCTAATATTAGAGATACTACTGCATCTATTTCCTTTTCATTTGTTTTATTTATTGTTACAGCATCTGAAACCCTATAAATTACTATAGGTGGTTTTGTTTGTATCTGACTAGTTTCACGTAGTGCTTTAATCTGGCCATTATATGAAAGCTGATTTGAATATTGTATTATTTCGGGAACACATCTAAAGTGTTCTTTAAGTCTCACTGGCTGATAACCAGCAGCCTGGGCTAAATCATATATTGAAAACTTCCCACTATATAGAGAAGGATGTGGTATATTAAATAGATATTCTTTAGCTAAGTTTTCAACATCATCAGATCTTTCACCAATAGCCAATGGGCTGACTTGTTCATTATCCCCTACAATTATTACTTGTTTTCCTAAATATAATGCAACTATTGCCATTACATCTGCCTGACTGGCTTCATCTATAATTATGATATCAAATTTATTTTCTTTAGGATTAAAATTCTCAACTACTTTATTTAGAGGCATTATCCAAACAGGGACTGCGCCTTGACATTCAGGCATTAATTTACGCGCTTCAGCTTTTAATCTTTCTGCCTTTTTTCCCTTTCCCTGTCCTATTTTTCTAATAAGTTGTCTCCATCCTTCTATAGCTCTAACCTGAGACTTATTATTATCAAAAGCTTTTAATTTATATAACCATGCTTTATTAAATGCCAGTTCTGCTGTATTTTCTCTTAGAGCTCTCTCCATATCTAATATATTATTTTGAATTTCCTCTATATCAACAGAATTTCTTTCATCTATTTCTTGTTTAAATTGGACATATTTCCAGGCATCATTTATGTTTAATTGAGGTCTTCCTTTACCAAATTCATTATTTCTCATCCTTATTTCGTTTGCCCATGCTGGTGCTGTTTTAGCCAGTTTGCTTATTAATTCTCTTCTTCTGACAATATCTTTGCCTATTTCTCTTATGGATTTTATAGCTTCATGGCATTCTTTATATATATTTACGTCTTCATTAATTACAGCATTTTGAAGATCACTAATGATTTTACTATTTTTATTTGATGAATATTTATTAATTATGCCTTCTATCTTTTCTTTATTTTTATTTATTTCATCATACTGAATTCTAAGTATCTGTGACTGTATTGCTTTAATAAGCTTATGGCTTAAATCTGTCTTAATGTATTTTAAGCTGCTATATTTGTCACTTGATAGATCAACTCTAGTATTAATTTTGCCTAAATCTAATCCAGCTTTTTTAACATCATCTTCTATATGACTCCAGATATCATTATACCAATTAATGTTTTCTTTAATTATAGGTGAATATTTTATGCAGGTAGCTTCAAAGTTCTCTCCCATTGATTCAGTACTTTCTGCTCCTAATGGAACCATCTGTCTGTCCCACCTATTCTTTAATTTCTCTCTTTCAACCTTCAAATTATAATATTTATCTAATGCTTTATATTCATTAGATTTAACAGGTACATGGCCATTTACCCTGCATGAATTTATAAATACTTTCATTTGTTTATTTAAAAGAAGATTAATTTTCCCTATTTTCCCCCCACTTTCAAGCTTTTTAATTATTGCATCCAGTTGAGTTTTAACGTCAATACTTCCATCTAAATCTTTAAATTCAGGATTATAATTTAATATATCTTCAGAACATTCTAATGAAAGGTTATACACCTTTTCTACTTCATTTGTTAAGTTAAGCCAGTTTTTCTTTAATATATCTTCCTTTGAGCTTTCTATTACTTCTAATGTCCATAATTTGTCTATATCAATATCTTTAACTGCATTTTCAACTTTATCAATTATTGAATTTAATACTTTTTCACTTATTTGTTTATTATCTTTCCAAAAATCAATTCCATATTCGAGCTCTTCTTTTTTGAAAGAATTCTTTTTAGAAATTAAGTTATTAAATTCTATAGGTGTTATTAACTCTGAAATATCTGGCAGATTACTGTCAAATTCATCTTCCTCATATTTAGAAATTCTTTCGTTGCTTAAATACAGTTCATCTATTTCCTGCTCAGTTAAAGATAGATTAGCATATTTTTCTACAGGACGTGGAATCCAGTCTGCATTTCCTTTATTATTATTAATAAATTTCCCGCATTCTTTAGGTGCAAATTCTTCACCAGCAATGATAACAGGCCTGTATTCATTTAATCTGGCATTTTTCAAATCAAGTTTTAATTGACTTAATTTCTTAATCTTATCCTTTCTTTCATTCTCTAATGAGATTATTTTTTGATTAAGACTTCCTGGCTCTAATCTTGATCTATTTTCATTAATGACATCTAAAGTTTTTTCCATTTCTGTTCTGCTTTCAGTAGTAGAAAGGAGACTTAAACATAATGCCTGCAAATTATCTACAACCTTTTCCTTTAAAACAGACAATGCTTTTTCGCTATAGCTTGTAACTAATATACTTTTACCTTGTGACAATAAGTGACCTATCATATTAGAGATGGTATGAGTCTTCCCAGTTCCAGGAGGTCCTTGGACTAAAACAGCTCCATTAGTTTCTAGATATTTTGCTACAGCCAATTGTTCAGTATTAGCTGGTTTTGTAAGAAGAATATTTTCATCTATACCATTTGAAGCTAATAATGTATTGTTATTAATATTACCTTCACTATCCTTTAGATTCATGCTGTTATCTTCATCTATACCAATTATATCTTTCAAAAATTCTGGAATAGAGTCTGTTTCTTCTAAATCTTCTAAAATCGTATCAATAGCTGATTCAAACCCCATATTTAGTTTTCTTATAAATAAAACTGGTTTTCTAAATATCTGAGGATATTTTTCCACTTTAAATTCTTTATTGTCATCTAAAAATTTACCGTTAGGTGACAGTGCATGTACTATTCTATTTAAAAACGAGTTAGTATTACTAATATCAAGGGGTGAAAATTCTTCTGTTTGAAATTCTTTATAAATTTCAAGTAATAGTTCTGTATTAGAGTCAGATACCAGTGTAAATATATTCTTATATAATTCGGGATTTTTATCAGACACTTCTATTCTAAATTCAGGAATATTAGCATCAAATACCAAATTAAGTTTTTTTAGAAGAATAGGGTGATAAATTTTCTTTTCATCACTGCATGCTAAAATCCCATCACCTACAACCAATTCTAGAGCTTCCGCTTCTTTTTTTAAAGTTGAATATAATGTATAAAACATATTAAAGATATCATCAACTTTATGAGCCTGAGCTTCTTGCGCTGCCCAAATGTCTCTTTTGGTTTTCCAGCTTTCAAATTCTGATATTCTTTTCTTATTATCATCAAAATTAATTTCTATCAGCTTTTCCTCTCCTGTTTCTGTATACTTTTCTGTTTTATTTATTGAAGCTTTTACTTTTATATCTATATCAAATTTATTCCATCCCTTTTCAATCCATTCTTCCAGTTCCACTGGAAGAGTCGGACATTCGGTAAATTCAGGTTTTCTTACAATTAATATTGCATCACTATCATCATTTTCTTTATGTAAATTATTTTCTATTTTTTCATGTATAGGAATATCATCAAGCCATTTATGCCAATATTGAAAAGCAATATCAGTTATAGTAGGGTTTTTTATGTTGTTATATTGCTTTAAAAATTGAAATAGATTGCTAACTCTATTCTTTTCTTCTACACTTAGCATTAATTACCTCCAAAACTACTATTCTATCAAATTTTATTTTTTCTTACATAATTATACTATATATTCTGAGGACATTATATATTAAACTTTATTTATATAATATGATTTCAATGTGAGTCTAATTCATTTTTATAATATCTACTATGATTATCCATAATTCTGGGTTATCTACTATAACTACTAGCTTAACCACGTTTTAAGCACTTTTATCAAAAATTCCGATGATTACTCGTACTTTAGTATTTATAACGTATACAGTATTATAAATTGATAGCTGCGACACTAATTATTCAACAACTATTTGTTTCTGATTTTCTTCTTAGACAGTTGAATTACCAAAACAGAAGACATTGCCATATTCTCAAAAAGTTATTATTCTAATAATACAACTTATCCTAAATATTTATAAAGTTTCTTCATCAAATGTTATATATTTTTTCTTTTCTTATCTCTATCTTTTAAAAGATCTCCTTCACAATAACCTAAAGATTCAGCAAGTCCAAATAAAACTTCCATAACGCCCAATCCCTTACTCAGCTATATTAAACAATTCATAAAAATAATTCATATCATTTTCATATCCTTTTTTTATATCTTCATAATCTATAAAGGTATCTTTATCGTACACACAATGCACATGTTTAACTGTAAATCCTTTTTCTGCTGTAACATTATATGCAGTAATAACGTGTTTTACGTGTCTCTTATAAGTTTCAATAACTACTCTATAAGTTTCATCTAAAATGTTCTTTTCATAGTAAAATATTGTACTATTGCGAGATTGCTTATATACATAATCTGGTTCATTTAAAATTTCTTCAATCTTATTCATAGTCATTTCGGGATGACGAACTTTAATATGATTTTTGTAATTAGCATAATATAAAATAATCTTTTTATGTAATTTTCCTTCTAATTTAAAAACCTTGAGATTATCTTCAAAATAATGATTCATATATATCTCCACCCTTATGTAATTTAACTCATTTGAGAATATTAGGAACAAAATCACAAAAAGCTGTATTTCCTGAATATATCTCTAAAAAATACACTAACATAGTAAGATGAAGTAAAAATTCACTCTGTTGCATTTAATTAAAAAACTATAAATCTAATTATCTCTACGTAAGTAAAAATTAATGCTGAGTTTCTACTAAACTAAAAACTCAGCACGATAATTACCTTAATAAAACAAATTACATAAAACTCCAAACCCCTGATTAACCGCTACTCCATAAACTGGTCCAATCTCTTGCTTCATTCTTCTAATGAATTCCTCTTCGCTATTTTCTTTTTTAAACTTCCTAAGATTCTCAACCTTAAGCACTTGTCCATATTCCTCAAGTTGATTTTTCCTATTTTCATCAACTACAAAGCAAAAGGCTTCGTATTGCATTTCACAAAACTTATCAATATAAGTATCATATTGGAGTAAATTATCACTTTTCTTACTATTTATATTCTTAAAAGTTGGTACTAAATTCCACATTTGATCATGAAGGACAAAGCTCCAAGGTATAAAGTGATCTATGCTTAAAACACCATAATCATTATAATTTGTTTCTGTGAAATCTAAGCCTGTATACAAGTCAGTTATATGCCTTTGTTCTATAACTTGCTTCCATATCTTTGTCTGCCCTCTCAAGTCCCTATTTTTAGGAGCTTCTAATTTCATTGCTATACCTGGTACATTTGGATTGCGCTTTTGCAGGAAGCATACCAATCTATAATACGCCCAGCCTTGAATAATTCTGTAGTTAAACTTTAAGTAATTACACCAATTGTCTTTAATCCTAATACAATTTTCATCCTTATTATTTTTATAAATTTCATAAATACATTCATTATCTTCTTTGGATAGTTCTTCTATGAGCTTTTGAACTTTTTTCTGACCTCTAAGTTTATTCTCAAAAAATGGTGATAAAAATCTATATGGTACATTTAATGTTAATTCTTTAAGCATTTTATTTAATGTTTTATCTTGTGATGAATATATAAAATAAAAAAGCTTACGTTCATCATAATTGCTTTCCAAGTTATATGTATCTGAAATGTAAGTAGCTACTTTTGCTAAATTATCACATAATCCAAAACTTAACTTGTATTTCAAAAGAGGATACCAAGCCTTTACGACCATTTTACATATTAATGTTCTAAATTCTATTTCAAAGTTATCCAAAGAAATTTCATCTAATAAAGCCAGCAGCCAATACATCTTATAACTTGCTACAACCTTATCATCTCTAAGTGATCTAGAAAACGTAGCGTAATCAACTTCATTACTATAAGGGACTTCACATATTTCTTTCGGTAATATTATAGTTTCTTGTGGCATATATACTTTATCCATTCAACCTCACCCATTTTAATACAATCTATCTACATTCTAACATAAAAATAAGATTTTACTCTACATAAACCATTTGCATTTTTATTCCGCTTTTATCGTCCATAGGCACCTCAGGTATTGTTTCAGATCCATTTTCTAATCTAATAACTCCTGTAATTGCTAAACATAATGCATCTATAACATCATCTATTTCACGGATTTTGCCACATATTACATAAGATAATGGACTTAGGCTTGCTCCTAAATTTGCTTTATTTTCTTCAATAGTTTTTGTGTAGTTTTCAGCATACACAGATTGTCTACATGGAGTATTAAATATACTTTAAGTTTTTCCTTCTGTTAAAAGCTAAATGCCAAAACAATCTCCTCATCTTTTCCTATTACCGGCTCCCCTTCAGTAATCTTCATCAGATCATCATTTTCTACTTCATCAACAACACTAATTTCATTAATCTTCTCTTTTTTCTTAGGCTTACTTTTATTTTTCACATTTTTCTTCTCTAAAGTAGTTACTATCTCATTAGGTAAATGCTCTTTGCTTTTGTATTTTTCCACCTTTAATTTCTGAGTAGCTTCATTATCTACTTCCGTTACATTTTTATTACAGCTGTTTAAATGTACACTTGTACTTGTTTCCATACAGCTTTTATTATCAGCAGTAGTGACATTTTTATTTGCAATATTATCTTTTATATCAATTACTTTATTATCCTTATGTTTATTCTCACTCTCTACATTAATGTTCTCTATACAGCTGCTGCTTAGCTGTTTCTTCTCGCTAATTTCAACTTCTTCTGCATTATGTTTATTTTGAACTTTTTCTTTTGTTTTAATATTTTGATGCTTTACAAAGTTTTTTACTTTATATATTTTATCTTGAGTAAGTTCAACCATTTCTAAGTCTATAAAAGTTTTTATAGCTAATTCTATTTCAGATACTTCTCTATTGAACTCTATAGCCAAAGTCTCTAGAGTATATGGTATATTTCTAGATAAAAATAATTCTCCTTCTAAATTGACCTTACCTGCAAGAACCACAAGCCTAGTCCAAACATAATTTATAAGATCTCTTTTTTCCATTCTATCTATTATTTTGAACTTTGTATCCTCATACATATTCACATTAAATTTAACACATTTTCTTTCTCTCATTTTTAACACGCTCCTATATAAATAATTTATCTATATAGGATATATGCTTAAAAATGAAAGTTACTAATATAAATTAAAAATTATTTTATTCTTCCTATAATTTAGCTTCTAAAAACTTGTATTTTTCATTTTAACTTTTGAAATCAATTTTAAAATTATTAATTACTCCATATCTTAATATAAAATAGATTCTTTTATACTATAATGGACTTCACATATTTCTTTTAGCAATATTATCTGTTCTTTTGAAGTATATATTTGATTAATTTTAATTTCACCCAACAAAATACAATATAAATATATTCTACCATAAAAATAAGAGCTTACATTACATAAGCTCTTATCTAAATACATCCTATTTAACAATGATAAAAATCAACCGATTTAACCAGCTGGGATTATAACCCCAAATTGCCGATTTATTATATTAATTTTAAATATTTATAGTGCAAGATCCTTCCTTATAATCCCTTAAAAATAATGGAATTTGATCAATTGGTGCATCTACGAGTATTGTTTGTCCACCTTCCATTTTTTCTTTTGTCCATGCATTAGTCCAATTTGAACCTGATGGCAGATACACCTCACGTTCAGTCTGACCTTTTTCCATAATAGGTGCAACTAGGATATTTGGCCCAAACATATACTGCGATTCATTTTCCCAACAGAGTTTATCCTCTGGAAAATCATAGAACATTGGTCGCATGACTGGAGTTCCTTTTTTATGTGCTTCTTCCATTAAAGTAGTAATATAAGGCATCATTGCTTCTCTTATTTTCAAATACTTCTTGCAGATATCATATACCTTATCTCCATAAGACCATACTTCATTATCAGCACCAGATACACATTCAGCTCCACCTGTTGTTCCATACTGAGGTTTGAAAGGCCAGCGATAACCATGAAGTCTCATAACTGGGCAGAAAGTTCCGTATTCAAACCAACGGATCAACACCTCATGGAAATCCGGATCATCAATATGTCCTCCGAAGAATCCTCCAATGTCTGTAGTCCACCAAGGAATTCCTGCAAGTCCCATATTTAATCCTGCTGCAAACTGATTTCTGAGGCTTTTAAAGGAAGAATGTATATCACCTGACCAAACTAACGCACCGTATCTTTGAGATCCAGCCCATGCACAGCGTAGCAAATTAATTATGTCTTCCTGTCCTTCTGCTTTCATACCATCAAAGAATGTTTTTGCATACATCATAGGATAAATGTTTCCTACCTGCACATTTGGCCCTAAATGATATCGGTAATTTTCGAAATCATAAACGCTATATTCAGGCTCTGCTTCATCAAGCCAGAAAATCTTCACACCCTTATCGTAGTAATTTTTCTTAGCTTTCTGCCATACATACTCTCTTGCCTCAGGATTAGTAGGGTCATAATGTATAGTATTTCCCATGAAATTCATACAAATGCGGAAACCTTTATCTGTTCTAACGAGCAATCCCTTATTCATCATTTCGTCAAAATTTTCACTTCTATAATCTACAGTTGGCCAAATAGATACCATCAATTCAATTCCCATATCCTTAAGTTCTTTTATCATAGCATCTGGATCTGGCCAGTATGTTGGATCAAACTTCCATTCGCCTTGTAGTGGCCAGTGGAAAAAATCTACCACAATAACAGAGATAGGAAGATTACGTTTCTTATATTCCCTTGCTACTTCTAAAAGTTCTTCTTGAGTCTGATAACGTAACTTACATTGCCAGAATCCCATAGCGTATTTTGGCATCATAGGAACTTTTCCAGTTGCATCAGCATATGCTTCTTCAATCTCTGCTGGAGTGTCTCCTGCAGTAATCCAATAGTCCAGCTTCTTTGTAGAATATGCTTCCCATGTAGTAATATTCTTTCCAAAATTCACACGACCCACTGCAGGATTGTTCCAAAGAAATCCATAGCCCAAAGATGATAGAGCAAATGGCACGCTAGCCTGAGAATTTCTGTGTGCTAATTCTAAATCTGCTCCTTTCACGTCTAAGAACGGCTGTTGATATTGCCCCATACCATAGATTTTTTCATCTGGATTAGAAACAAACCTCATACTTAGATGATAATCTCCTCCTATAATCGGCTTGAATTCTCTTCCTTCCACTTCAAGGGAACTACAAGTAGAACTATACATATCCTTACGATTACGAACATATTCCTCTAACAGCAATTCACCTTTCTGATTATAAAATTCCAATTTTCCAATCTGATTAATTACTGCTGTAATCTTACCATTTACGATTTTTGCACTATACTCCTCAATACTGATCTTAGCATTAGATGATTTTGGTTCTATAAGCGCCCAATCCTCCATAGGCATATCTGATCCTTTTGTGGATTTAATCCTTAAACTATTCGGCCCCCATGGCATGATAATAAGACGTTCTGCATCATATCTATAGCAAAGAGCTCCATCCTTTTCCTCAAAATATCCTAATAAAAATTCTCTGTTATCATCAAATTGTCCCATATTAATCCCTCCTATTTATTATTCTTCTCAGTCTATTGTGAATTCCTAAAGCATTTATTTACCTAACTTTTTTCCTGTAATATTTTAATTATTCTTTTACTGCACCACTAGTTAGACCACCGATTATATATTTTTGCATGAATATAAATATTGCTACTACCGGAATTATAGTGAGTGTACCAAAAGCCATTATTTTATTCCAAGCTAAACCGTATTGTCCCATAAAATTATAGATTCCTGCAGTCATTGGCCTCATGCTTTGCTCATTCATAAATGTTAAAGCAAAAATCAAGTCCCCCCAAGCAAATAAGAATGAAAATACTGCAGCCATTATAATACCTGGATAAGATACTGGAAGTATAATTCTTATAAAAGCTTGGAATGTATTGCACCCATCAACCCTGGCAGAGTCCTCCAGTTCCTTAGGTATGGATAAAAAATACGTTCTTAGTATAATTACAACAAATGGTATAGATATTGTGCAGTCAGCAAGAATAGGTGATAAGTAAGTATTTAATATTCTAAATCTCCCAAATATTATAAACATTGGCGTTAATAATAAAGTTGCCGGAAGCATCTGAGTAATAAGAAATGATTGAATAAATAGTTTTTTACCTTTAATTCTATACCTTGCAAGACCATATGCTGATGGCACTGCAAAAAGCAATGTGATCACAAGAACCGAAAAACTTATGAAACAGCTGTTAAAAAAACCTTTGAATATGCTATATTCACCAGTTATTTGAGCAGCATATGCACTTAGTGTAAGCTGTTCAGGAAAAAAGGTCGGAGGATTCCTAAATATTTCAGCATCACTTTTAAATGAACTTATAATTACCCAATATAAAGGGAATAGAAATATTGCTCCAACTATTACAGCTATAATATTTAAAATAATGTTAGTTCTCGGTTTAATATATCTTCTTTCCTCCAAATTACATCACCTCATCTTCTTTTATTAATTTTACATAGAATAGGCTTACTATAAATAGAGTTAAGAACAGAATATTGGCTACTGCTGAACCTTGGCTATAGCTATATTGATTGAATGATAGCTTATATGATAAAGTAGACAAAACTTCTGTTGCATTTACGGGTCCACCATTTGTCATTATAAAAACAAGGTCAAATACTTTAAATGTATAAATAAATCCGAGCATTAACACTGACAAAATTGCAGGTTTTATAGATGGAATAGTTATATAAAATAGTTTTTGAAACCAATTTGCTCCATCAAGACTGGCACTTTCATAAATAGATTTAGGAATCGTACTCAATCCAGTTGTTAAAAGAATCATATTAAAAGGGATTCCAACCCATACGTTAGTTATAATAAGTCCCCACATTGCACTATTAGGCTGTATAAGCCAGTCCAAAGGCTGATTTATAACATGAAGATTCATAAGTATTTGATTAATAACTCCACCACTTGGACTAAACATAAATTTAAATGATAATGCATTAATAGTCATTGGTATTAACCAAGATACCATAACCAAACCTCTTATAAATTTTGAAAAAGTGAATTCTATATTAAAGAACAATGCAAATGCAAAACCTAGCACAAATTGAAAAATTATACATACAACAGTATAATAAAGAGTATTTCCGATAGCTACCAGAAGCACAGAGCTTTTAAATAATTCTATATAATTCTTAAACCCTACAAATTCTTTTATTGGACTGTTTACAGTCATAACATTAACGTCTTGCAAACTTAGTAAAATATTATATATTATTGGATAACCAACAAATAATAGCATAAATATAACGGCTGGTACAATAAACATATAACCCACTCTATTCTTATGCATATTTCTACCTCTTTTCATTTTCTATTTAATATGGATAGAGGGCTTAATTAAAGCGCCTCAACCATATTAACATTTACAAAAATCACTTTAATACCGCATCAATCTTTGTTTGAGCTTCATCTAATGCTTCTTGAGGGCTCTTCTGCATTGTCAAAGATTCTTGGTATGCAGTGTAAATTGCTTCGGAAATTTGAGGCCATTTTGGATGTGGTCCTCTAGGCATAGCATACTGCATTTGATCCATGAAAACTGCTTTATTAGGATCTTCAGTCCAAACTTTATCGTTAGCTAAATCTTTTCTAGGTGGAAAATATCCTGTATTATTTATGAAGTCTCTAACATTATCAGCCTTTCCAATAAACTTTAAAAATTCCCATGCTTCTTCAGGATGGTGCCCTTTAACAATTCCTATGTTCTCACCACCAAGGACTGAAGCATATTTCTGATCTTTAGGAATTTTTACACATGCCCACTTCATATTAGGAGCATCACTCTTAAGTGTTGAAAATTGCCATGGCCCATTTATCATCATAGCTGCTTTACCTGTAGCAAACTGCTTCTCAACACCAGGTTGATCCCAATTAATACATTCTTTACTTAAAGACCCATCTTTAAGTAGGTCTGTCCACAATTGAAGTGATTTTACTACTTCTGGAGAATTAACTTTTTCTACACTTCCTCCTGAAGATAATAAGAAAGGCATAAACTGGAATGTACCTTCTTCGCTTTTCACAGCAGATAATGACAAACCATAAACCCCATCTTTTGTGAGTTTCTTCGCAGCTGTTCTAAGCTCATCCCATGTTTGAGGAGGAGTAACTCCTGCCTGCTTAAGAAGGTCCTCATTATAAAATAACGCTAAACAATTGCTATCCATAGGAATTCCATAATTTTTGCCGTTATACATTGTTGACTTCCATGGACCTTCAAAATAATTATCTTTTTCATCCCAGTCTTTAACTTTGTCTGTTATATCTTCAAACATTCCCATTGCTGCAAATGCTGCATGATCAGGATTATCTATAACGGCAAGATCCGGTAGATTTTGTGCTGCTATTCCTACTGAAAACTGCTTCTTTATGTCTGCAAATGGTACATATTCATTTACTACTTCTACTTTATCTTGAGACTTATTAAATTTATCAACTAAATTATTAAATGATTTTTTTTCATTGTCGTTATAATAACTCCAAACTTTTAGCGTAACCTTCCCGTTAGTATTGCTAGCAGTTTGTTGAGTACTTGATGATCCGCAGCCAATCAAACTTAAAGAAAGTACAGCACCTATTATTAATGATATGGTTTTTTTCAATTTAATCCCCCCACTTTAAAATTCATATCTTCGACATAAACTCATTTAGATAAATGTAAACATATACAATACAAGATGCGCATCTGTTACTATCATTATATTTCTTACAATATTCTAATCCAATTCCAAAGTTTTAAGAAAAGTGTAAAAAACTAATGAATTTTATTTATGCATTGTAACGTATTTTCCTGCACAAACACCTGTAACGCTTTTAAAGACCTTACAAAAATATTTTGGATCATTGTATCCAACCCTCTTAGCAATCTCTCCTATTTTTAAATTACTGCTAATAAGTAATTCCTTGGATTTATTTATTCTGTATTCCTTTAAATAGCTTGTAAAATTAGTTCCTACTTCCTTATAAAATAATGTAGAAAGATATTCAGGGGTGACATTAAGGCTTGCTGCTATATTTTCTAATGAAATGCATTCTGCATAATCATTTATTATTTTATTAATAGTCTTATATACAATTAAACTGTATGATGCCTTTGAATCTTTATTATTTAATTCAGACACTATATTTATTATATTTTTTAAAATATCCTCTATTTCACACCAGCTTGTACTATTTTTAACTTTTTCTAATATTCTTTCATTATTAATTTTAATAAACAACTCATAATTAATATCTTTCATTATGTTAATTATTGAAATCACGAAACAATCTACACCATCTATGATACTATCTGGATGATATTTGCCTGATTTGCAATAACTTAAAAACTTATTTATTAAATTACTTAATTTAATATAGTCCTGTTCACCAATTGCAGCCATAATTAACTGCTCAATTTCCTTAGGATATTTAAAAGTTTTAGTGCATATGCTTGATATTGCATTCTTAGTAACTATAGCATCCTTTTTCAATAATAATGACCATTTTAAATTTCTGTTTATTTCTTTCACTCTACTCGCAACTTCATCAATTGAAATTAATTTAGAAAGACCAGCAACAATGCAGTTTTCAAATCCATTATCATGAAATAAATCAAATAATTTCTTATTCATTTCTTTTTCAATATTTACTTCCGAATCCTTTGATGCAAATAAAATTAATATTTCATTATTATATTCATACTCTAAATGTATATATTTTAGATTTTCAATGTTCTTGAAAAAATTATCTATACATTTTTTTAGCAAATTATATCGCTCAATGGTGGTATTAATTAATTTAACAACCATAACATAATTAAAATTATCTTCCTTTATCTTATCTGAATAGTGTTCATATATTTTGCTAATCTTTATTTTCCCTTCTATCATCTCTATTATCATTTGTTCAAAAGTCATTATGTTAATTCTTTGATAACTTTCTTTTTCTATTTCCCTATCAATATCTTTTTCTATTTTTTCAAGAACATTTTTCAGATCTTCAACTGTTATGGGCTTTAATAAATAATCAGTAACTCCAACTGAAATAGCTTTCTTGGCAAATTCAAATTCTGAATACGCTGTAATAATTATCATCTTAACCTTAATTTCAGATTCATTAAGCTTTTTAAGCATCTCTAATCCATTTAGTCCAGGCATTTTAATATCTGTTATAACTACCTGTGGTTTTGTTTTTTCTATTATATTAAAACCTTCTAAGCCATCATTTGCTTCCCCTATAACATGATAATTTTTGTTGATTTTAGGTAATAATTTTATAATTCCTCTTCTAGTCCTAATCTCATCCTCAATAACAACAATGTTCATATACTTCCCCCTGAAAACCTAGTTATTTTTAATATATCCAACATATATTATGAATAGAAACTCTAAGAAATATCTTATATAATTATTTTATTTTAGGTATTCTAATGCAAATACTTGTCCCTCTGCCAATTTCACTTTCTATATTGAACTTATAATAATCTCCATAATATATTCTAAGTCTTGATATTACATTTTCTATTCCAATATGCTCTCCTTTATTAATAATCTTAGCTTCACTTACAAGGCTATTAATATATTTTACTTTCTCACTATCCATTCCTTTTCCATTATCTTTTATAAAAATCACTATATCCGCTTCCTTTATTTCAATTGACACTTCTAAAACACCTCCAGATGTATAACCCTCAAAGCCGTGTATAATAGAATTTTCGATTAGTGGCTGCAGCATAAGCTTGTGTATTTTAAATTCCAGCACTTCTTCCTCGAACTTAATTTCAGTTTTAAAGGAATTATCAAATCTGCTTTCCTGAAGATATAAATACTGCTTAAGCCATTGAATTTCTTGTGAAAAAGAAACTATTTTATTACTTTGATTAATTGAATATCTTAATATTTGACCTAAGCTTTTAAGCATTTTACTAATTTCATACTCCTCCTTTTCAATTGCCATCCAGTTGATACAGTCAAGAGTATTATATAAAAAATGCGGATTAATCTGAGCCTCAATTGCTCTTATTTCTGCTTCCTTTTGCAATTTTACTGCTTCAGAAGTTAAATTCATCTGAATTCTAAGTTTTTCAACTAACTCATTAATATGAGATATCATCTTATTAAAGGTTAGTGCAATTATAGAAAACTCATCAGTTATATCCTCCTCTATTCTTACAGATAATTCTCCTTTCTGTGCTTTCTTCATTGCCGCAACAATTTTTCTTATGGAGCTTGTCAACCTATTTGAAACTAGCACTATAAAAAATATGAAAAAGAGTATTACTATAACAATAACTATAATAATAATTCTTATGCTCAGATTTACTTCGGAAAATAATTTATTTTCATCAATTATATTCACAATATACCAGTTACTTATTTTTAAGCTCTTAGTGTTTACAATTAGTGAATTTCCTTTCACAATATGAGAATTAATTATAGTATTGTTTAGGTCCTCTGAATTTCTATCTTTTTTATTAGCTAAATAATATATATTTTTCCCAATATAATTTCTATCTTCATAAGATACTATTGTACCTTCATTATCTATAATTAATGAATATACATTGATATTATTGGCATGCAGATCATCTGAATTTAAGTTATAAGTCTTTTGTAAAACGTCTTCATTTATGCTTATACAAAGAACTCCGATTATTCTGTCACTTGTAAAGTCAATTATATTTGAATACACATTAATCAAATTATACGTTTCTTCTACCAATGGCTGCGTATATGACATTCCGCTCCATATTGTTCCGTATCTGCTAGTCTCATCTTCATAATCATTTTTTTCAATTATATCGTCATACTTTTTCCAGATATCTGGTATTGCATGTCCATTTATTCTGTTATATGAAGCTATCTTATGATTTTTATTAGTACGTATATCAATATTAACAATTCCCAGTTTTGAATAAGCGTAAACAGTTAATTTGCCTTTAATATCATTCAATGCCACTTGGGTATTTATATCCGTATTACTTCCAACATCATATTTATCAATCAGTTTTGTGAGTTCATCATCGCTGGCAATCTGCATATCTAAATCTTCATAAGAAGAAAGAGTAGTGTTTATACTTTTAGCAGATTGTGTAAGACTAAAATCCATTAGCCTTGATATTTTATTTTCTATTTTATTAGTAGAATAATAATAAGAAAATATCTCAATAGATAAGATTGGTAATATGGAAATAATCAGAAATGATGATATTAATTTTGTTTTAAAACTAGCCTTTTTTATATGATTAAATCCCATATTGTAAAAAAACTTTTTATTATTCATAATATTCATCTCATTTCTTACGAATTATCAGAATCTATATTTAATAATTTATTTCTAAAATATAAAAAAGATAGATTATTTACTTTTTAAATATTCTATCTCTAATTATATAACATTTTTAACTAAATTAATTTTGTATAGCAAAAGCATTCAGTTGTATGATCGTTAACCATTCCTACTGCTTGCATAAAGGAATAACAAATTGTACTTCCAACAAATTTGAAACCATCTTTTTTTAGTTGCTTACTCATTTTATCACTTAATTCATTTGAAGCCGGAACTTCTCCTATGCTTTTCCATGAATTAATGATAGGCTTATTGTCTACAAACTTCCATATATAATTGGAAAACGAGCCACACTCTTCTCTAATTTTCAGAAATGCTTTTGCATTAGTTACAACACTTTCAATTTTTCTTCTATTACGAACAATACCTTTATCTTGCATTAATTGTTCTAATTTTTCTTCAGTATATTTCACTATCTTTTCAGCTTCAAAATTATCAAAAGCTTCTTTATAGTTTTCTCTTTTTTTAAGAATGGTCCACCAGCTTAAGCCTGCTTGAGCTCCTTCTAAGCACAACATTTCAAATAGTTTCCTATCATCATATACCGGCACTCCCCATTCCTTATCGTGATATTCAATATATAATTCTTCTTTTGTCACCCATTCACATCTTTTAATAATTTGAATCACTTCCTTTTAAGATAAATCGCAAACCTTGCTGTATTTTCACCGTTTTTTTACATAAATCTAATCTTTATAAACACGTAAAAGTGTTAATTAATCCATATTATAAGTATATTTTACCATAAAATAAGAGCTTACATTACATAAACTCTTATTATAGCGATCTTTATATTTTGCTGAACTCAAATCTTGGAAATAAAAATATTGGAATTGTATAAGTCTTGTTTGCAATTCCACCTTGTGTTACCCCTTTTAGATAAACTGCAAAATTAATTTTTCCATTAGCTAATGATTTTGTTATAGTTTTACCTGGATTCTTACCAGCCTTAACTTCTATTCCGTAAACATACCCATTTTCCCTATCTCTATAGACAAAATCAAGTTCTCCATCACCATAGATGCCAAACATAGTAACTATAGATATCTTATCCAAAAGACAGTGGTAAACAAACGTTTCATTTAATAACCCGCTAGATTCCGATGCTAATAGGTTTGCTTTTTTCATCACATAATTTGCCATACCAACATCTGACAAAAAATATCTTTGTCTCTTTTTTATATTGGTAAATTCAAAATCTATAAGCTTATCACAGTCTTTAACAAATTTTGACGTGTAAAACCATTGAAGTACTCTATTACAATTTTCCTTCGTGATATTACTTGAATATTGTTTGGTTATTATTTGCTGTAATTCTTCCGTATAACTGCTTTCCTTAATGCCTTTTTTTCCTCTAGCTAGAATTTCAATTATTGCGCTTATGCAGTCTTCAAACACTCTTGTAGTCAATATATCTCCATCAAAATATCTTGAAGATTCTTCACAAAATACTCTTAATAATTTTTCAAACAAATCATTAATATTTTCCTTGTGATTTCTTAAGTATTCGCATACTATCTCTGGATACCCGCCAACTTCTAAGTAATCTTTATACTTATCATAAAATAAATCATAATCCTTTTTATCGCCATCTCCATACAAATCTAATGACTCATAAGCTTGTGTTAAATTAAGCGCATTAACAAATTCAGTGAATGATAATGGCTTTATTTCAAGGAAATCTACATCACCCATTGGAGACCAAAACTCTTTCTGCATAACAACTCTTCCCAAATAACTTCCAGTCATGATAAAATGTGCTTTAAATTCCCTTGCAAATTGCCTTATCATATTATAAATCTTATAAGATTCTTGTATTTCATCTATTATAATTATGCATTCTTCATTGTCTTCAAAATTGTTAGAGAATCTCTTAAACATCTCTTTTAATGTATTTGTTTTTTCCCTGTCTAGTTTTCCTGATAGACGTTCTTCTTTTATTATATTATAAATTGTAAGTAAGTCCTCTCCTGTTTCTTCCAACAGATTTATATATATTAAATGCTTATAATTTTCTCTTGCAAATTTTTTTACTAAATAAGTTTTTCCTACCTGTCTTGCACCTTCTACTAATAATACCTTATTATTATGATTATTTTTCCACTCTAATAGCTTTTTATATGCATCTCTTTTAAGATCTATTATTTGTTTTTCCACGTTTCTCACTTCCTTACAATTCAAGCTATAATCTTGTCTAGTTTCTACTAAATTATATCTTAAAATTTATTTTCCAATAATAATTTTACCACTATTTAAATATACCAGCAATAAAGCTTGTAATTTTCTAAATTCTTATCTTTTTTAATTTTACGTGCTAAATTATAACTTCATCTTTCTACTTTTCTTTTGCTCATACATCAATTTATCTGCACATTTCAAAATGTCATGGATATCTTCTTTAGCGTTACTACAACATGCCACTCCATAACTGAATTTAAGTTCATATGGTTTCTCTTTAGTTTTATTATATGCCTCAATGTTTTTATTTAAATTTTGAATATAATTATCAACTATTTCTTTCCGCTCAACTTCTAATAAAATTAAAAATTCATCCCCGCCTACACGTATCAATTTTTTTCTTCTTAGCGAGAAACTCTCAATTAGTAGATTAGCAAACATTTTAAGTGCTTCATCGCCTTCGTTATGCCCAAATTTATCATTAACACTTTTAAAATCATCTATATCAATATTAATTATAAAAAGCTTATTAATCTTCTTAAAAGAGATATTTTCAATATAGCGTTCATAGGATGAATAATTTTCTAATCCCGTCAGCCTATCTCTATGTACCTGATCATTTAATATGAAGATATAAATAATAACTATCATCATTGCAGTTCCATTCCAAATAGTTAGATAACTAGAATATACAATCTGAATACCTGTAAATACTCCTGCTGCAATATAGAATAAATTAAATATACGAAGCTCCCACCAAGAAAACCTTTTACGCTGTTTGTAAATAAAATATAAGTTGTACCCAAAGTAAAAGTAACTTACACAAGGTAATATAAAAAATAAAGGTCCACGTTCATAAGTATTTTCACTAGTTACATAAAAAAGCAAGTTTACACTATAGCTTACAAATGCCATTATCCCATTTATGAGTAGCGGTAATAAAAGTATTTTATTTAGTTTGATTTTATCTTTCTGATACCTATTTACCCATTCTTTACTGAATATATATCCTAGAAATGGAATGATAGGAGTCACTGAAAATCCAAGAACATTGACAATCTTTTGCATTACCATAAATTGTTTTAAATTTGGATTATTTAATATAACGCTTAAAATCTCTAGCATTATGGCAAATGCTGTTAATCCCATAATCCACATAAACAATCTATTGGTTATATTTTTTCTATTCATATTAAAATAAGTATGTCCAAATAAAATAAGCAATAAAATAAATAAAACTATATTAACTTGAACCGGTGAAAAAATTGCCATAATATATTAACTCCATTTCTATTAAAATATAGGATATACTTATAATTATTCATAGATCATACTTAATGATTCTTTTATAACTCCAATTTTTAAAAATATCTCGACCTCAAAGTGTATAAAATTACCTTTATCATATTATACCACCACAATAATACTAATACAGATAAGTTTCGATTATTTATTTATACCTGAATTATTCATAGATATAGTTAATAACATAAGAAAGTTAGTTTTTCATGCTATTAGCTATTTCTTTTCTTAATT
>NZ_JBJIAB010000013.1:0-130168 GCF_045310795.1 Candidatus Clostridium helianthi
TAAATCTATAAATATGGTTCCTACTCAGACAATAGACAGGCTATGCGTCCGAATGTAGAAACCAATTTGCAACATATATATCATAATTTTAATTAAAAACTGGAGGGAAAATATATGGGAAATAAAATGGTAGAATTTTTAGCGGAAATTACTGAAAGATCATTGCAAATTACTCCAGATATATTAGTTTTGCAATTTACTATTGTTAATTCGTGCATTATAAGCAGTAGTGACAGTAAGTGGGTGATTGTAGACACTGGACTTGAGAATTCAGCTGAGTATATTATTAAATGTGCAGAAAATAAATTTGGAAAAGGAAGCTCGCCAGAGGCTATAATTCTTACTCATGGACATTTTGATCATGTTGGTTCTGTTATTAAATTGGCAGAGTATTACGATGTTCCAGTATATATTCATGAGCTTGAAATTCCGTATATAACTGGGAAAAAGGATTATCCATTAGCAGATCCTACTGTAGATGAAGGATTGGTGGCAAAAATATCAAGGACTTTTCCTCATACAAGTATTGATTTAGGAAAATATGCAGTTCCGCTTCCTAAGGATTATAGTGTACCTGGATTGGATGGATGGACATATATTCATACACCAGGACATTCAGAAGGGCATATTTCATTATTCAATGAGAAAAATAGAGTCCTTATTGTTGGCGATGCTTTTGCAACAGTGAAACAAGAATCTATAATGTCTGTCTTAACTCAAAGAGAACACATAGATGGTCCGCCTAAATATCTAACTACAGACTGGAAGAAAGCAGAAGAATCTGTAAAATTACTTTGGGAGTTAAAACCCAATTTGGCGATTCCAAGTCATGGAAAACCTATGGAAGGGAGCGAACTTAGGGAGCATCTAAAATATCTCATAGATAATTTTTATGAAATTGCAAAGCCTGAGCAAGGAAAATTTGTTTAATTTGATTATTTATACAGTATTGGAAGTATCATTTATATACTAATTAATATTACATATAAAAAATATAATATATTTTTATAAGGTGGGAACAATATAATTACACCCAAATAAAATTAATTTTTTAATTTAAGGAGGTAATTATTTATGGTACATGATAAAGAACATTCAGCAAAAGAGGGTTCTAATAACAGAAGTATAGGTGGATGGATTGTAAGATTGGTTTTAACAGTTGTAGTTTTAGGTATAACATCTTTCTTAACACCTGGCTTTACTATTACAGGAATGTGGTCATTTTTAATAGCAGCGGTGGTAATAAGTGTAATAGATTATCTAGTAGAAGCGTTTATGGGTGTCGATGCATCACCTTTCGGAAGAGGTCTAAAAGGATTTTTCATAGCAGCAATAATATTATATGTGGCTCAATTTTTTGTTCCAACTATGGCAGTATCTATCCTTGGAGCAATTATAGCTGCTTTGGTTATCGGTATATTAGATGCAGTATTACCTGGTAAAGTAATGTAAGTACTTAATAAATAATAATATTTTCACAATATTAGGGATGATTATTTTATAATCATCCCTATAATTTTATATCTTGTTTTTTATAAAACATAAATATATAATTTTATATTATTTAGTGTTGAAAAAGGAGAATTTTATGGATATAAATCATATACATCATATTGCGATAATTGCATCTAATTATGAAGTGTCAAAAAACTTTTATGTAAATATATTAGGATTTAAAATAATACGAGAGAATTATAGGAAAGATAGAGATTCATATAAGCTAGATTTAAAGATAGGAAATAGTGAAATTGAACTTTTTTCTATGCCAAGTGCGCCTAAGAGACCATCATATCCAGAAGCATGTGGCCTGAGGCATTTAGCTTTCCATGTAAAAGATATCGAGGAAGTAATAAGGGAGTTAAATGAAAAAGGAATTGAAACAGAGCCAATTAGAATAGATGAATATACAAATAGAAAATTTACTTTTTTTAGTGATCCAGATGGTCTGCCATTAGAATTGCATGAATAAGCACACGCGAAAATAAAAATTATTAAGGAGGGTATTTGTAATGAAGTATGACTTTGAAACACTAGTATCTCGAAATAATGTAGGTGCAAGTAAGTGGAATTTGATGAGAAAAATTAATAATGATGTTAGTGAATCTATAGTACCTTTTTCTGTTGCAGATATGGAATTTAAAAATCCACCAGAAATTATTGATGGACTTAAAGAGTATATAGATTCCAGTATTATGGGATACACAGAAGCTACTGATAAGTATTATAAAGCAGTATGTAATTGGATGGAAAGAAGACATAGATGGAATATAGATAAAGAATGGATTACTGAGTTCTCAGGTGTTGTGCCAGCACTATATACAATTGTTAGAGCGCTTACTAAAGAGGAAGATAATGTTTTAGTGATGACTCCAGTATATTATCCGTTTTATAAAGCAATTACAGATAATAATAGAAAGATAATAAAAAGTGAATTAATACTTAATGAAGATCATTATGAAATAAATTTTGAAGATTTCGAAGAGAAGGCCAAATTAGAGGATACCAAATTACTAATTTTATGTAATCCACATAATCCAGTCGGACGTGTTTGGAGTGAAGATGAGTTAAAAAATATTGGTAGAATATGCAGTGAGAATAACGTTATTGTAGTATCCGATGAAATTCATTTTGATCTAATAATGCCTGGGTTTAAACATACAGTTTTTGCAAATATATCTGAGGAGTTTGCGAATAATTCAGTTATTTGTACAGCACCAAGCAAGACTTTTAACTTAGCAGGTCTTCAAGTTTCTAACATTATTATTAAAAATAAAAAAATAAGAGATAAAGTCAGGTTTGAACGTAGAAAGTCTATAGGAAATTTAGGCCTTAATATTTTTGGATATAAAGCATGTGAAATTGCTTATAATGAATGCGAGCAATGGCTTGAGGAACTTATACAGATTATAAATAAGAATAGAAAAGTCGTTAAAGACTTTTTTAAAAGTAATATTCCTGAGGCTAATATAATAAACCTAGAAGGGACTTATTTGCAATGGCTAGATTTTAGAACATTGGAGAAGGATCATAAAGCATTGGAAAAATTTATGACAACAGAAGCAATGTTTTTCCTAGATGAAGGTTATGTTTTTGGCGATGAGGGGAAAGGGTTTGAGAGAATAAACTTAGCATGTCCAACAAGGGTACTTGAAGAGGCATTAGATAGATTATTAGAAGCTGTAGAGAGATGCTACAGATAGACATGCTAAATATCATTCTAAATAGTTATTTTATTCAAATCCAATAAAAATGAAACTATATTTATATGAACAATTATTTATAGAAATATAGTTTTAAAGTAATATATGATTAAATTTATCTATGTATATAGAAAAATATGTTTCTATATACATAGGAACATATTTAAATATTTATAGGAATAATGAGGGTTAAATAGGATAAAACTTATAATGGTCTTAAAAAAGTATTATAAGGCAGACTATCATAGAAAAAGTACTGGAAAACTATTATTGACAAAAATTATACTATAAGATATCATAAGTGAGAGTTCAAATTTCATGATTAACTGTTTAAAGTTAATTATTAAGTTTATGTGAGTTAAAGTAATAATATAATATATAAAAGCAATGAAAAAGAGGAGTAAAAATTTTTAAGCATTAAAAGGAAACTCATGAAAAATTGAGGAGTACAGTTCTTTTGGTTAAATTCATAGGATAAGAAAACTTACTCAGACGAGTTGAGGAATACAATTCTTTGAACTAAATTATAGACTTAGAAAGAACTAGGAAGAGAGAGGGAGGCGCTGAAAACCCTTATGTAAGAAATTTTGAAGGTAGCTTTTGAGCTTCTTTAGTGAAATAATAGTAGCTAAAGACGGTTTGTCTGAATCGTTATTTAAATTAAGAGTCCATTAATGCAGTAATTCTGTATATGTGGAAATAAAGGTGGTACCGCGAGCTTTCGTCCTTTTGTGATGAGGGCTCTTTTTGCGTTGAGAATCAAAATTTTATATTTTGTTCTTGGGGATTTCACTGTAGATATTTTATATTCGTTTATTCGAAAGTCCAAAGTGAATGAATGGGAGTCAGCTTTGATTTATTAAGACACAGCAATTGCAGTGCATATTCTAAAGAATATATATTCTTAGGAATAAATATTCTTTACAATATTTATTGTTTAGAATATAAAAATTTAACAAGTTAATTGTTAGTTTAACTAAGTTTGGAGGAATTAAAATGTCAGAAGAAATAAAAAATATATCAACTACATATGATCCAAAAGAATTTGAAGATAGGATCTATAAAAATTGGGAGGAGAAGGGATACTTTACTCCAGTAATCGATAAGAATAAAAAACCATATACAATAATCATGCCGCCACCAAATATAACCGGTCAGCTTCACTTAGGGCATGCATTTGACGATACTCTTCAAGATATGCTTATCAGATTTAAGAGAATGCAAGGATATTGTACATTATGGTTACCTGGAGAGGACCATGCGTCAATTGCGACAGAAGTTAAAGTTGCAAATCAGTTAGCAGAACAAGGTTATGATAAGAAAGAAATGGGAAGAGAAGCATTCCTTGAAAAAGTTTGGGAATGGAGTGACAAGTATAGAGCTACAATAAGAAACCAAGTTAAGAAGCTTGGAGTATCTGCAGACTTTACAAGAGAAGCATTTACAATGGATGAAAATCTTAGTGCAGCTGTAAAACATGTATTTGTTAAGCTTTATAATGAAGGTTTAATTTATCAAGGAAATAGAATTACTAACTGGTGTACTCACTGCCAAACAGCTTTATCAGATGCAGAAATTGAATATGAAGAACAAGCAGGTCATTTCTGGCACATTAACTATCCATTAGCTGATGGATCAGGAGTTCTTGAAATTGCAACAACAAGACCTGAAACTTTACTTGGAGATAGCGGTGTTGCTGTTAATCCTAATGATGAAAGATATAAACATTTAATCGGAAAAACTGTAATATTACCACTTGTAAACAGGGAAATTCCTATAGTTGGAGACGATTATGTTGACTTAGAATTTGGAACTGGTGCAGTTAAGATGACTCCAGCCCATGACCCTAACGACTTTGAAGTTGGTAAAAGACATAACTTAGAAATCATAAGAGTAATGGATGATAAGGGAATTATCAACGAAAAAGGTGGTAAATATAAAGGCCTAGATAGATATGAAGCAAGAAAAGCCATAGTTAAGGATTTAGAAGAAGCAGGTCTTTTAGTTAAGGTAAAAGATCACGCTCATAATGTTGGAACTCATGATAGATGCGGAACTACAGTAGAACCTATAATCTCAAAACAATGGTATGTTAAGATGGAAAGTCTTGCAAAGCCAGCGGTAGAAGTAGTTAAGAATGGCAAAACTAAATTTGTTCCTGAAAGATTTGATAAGATATACTTCAACTGGATGGAAAATATCCAAGACTGGTGCATTTCAAGACAATTATGGTGGGGACATAGAATTCCAGTATACTATTGTCAAGATTGCGGAGAAATGATGGTACTTGAAGATGCTCCGAAATCATGTACTAAATGTGGAAGCTCTAATATTAAGCAAGATAATGATGTACTTGATACATGGTTCTCTTCAGCATTATGGCCATTCTCAACACTTGGCTGGCCAAACAAAACAGAAGACTTAGAATACTTCTATCCAACAAGTACATTAGTTACAGGACATGATATTATCTTCTTCTGGGTTGCAAGAATGATATTCTCAGGACTTCACTGCATGGGAGAAACTCCATTTAATACAGTGCTTATTCATGGCTTAATTAGAGATTCTCAAGGTAGAAAGATGAGTAAATCTTTAGGAAATGGTGTTGATCCGTTAGAAGTAATTGAAACTTATGGTGCTGATGCCTTGAGATTTATGATAGCTACTGGTAATGCTCCAGGAAATGATATGAGATATTATCCTGAAAGGGTTGAATCATCAAGAAACTTTGCAAATAAGATTTGGAATGCTTCAAGATTTGTAATGATGAACCTTGATAAAGAAGTGATGAACAGATATAAAGACTGCAAAGAATATTCTTTAGCTGATAAGTGGATATTATCAGAAATGAATACTTTAATAAAAGAAGTAACAGAAAACATGGAAAAATATGAACTTGGAATTGCTATGCAAAAAGTTTATGACTTTATGTGGACTGAATTCTGTGATTGGTATATAGAACTTGTTAAACCTGTATTCTATGGTGATGATGAAAAGGCTAAGGGAATAGTTTATAACGTATTAAATACGGTTTTAATTACAGGATTAAAATTACTACATCCAGCTATGCCATTTATAACAGAAGAAATCTTCACTCACTTAAGTGATGAAGAAACAATAACAACTTCGGCTTGGCCTGAATTTGATGAAGCTTTAGTAAATAAAGAAGCAGAAGATGATATGGCATTTGTAATTGAAGCTATAAAAGGTTTAAGAAATGTTAGAGCTGAAATGAACGTACCACCATCAAGAAAGGCAAAAGTAATCTGCTATATAGCTGAAGATGCTAAAAAAGCATTTAACTCAGGTGTAGCATACATTGAAAAGCTAGCGTCTGCATCAGAAGTAGAATTTATAAGTGATAAGGCTAATGTTCCTGTAAATGCTGTATCTTTAGTTGTTAAAGGTGGAGAATTATTCATGCCACTACTTGATCTTGTAGATAAAGATAAGGAATTAGATAGATTAAATAAAGAAGCAAAGAAACTAGAAGGAGAAATTGATAGAATAGACAAAAAGTTAGGAAATCAAGGTTTCGTTGCTAAAGCTCCAGCAGCAGTTGTTGATGCTGAAAAAGAAAAGAGAGTTAAGTATGTTGAAATGTTAGAAGCTGTTAAAGTAAGAATTGAAGCTTTAAAATAATTTTAATGAAATTCAGTAAAAGATATTACTAAGTTCCTTGGAACTTAGTAATATCTTTTATTTTTTAAAAATTTATATACATTCAAAGATAAGGGGGATTAGAGTATATAACTAAACATGCATTGAATTATTAACTGCACAATAATTTTAATTATCATATATTTAGTAAGATAAAAAGTTAAAAATTTTTACAAGGTAAGGATATAATAGGAGGATTATTAATATATATAATTCTAGAATAATATATATGGAGGGTTTGAATTTTGAAAACGAGAAGGCATTTACTTAACTTAATTTTTTGGATATCCTTATCAATCTTATTTAATATTATTATATATTACACAAGAGGTGAAACATCAGCAATAGAATACTTTGGTGGTTACATAGTAGAGATGTCGTTAAGTTTAGATAATTTATTCTTATTTCTAATGATATTTTCAAGTTTTAGAATACAGGAAGAATACCAGGAAAGGATACTTCTATATGGAGTTATAGGAGCTATGGTGTTAAGGCTGATTTTCATTTTACTTGGCGTAGCTATAGTGAATAAATTTAGTTTTATATTATCTATATTTGGAGTATTATTGCTGCTTAGTGGTGCAAAAATATTTCTTAGGGAAGATGATAATATTCAATTTCATGATAACTTGGCAGTTAAGATATTAAGAAGAATAATGCCTATAACAAATGTTTTACATGGAAATAAATTTTTTGTTAGGCAGAATAAGATTATTTATGCTACACCTCTTTTTATAGTGCTTTTAATAATAGAATTTTCGGATATTATTTTTGCAATAGATTCAATCCCAGCTATTTTTTCAATAACAACGGATACTTTCATAGTTTATACCTCTAATATTTTTGCAATTTTAGGACTTAGAAGTATGTACTATATATTAGAAAAGATGAATAATATGTTCAAGCTCATGAAATATGGAGTTGGATGTATATTAATTTTTACTGGGATAAAGTTAGTAATATTGTTTTGGGAAATTGAAATTTCAGTTACGAATTCTGTATTAATTATATTATCTATTTTATTGGCTAGTATATTAATATCTCTATTATGGAGTGAATTTGATAAGTTTAGAAATTGGTGTAAAAGAAGATTATAGATATTATGAAAAGGGCGCAAAGGTACAATACGAAACTTAACCACAGTCGCCTTCGATTTTGTTCTTGAAGAATTATAGAATAAATTTAGTTCAGAGATGTTTTTGTTTAGCTTTTAATTAGTCATTTCACTAGAATTAAGATATAATGTAAAGTAAATACATACTATTTAGAATTTGCATTTATAGAAAAACATAAAAGACAAAGAGGTAAGAAAAATGAGCATGACTTATAAAGACGCAATGGATTATATTACAAGCGTGGGGAAGTTTGGATCTAATTATGGACTTGAAAGAACTTTTAGAATTTTAGAGTTACTTGGAAATCCACATGAAAAACTCAAACTTATCCATATTGCAGGGACTAATGGCAAGGGATCAACTACAGCTATGATATCAAAAATATTAATTGGAATGGGATATAAAGTAGGAATGTATACATCCCCATATTTAGAAGAATTTGAAGAAAGAATTCAAATAAATGGCAGTAATATTAGCAAGAAATCATTAGTAGACTTAGTAGAAGAAATTAAATTAGTGGTTAATAAAGTAATTGAAGAAGGATATGAACATCCTACTGAGTTTGAAATTATAACTGCTTTAATGTTTTTGTATTTTTATAGAGAAAAAATAGATTATGGAGTAATTGAAGTCGGTCTTGGCGGAAGATTAGATTCTACCAATGTACTAACACCTAAGGTTAGTGTAATAACATCAGTAAGTTTAGATCATATAAATATATTAGGTGATAATTTAAAAGATATTGCAAAAGAAAAGGCCGGAATTATCAAAGAAAATGTACCAGTTGTACTCTATCCTCAAAAAAAAGAGGCTGAAGAAGTAATATTAAAAATAGCGGAAGAAAAAAACTCAAAAGTATATTTTGTGAATAAGGAAAATGGAAAATTGGTTGATATAAATTATGATGACTTTTATCAAAATGTAGTTGTTAAAAGTATTAAAAATATATATAAGATTAAATTTCCTTTGCTTGGAGAACATCAAATATTAAATTTGGGAGTTGCCTTAAGCGCAATAGAGGTGCTATGCGAGAATGAAAAAATAGAATTAAATACAAGCTTAATTGAGAAAGCCTTACAGGAAGTTGTATGGATAGGAAGACTCGAGGTTTTAAAAAAGAAGCCTACGATAGTAATTGATGGGGCACACAATATAGATGGAATCAAAGCTCTTAGAAAAAATATAGAAAAGTATTTTAAATACAATAAATTATATTTGTTGCTTGGTATTTTAGCGGATAAGCAAGTAAAAGAAATGGTACAGGAAATAACACCATTAGCTGAAAAAGTTTATGCACTTACACCACATAGTGAAAGAGCTGAACTTAGTGAAGATTTGAAAGAGGAAATATTAAACTATAATTCAAATACTATTGCATTAGAAAGTTATGAGGAGGCTTTTTCTTTAGCATTAAAAGAAGCTAAGGAAGAGGATTTAATTGTAGTTAGTGGATCATTATACATGATTGGAGATATGAGAAAAATTATAAGAAATAAGTTTCCTAATAAGTAGAGTTGGGGCACATAAATATTTTCCGAATTAGTATAAAAGAATATAAATCAAAAAATTCCGAGGCGAGCTTCGGAATTTTGATTAAAAGGAGTAATGAAAGTTATATGGTTAAGAGAGAAATAGAAAACGACATTAAGAATAAGAACTCAATCTATTATGATTTAAAAGAATTTCGTGATAGAAATCCAGATACACTATATAGCTATCAAGACTTTGAAGTGGCTGGAAGAAGGGAATTTAAGATTATTACGAACAAAGTTCGTAAACTTCAGGATTATGAAAAGAATAGGCTGGCTAGTGAGCTAGTGGGACATCTATATAATTATGCTTTGGATGAAGGAAAATTATCAAGTGTCCATGATTATATTACATTAAATCCAATTATCGGTTATTATGAAAACTTGATTAAAATCTTCAAAGACTCGATGGAGAGTAATAAAGAGATATTGCAAGCAATGAGCAAGAGAGTAAATAATCTGCTTAAAGAGAGTTCATATTCAGAAGAGGTGAAACTAGGGATACTACTTTCGCCTATATGCAGTATTAAAAACTTGAAGGATATATTAAATGTGTTTTCTATTCATAATGAATATATTTTTTATACAATCAAGGCTTATGAGTATATCGGAAGTTGTAATAATATAATTTTTGAAATTTCAAAGAAATCTAAAGGATATGGAAAGATATTTTGTATAATGAATCTTACTCCTACAACTTATGAGATAAAAAAATGGATGATAGAAGAAGGTAGTGATAATAGTGTTGGGATTACAGAATTATTATCTTACACTATGCTTTCATTAGATCTTTTGAGCTACTTGGAGGATACAAAATTTTCTGAAGGAGAGATTGAAGTTTTTGCAAAATCTTTCAGTACATTGCTTTCGGACTATAGTTTGGATGATATTAAGAATTCAGTAAAAGTTTGCAATAAGTTATTAGAAATTATTGATAATATAGGTGGTGGCATATATTCGTTATATGCTGTAATTTCAATTTTATATTCAATAGAAGCTATTATTATTGATGAATATAAGAATAAAGGAAATTCAAATTCGTATAAGTTAAATAATGATTATAAAGAAATAATAGATAATTGTAAAAAAATTTGCAAAAAAGAGTTGTGGCACAATGTAATTGCCAATGAAGTTCCAAATATAGAAATTGAAAGTAGTGTACTAATAAGTTGTGCAGATAGAACGAAGTATAAATTAAAGAAAAGTGAATTTGAATTAATTATAAAAAGAGATTATACCAATGCACTTTTATATAAATATGCATTTTCCATTGGGAATAAGGCTATAAAAAAATGTGCTTTTAAATTAGGATTAAAAAAATTACCAATGACCGAAATACTAAGCGGACAAGATGAATTAAAAATAGAAAATCTACTTTATGAGGATATAGCACAAATTTGTTTCTTTATAATTATAAAATATGCACAATATGAAGATTTTATAGATGAATATAAGGATATTAACTTTCAGGCGCTAAAATCACCTTTAATTGAGACTAGAATTCAAGCGGCTGCAAATCTTCAAAGATTTAAAGAAGAGTTTGATTCATTGGATAAAGAAACTATTAAGGACGCTATTAGCACAGAGATTGTTAGTGATGTACGAAGAGCGCTAAATTCACTTTTAATTAAATCAAGTAGCAAAAAGAATAAGAAATATGTTGAAATAGATGAGAATATGCATATTGATGCTCATGTTAAAGATATATATTTAACCAGTGTAAATATTGCTGGAACAAGCTATTTTGATATGAGTGAAATATACCATAAATTATTAGAAGATGATATGGTATATTTAAAAAGAGATTTTGATAATGAATATGATAAAAATGCGATTGAAGTTATAACAACTGAAGGATTTGTAATGGGGTATGTTCCAAAAGACAATAATTTAATATTAAAGAATTTAATAGATAAAGGTAAATATCTTTATGGAAAAGTAGAAGAGATAAGCGAAGATTATAGTGCTATAAAAATTCAAATATATCTAAGTTATAAAGATGTAATTGAAGAAATAACAAGTACTTTGTCATTACTATCAGGGGAGAGAGAAGATTACTTGCAATAAAAATAGTACAGATTGAAGTTTAATAAAATGTAAAAACCATGCATAAAAAAGAAGATTTTCTTTACTTATGCATGGTTTTTATGTTAGCAAAATTGAATAAATTATTGCTAGAACTTTATAGTCTATTTTTTAGTTTATAGAATTTTCTTTCTTCCAAGCTAATAGTGCTTTTGATAGCTGATCAGGACAAGATGTTCCTTTATTTCTGCAATCTATTCCGCCTAATCTTTTTATTATATCATCCACAGGCATACCTTTAACTAATTGTCCAATGCCTAATAAGTTTCCAGCACATCCTCCAACAAATTCTACATCTTTAAGAATATTATTCTCAATTTCAAGATTTATTGTAGATGAACAAACACCAGTTGTTTTATATGAAAACATTCCACACACTCCTTAAGATAAAATATAACTATATACATGAAAAGTAAGCATCTATAAGAATTTACAAAAATTACTTACTTTGAAAATGTAATTAGTTAACCTCCCTTTATTATACAAGAAATTTGTCAATAAATAAAGATAATGAAGTTAATAAGTTGTACCAATAATATATATTCAGAATATATTATAGATAGTAGAATGATTATCTTAAAAGGGGGGGATGGAGTGAGTTATATTGTTTTATGCAATACTGGTTCAGATAGTTTAAATAAAATAAACACTGAGAATCTAAATACTCAAAATATAGTTTTATCTATTGGTGAAGGTCCATTTGGCCCTCATGGATTATCATTATATAAGAATAAGCTATTAGTTGCGAATAACTATAATAATAGCATATCGTTGATAGATTTTAATAGTTTTAAAGAAGAAGGCAATATATATGTAGGAGCGCATCCAAATGATATAGTAGCTTATAATGACATTGCTTATGTTTCATGTGGAGAATCTGACTCTTTAATAATATACGATTTGCTAAATGAGAGGATTAATTTCGAAATACCAACAGGAAGATTTCCTCATAATATCACATTATTAGAAGATAGAAATTCAGTTTTTATAAGTAATATGGGAGATGACAGCATATCTATAATTGACTATATAAATAATAAGGAGATAAAACGAATTAAAGTGGAAAATACTCCTGCAAAGATAAGCATATCACAAAATAAAAAATACTTATACGTATGCATGAGTTATCTTGGGCATGATAAAAATGGTAGTATTGGAATAATAGATTTAAATACTCTTGAATTAATAAATAAAATTCAAGTTGGACACTCTCCAGTAGATTTATTTGAAGAAGACAACTTCCTATATGTTTCTAATTTATGTGATGGCTCCATAAGTATAGTAAATTTAAATGAACTTAAAGAAGAGGAAAAAATTAATATTGGCGGAATGCCTAGAGGAATAGTAAAATCTAGAGATAACATATTTGTTGGAGATTTTTTGAATGGAGTACTGAAGATAATAGATATGAAAGATAGGAGAATAAAAACCATACCAATAGGAAATGAACCAAATGGTATGACTTTAACTTAGACATATGAAAGAAAATAACAAGTCCAAAATACCATGATTATTTTTCATCAGGCAAGGAAGTAGAATGGGCTCATAGCGGGCTATTAGGGCAATCTGCTGACGAAGCATGGTGGAAAATAGGCGTGGCAGATGGAACTGTTATTTTTTTGATTATGTCTTAAATCGATAAAAGTAACTTTAATTAATTAATAAACTTATTATATTGGTATAAATCTCAGAAGGATTTTCTTTCCATTTAGCACAAATTGAAGTAGCTTGATTTTTAGATGGAACTGATAATTTTAATTCCATTAATAACGAGTCATTTTCTACAGCTTTAAGGTTAACAATAAAACTATCGTTTGCACCTAATGTGTAATCAGAATGTATAGTTAATTCCTTTTTTATAGACTCTATTTTTTCTTTTATATAGTCATTAATAGTAGACATTTTTGAAGGGGATATTCTATCTTTAAATAAAGAGAGAACATTATCTCCTTTTTCTGTTAATATCAATAATTTTTTATCATTTACATCATGATATTCAACGAATTTAGATTCCTCAAGCTCTGATAAATATTGCTGGAATGTAAAATAATTAATAAAGTTATTTTCAAGAATTATTTCAGTAAGCTGAGTATTTGATATAGGATTTTTTATTGATTTTAAAACATATAACATTAATAACTTATTTTCTGCTAATTCTGATGAACTTTCGTACATAATTACCTCCATAATTGATGAAAATCTCCTTTTATTATAACACAAATTTTTTTTTAGTGAATAGGAGTATATCATAATTTATAAGTTTAAGTTTACTTAATGGCATAAAAAAATATGTAATGCATATAGTTTAAATATAAAATATAAAGTTAAAAGGAGCATGGAAGGTGACGTGGAAGAAAAAGAGAATCGGTATTGACATATTTTTGATTATCTTTTTAGTATTTATATCTATAGGGATTAGCAAAGCGATACAAGCAATGGGTAATATTCAGGAAGAAGATCCTATATATTGTGTTGATACTAATGAAAAAGTTATTAGTTTAACATTTGATATAAATTGGGCAGAAAAAGATAATTTGAATGTAATATTAGACATATTGGACAAATATAATGTAAAAGGAACATTCTTCATAATGGGAGGATGGGTAAATTATAGCGAGGACAATGTGGAGAAGCTTAAGGCAATAAAAGAGAGGGGGCATGAAATAGGTAATCATAGCTACAAACATCCTATGTTCACTAAAATAGGAGCAGATAGAATGAAAGAGGAGATAGAAAAAACTAATGATACAATTGAAAAATATACAGGTGAAAGACCTAAGTTATTTAGATTTCCAAGTGGAGATTATAATAAAGAAGCTTTTTCAAAAGTAAGAAACCTAGGATATGTACCAATTCAATGGAGTGTTGATTCTGTAGATTGGAAAGAGATATCTGAAGAAACTGAATATAACAGAGTTATGAAAAACGTTAAACCGGGATCTATACTTCTTTTTCATAATAATGCAAAGTATACTCCAAATAATTTAGATAGAATTATTAAAGAACTAAAGGATAAAGGATATGAGTTTAAATCAGTAGGTCAAATGATATATTCAGATAACTATAGCGTAGACAATCAAGGGATTCAACATAAAGTGAAACTTGATTCAGCTGAGGCTCAATCTTAGCTGAACTTATCCAGGGACTAGTGCCACTTATTACTATCTTTAAAATTGTGATTTACTAAGGGCAGTTAGTCATCGGATAAAAATAATTAATATTTATTGAAAATAAACTAGTTTTTGTATTATAATGGTAATATATGCTAGTGGGAGCATATATTACACAAAATAAAATAATTTCCGATGGAGAGAGGGATTACAATGGATAATTTGATGTTAAATAACAAAATTTACCTTGAAGGCAAGGTAACATCTGGATTAGAGTTTAGTCATGAAATGTATGGGGAGGGTTTCTACACTTTTGATTTAGATGTAATGAGATTAAGTGATTCAGTAGATAAATTAAATATTACTGTTTCAGAAAGATTACTAAGTGACATAAAGCTTGATGAGGGTGTGGAAATAATTGTTGAAGGTCAACTTAGATCTTATAACAAGTTTATTGATGGATCTAACAAGCTAATACTTACTGTTTTCGCAAGAAACATTGAACCATGTCTAGAAAGAAGTAAAAATCCCAATGAAATATTTTTAGATGGATACATTTGTAAGGAGCCTATTTATAGGACTACACCATTTGGGCGTGAGATTGCTGATGTATTACTTGCTGTAAATAGAGCTTATAATAAATCAGATTACATCCCAACTATTGCATGGGGAAGGAACTCAAGATTCTGTCAAACTTTAAATGTTGGAGATAATATTAAGGTATGGGGAAGACTTCAAAGCAGAGAATATCAAAAAAAGGTATCTGATAGTGAAGTTGTGAAAAAGATTGCATATGAGGTATCAATCTCAAAAATGGAGAGAGCTAATAAGGAAGAGAGCACTGGAGAAGAGGGCGCAGTATAGAATTGTTTATTTAGCTAAAATAAATATTCTAATTCTAAATTCGAAAAAGCTATAAGCATTATGTAATATAAAATATAGTATTTTTTCTGGTAAATAAAAAGGTTTCAATTAATATAGATTTATTGAAACCTTTTATTTAATTATGAGAAATAACTAGTGTGTTAATTTTATACATCTGATAGTTACTTTCTCTATAATATATTATGTAATTTTAAATTTCTAATAGAAAATAATTACTTTCTTAAATCATCTAATATTTGAGTTTTATCTTTTGTCTTGTCATCTACTGCTTTGATTATCTTAGCAGGTGAACCAGCTACAACAACGTTGTCTGGAACATCTTCTGTAACAACAGAACCAGCAGCTACAACACTACCTGCACCTATCTTAACGCCTTCAAGGATTACAGAATTAGCACCAATTAAGGCATTATCTCCAATCATGCATGGTTCTTTGCTTGGTGGCTCTAATACTCCAGCAACAACAGCACCAGCACCTAAGTGAACATTCTTACCTAATTGTCCACGAGCACCAACTACAGCATTCATATCGACCATAGTTCCATCTCCGATTTCAGCTCCAATGTTTATTACTGCACCCATCATTATAACTGCATTTTTACCAATAGTAACCTTATCTCTAATGATAGCACCTGGCTCAATTCTAGCGTCAACTTCAAGTAAATCTAGCATTGGAATAGCAGAATTTCTTCTATCATTTTCTATTCTAAAGTGTTTTATAAGATGTTTATTATCTAAAACTATTTTAGTTATAGAATCAGATTCTCCCATTAGTATATAAAATCCGTTAGAACCGTACCACTCTACATCATTCATTTCAGCATTGCTTAAATCTCCATTAACATAGACTTTTACTGGAGTAGATTTTTTTGATTCCTTAATAAATCTAGCAATTTCATAAGGATCCGTTAAATTATATGACATTATATCACCCTTTCCATTATTTTCGCAATCATCCTTATTATAATAAAGATTGAACGCAATTAAAAGGGGAATAAGTAAAAAAACACAAATAGTTTGAATCAATTTTAGTAATGAGGTAAAATAAGTTTATATTGCAAAACGGGGGCGCATAAATTATGAATAAACAAGTAGAGAAAATACAAATCTCAGGAATAAGAAGATTTGCCGAGAAAGTTAAGAAAGTTGAAGGAGCAATATCACTAACCATCGGGCAGCCAGATTTTCCTGTGCCAATAGATATATCGGAGGCTATGATTCAGGCTATAAGAGATAATAAAACAGTTTATACATCAAATGCAGGTGTTGACGAACTTAGAGAAGAAATCTGCAATTACTTAAAAACATTTGATATTGAATATAGTAAAGATGAAATATGCATAACAGTTGGTGGAAGTGAAGGGTTATATTCAGTATTATTTGCTATTATGAATTCAGGAGATAAAATATTAATACCTGGGCCTGCTTATCCGGCCTATGAAAATATCTCTATAATGATAGGAGCAGATGTAGTAACTTATCCTCTAAATGAAGATTTCACATTAGATGTAGACAAAATTAAAGAAAAATTAGAGAGTGAAAATATTAAGGTATTAATGCTGTCATTTCCATCAAATCCTACAGGGGCAATTTTATCTAAAGAGCAAAGAAATGAACTTGTTGAATTAATAAAAAATAAGGATATCATAGTAATAACAGATGAAATGTATTCGTCCATAATTTTTGATGATTATTATTCAATAGCGCAGGCAAGAGAAATAAAAGATAAAGTTATATATGTAAGTGGGTTTTCCAAAATATTTTCTATGACAGGGCTTAGAATAGGTTATGTTGCGTGCTGTGAACAGTACATGAAAGAAATAATGAAAGTACATCAATATGGTGTTTCGTGTGCACCTTCTATTGCACAATATGGAGTTCTTGAAGGGCTAAAAAAATCTTTAGATGATGTAGAAAATATGAGAAAAACTTTTGAAAGAAGAAAAGACTACTGCTTGAATAGATTAAGGGATCTTAATTTGGAGGTTGCAGAACCTAAGGGAGCCTTTTATATATTTCCTTCAATTAAAAAGTTCAATATGTCTTCTGAAGAGTTTTGTGAAAAGTTATTGAATGAAGGAAAGCTTGCTTGTGTACCAGGTACAGCCTTTGGTGATTTAGGGGAAGGATATATGAGAATTTCATACTGCTACAGTGATGAAATTTTAAAAGAGGCATTTAATAGGCTTGAAAAATTTTTAAAATCAAATTTCACAAATTGCTAATTAAAAGTTTTAGAAATAATAGATTAACATAAGCTATTATTTAATGAACTCTTAATATAAATAATAAATAAAAATAGGGGGTGTCACAATGGGTGAATTTAAAAATGTAACAGCAGTAAAAAAAGCAAATGCATATTTTGATGGAAAGGTAACTAGCAGAACCATCGTATTTGAAGATGGTGAAAGAAAAACTTTGGGGATAATGTTACCTGGGGATTACGAATTTGGAACTGGAGACAAAGAGGCGATGGAGATCCTAGGAGGGTCGATGGATGTAAAATTACCAGGTTCAGATAAATTTGTTACATACAAAGAAGGAGATACTTTTATAGTACCTGCAAACTCTAAATTCAGTCTAATAGTAAAAGAAGTGGCAGATTACTGTTGCTCTTATATCAAAGAATAGCCAATGTATTAAAAATACTTATAAAGATATAGATATGAAAGCATCTGATTTTACAGGTGCTTTTTTCGTGTGCCAGCATGGGAACTTGCTAAATAAAGAAAAACTCAATAACTATCTGAAATAGGCTTAAGTAAATTTAGCAGGGGATTCACTATAACTGCTCTTCAATGTGTTACGTTGACATAATATTTATTTTTTTGTTAGTATTATATCATCAAAACAGAAGATTAAATATTAAAATATGGTGCAAAATATCGCAATGTCTTCAAGCGAGGATTATTATAAAAGGTGAATATATGAAAAAGATAATGAATGAACAATTAATTTATGAAGTACTTTCAGTTGTAGAAGAAATCCCTGAAGGGAAGGTAGCTACATATGGACAAATTGCCTGCCTTATTGGCAGAGACAAAAATGCACGGCTTATTGGGAAGATTCTTAGTCAGGCAGAATTTTATGGGCAATATCCATGTCATCGTGTGGTAAATCATGCTGGAAGATTGGTACCAGGGTGGGATGAACAACGATTTCTGCTATTAGAAGAAGGTGTATCCTTTAAAAATAGTAATCATGTTGATATGAAGAAAAATAAGTGGGAATATTAGGGTGGAGATGTAAGATAAATGAACAGAATTATTTAAATTCTATTCATTCTCTTTAATAGAATATTTAATAATACAAGGAGATGTAATATTATAAATGCTTATATCACTTAAAATAAGTAATATAAGCATTTATAATATGTTTCAGTGGAATTTAGATGGTTATTATTCTTAGAACCATCCATCTAAATTCCTAGAAACTATAGTACAGTTATTTATTTTAATTAGTAACTAATTTATTGAATTCCTATAACATCACTCATGTCATATAGTCCAGGTTGAGATACAGAAGCCATATATTCACACGCTTTTAGAGCGCCAACTGCGAAAACTTCTCTTGAAATTGCTTTATGAGTTAATTCTATTACTTCACCAGTTCCAGCAAAGATAACATCGTGGTCTCCAATTATACCACCACCTCTAACTGCATGTATACCAATTTCATTTTCTTCTCTTTTTGAATTTCCTTCTCTTCCATAGATGTACTTTGTTGTATCTTCTATAGAATTTTTTATGGAATCAGCAAGCATAATTGCAGTTCCACTTGGAGCATCTACCTTTTGATTATGATGCTTTTCAATTATTTCAATATCATAGTTTCCATAGAGTAGAGGAGTTACTTTCTTTAAAAGAGAATTAATTAAATTAATACCAAAAGACATGTTGCCTGATCTAAATAGTTTAAGAGTACTACTCTTTTCATCTATTAAAGTTAAGTCTTCTTGTGTAAATCCAGTTGAGCATATTACTAATGGTTTGTTAGTTTTTTCTGTTATTTCCAATAGACTATGAAGAGCATCAGCTCTTGAAAAATCTAATAAAACATCATATTCGATATTTAAATCCTTAGTGCTTTCAAAGATAGGATATGGAGCATTACTTGGAAATTTATCAATTCCAGCAACAATCTCTAAGTTCTTAAATTTATCAGCGCACTCTGTAATCATCTTACCCATCTTACCTGAGCAACCATTTAATACTATTTTTATCATATTATCACCTTATATCAATTTATAATCTAGCAAAGCAGCTTTTAGTATTTCCTCATTGTTACTATCCATTTCACAAAGTGGAAGTCTTAAAGGCCCAACATCTAGGCCCATAAGGTTCATGGCTGTTTTAACTGGGATTGGATTTGTTTCTAAAAATAAAGTATTTGCTAAAGATAAAGTGTCTAATTGAATATCTAAAGCTTCTTTAAAATTATTAGATAAACATTTTTCAGCTATTTCATGAACTTTATTTGGAATTATATTAGCTAAAACTGAAATTACACCTATACCTCCAATGGACATTATAGATACAATTTGATCATCATTACCAGAATAAATATCTATAGAATCTCTGCAAAGTTCCTTCATTTGAAGTATTTGGCTGATATTTCCGCTAGCTTCTTTTATAGCAACAACATTGCTTAATTCAGCAATCTTAGCTAAAGTTTTAGGTGCAATATTAACACCTGTCCTACTCGGTACGTTATAAAGTACAATAGGAGTATTAACTTCATCATTTATAGCTTTAAAATGTTTTATCAAACCATTTTGAGTAGTTTTATTGTAATATGGTGTAATAACAAGAAGTCCATCTACTCCAACACTTTCTGCATATTTACTCATTGAAATAGCAGCAGCAGTATTGTTTGAGCCGGTCCCTGCAATTACAGGAATTCTTTTGTTTATTACATCAACTGTAAATTTAATTGTATCTTTTTTCTCTTTTTCTGTCATCGTAGTAGCTTCACCTGTAGTACCACAAATTACAATGGCATCAGTACCTTCTTTAACGTGCCATTCTAGTAAATTTTTAAGTGATTCGAAGTTTACTCCATTTTCATTAAATGGCGTAACTATAGCTACAGCTGAGCCTTGAAATATTGACATTCAGATTCCTCCAACTTAATTACTAAGAACTATTTATTATCTTTTATCATTATTTCAGCAATTTGAATAGCATTAAGTGCTGCACCTTTTCTTATGTTATCACCAACAACCCATAGGTTTAAACCATTATCCACACTAAAATCTCTTCTGATTCTTCCAACATAAACGTCGTCTTTTCCTGAAACTTCAAGAGCAGTTGGATATTTTAATTCGTCTACTTTATCATATACAGTTACACCTTGAGTGTTTCCTAGTAATTCAAAAATATCTTTTACATCAAATTCAGAATTAAGTTCAACATTGATACTTTCACTATGTCCGTTAAGTACTGGAACTCTAGCTGTAGTTGCTGTTACTCTTAAATCTGGCTCGTGTAGAATTTTTCTAGTTTCTTTAATCATCTTTTCTTCTTCTTTTGTGTAACCATCTTCTAAAAACACATCTATATGAGGTAAAACATTACCAGCAATAGGATAAGGGAACTTCTTAGGTGCAACCCCTCTAACACCATCCTCTAAATCTCTTATACCTTGGATACCAGCCCCAGATACAGCTTGATAAGTAGAGTATACAATTCTTTTAATTCCATATTTATCATGTAAAGCCTTCATGATTGGCATAGCTTGAATTGTTGAGCAATTTGGATTTGCAATTATTCCTTTATGAAGTTTGATATCTTCTGGATTAACTTCTGGCACTACAAGTGGTACCTCAGGATCCATTCTCCAAGCGCTACTATTATCAATTACTACAGCCCCATACTGTGCAAAAACAGGTGCAAATTCTTTACTAGCATCTCCACCGGCTGAAAATAGTGCATAATCTATTTTTTTATCTTTTATATTCTTTTCACAAGTTTCCTCAACAACATAATCCTTTCCTTTAAATGGTAAAGTACTACCTTCAGATCTTTTTGATGCGAAAAGATATAAATTATTTACTGGAAAATTTCTTTCTTCTAAAATTTCTAAAAATTTTCTTCCTACATTTCCAGTAGCCCCAACTATTGCAACATTATACACAATAATCCCTCCTAAATTTATTTATTAATATTTTTATATATACAATTACTATAGTTAAATATTGAATAAATATCAAGTCAATGAGCAAAATAAGTTGAAAAAAACTATTCATAAACAATTATTTATTCCATTAATTAGGGGAGATATGAAATAATGTGTATATTTATGCATATATATGCAAGAAGTTGAAATAATTATTAGTATCTATTACGTAGTACAAATCTTATAAAATATTATAAATTAAATGTAATTTCTGTAAAAATATATTTTTATAGAATAGTAAAGTGATAGAAGGAAATAATATTGGATGAAAAGATAAACTTTACAATTTATTTTTATAGTGTAATTTAAGCAACTTAGAATTTTTTTATTTCTTTATAAGTAAAGAAATATCAATAAAAAACTAATTATTAAGATTGGTAGGGATAAAGAATGGGTAATAAATCTGTAAAAAAGACAATAAAAGCAAAGCTTAAAGCAAATAAAGAGCTTACTGAAGCTGAAAAAATGAGAGAAAAAGTTAAGTATGAAATTGCAGAAGAACTTGGTTTAATCGATAAAGTTAATAAAGAAGGATGGGGAGGACTATCTTCTGAAGAAACCGGAAGAATAGGAGGAATAATGGCTAAAAGAAAAAAAGCGCCAAAGTAAATGACAAGCTTCTATATTTTTACTAATTTGACTAAGTAAATAATTAAGATATAATATATTAGATGAATTAGTAAATTTACGTTAAGGGCGTGATAAAGCAGATGGCTTATAAAGAGTTTGCCAACATATATGATGAATTAATATATGAGGATATTAATTATGATAAAGTTGCAGATAAGATTATAAATATATGTAGAGAAAATAATTTAAAATTTGAAGATTATTTGGATTTGGCATGCGGAACTGGAAATGTTTCGATTAATGTAGCAAAATACTTTAAAACTGTTTATGCAGTAGATTTGTCAGATGATATGTTAAATGTAGCTTTTGATAAATTTAAAAAGAATAAAATTAAAGCAAAAGTAATTTGTCAAGATATGTGTGAGTTAAGTTTAAATAAAAGGTTTGATCTTATAACTTCTGTTCTTGATTCAACTAATTATATAACAGAGGATGAAGATTTGCTTGATTATTTCTCAAATGTATATGAACATTTAAAGGAAAATGGTATATTTATTTTTGATATAAATTCGTATTATAAACTTTCTACCGTTCTCGGAAATAATATATACACTTACAGTTCTGAAGAAATTTTTTATACATGGGAAAATTCATTTGAAGATGATGTATTAAATATGTTTTTAACATTCTTCGTAAAAACCGAAAATGAATTATATAAAAAATTTGAAGAAGAGCATTTTGAGAGAGCTTATAAAGAAAGCTATATAGAAGATATATTAAAAAAATGTAACTTTAGAATAATAAATAAGTTTTCAGGATATTCTGATGAGGAAGTAAATGAAAATAGTGAAAGAATACTTTACATAGTAAGTAAATAAGATATGAAATAGGAGATGAGATAACAATGGAAGATAAAATAGTTAGAGCAACCGCTAAAAATGGAATGGTTAGAATAATAGCAGGAATCACTACGAATTTAGTAAATGAGGGTAGTAAAATACATGAATGTACACCTGTAGCCTCAGCAGCTTTAGGGAGAATGTTAACTGCAGGTACACTTATAGGAACTACACTAAAAAGTGAAAAAGAAGTTGTAACTTTAAAAATAAATGGCAATGGAGAAATAAATGGAATAACAGTAACAGCACATAGTGATGCATCTGTTAAAGGATTCATTGGAAATCCATATGTTGATATGCCTCTTAATGAAAAAGGAAAATTAGATGTTGGAGGAGCTATTGGAACAGACGGTATTTTATATGTAATAAAGGATTTAGGACTTAGAGATCCATATATTGGACAAGTGCCAATACAAACTGGAGAAATAGCAGAAGATTTTGCATATTATTTCACAGTATCAGAGCAAACACCATCAGCAGTGTCACTTGGTGTATTAGTTGATCGAGATTTATCTATAAAAGCTGCAGGTGGATTCATAGTGCAAATGATGCCGGGTGCAGATGAACTTCTTGCAGATGTTATAACATATAGATTAGAAGAAATTCCACCAATAACTACATTAATAAGTGAAGGAAAAACAATAGAAGAAATTTTGGAGTATATTTTTGATGGAATGGATTTAAAAGTATTAGATTCTTTAACTCCAGAATATAAATGTGATTGTTCTAGAGAAAGAGTTGAAAAAGCCTTAATATCTATTGGAAAGGAAACTCTTCAAGAGATATATGATGACAAAAAGAATGAAGAAATAGTATGCAACTTTTGCAATACTAAATATGAATTCACTAATGATGAAATAGGAGAATTATTAAATAATAGTAGATAAACATACTAAAATTATAGAATAAAAATAATAAGAAGATACAGAGAATAATTTGGAAGACTATGAAAAAGCAGATTATTCTCTTTTTTCGTGCATAAATATTATAGCAGAATATTTTTTATTTTAATGAAGGAGTGCATGTTATGAAAAAATTTTTGGATATTATCTTTGGTATGATTATTATAGTATATATTGCAGTAATAAATATTATAAGCAGCTCTAAAATCTCATTTAGTATTCCTATTTTTATTTTAGGAGTTACTTTAATAATATATCATTTTATTAAGAGGAGAATAGAAAGTAATAAGCTTATGTATAGGTATTTTAAAGTTTTAAAAGTACTAATTTGCATAGGGGTTATATTTTTTTTAGGAATAGAAATTTTTATAATTAATTATCCTAAATATAATAAGGGGAATGCAGATTATATTATTGTTTTGGGAGCAGGACTTGATACTAATTCTAACCCAAGTTTAATCCTTCAAGGAAGGTTGGATGCAGCTTTAGAATACATAAAAGAAGATGATTATAGATTCATTGTTTTATCAGGAGGACAAGGATCTGACGAGAAGCTGCCAGAATCACATGCAATGAAAAAATATTTATTGGATAGGGGAGTTGACGAGAAAAAAGTAATAATTGAGGATAAGTCAAGGAATACGGATGAGAATTTTAAATTTTCAAAAGTAAAAATAGAAGAGAATAGTGGAAGACCTCTAGATAAACTTAATATTGAAATAGTAACAAGTGATTTTCATGCTCTTAGAAGCAGTATCTTAGCAAAGAAAAATGGATATGTAAATTATAGTAATTATTCTAGTCATACTGTATGGTATCTAATCCCTATAACATATACAAGAGAAGCTTTTGCTATTGTTAAAAGTATAATATTTGATTAATATTAATATACAATTGAATTTTATTAACTTGAAAGGATAGCTTAAACAATGAGGATAAATAAATTATTTAGTAACTATGGAATTTGTTCTCGAAAGGAAACAAATAGATTGATTGAAGAAAAGAGAATTATTATAAATGGAAGATATTGTGTTGAGGGACAATGGGTAAATGATTCAGATGAGATAATATTTGACGGTAAACCAATTTCTACAGTGGAAAAAGTATATATTATCTTGAATAAACCAGTTGGAATTACTTGTACTGCAGAGAATAAAGTTAGTGATAATATAATTTCCTATATGAAATATCCACACTACATATTTCCAGTTGGTAGATTAGATAAAGACTCGCAAGGTCTTATTTTAATGACTAATGATGGTGAAGTTGCTAATAGGATTTTAGAAAGTGATAATATGCATGAAAAAGAATATTTAGTTCAAGTAAATAAAAACTTTGATGATGAATTTTTAAAGAGGATGTCTGATGGAGTGGAGATTACAGGAAATAAAGGTTCTGGTGTTAGAAGGATAAGTGATAAATTAGGTTTATATAAGAAAATAGAAGATAAAGAAAATCGACTAGGGGAAGAAAATCTAGGTGACTCATCCATAGTACAGTTGAAAGAATTGAAAAACATAGAACATGAAAAAAATAAATTTGTTAAAACAAGACCATGTCAAGTAGAAAGGGTAGATGATAATACATTTAAAATTATACTAACTCAGGGGATGAATAAACAAATCCGTAAGATGAGCGGAACTTTAGGTTATAAGGTTATTAAACTTGAAAGAATTAGAATAATGAACATAAGGCTTAATGATCTGGAGATAGGAAAATGGAGGTACTTGGAGGAAAATGAAATAAAAAGCCTTAAAAATGAATTGTTTAGGTAAAATATATTTTAGTTAACACCAATTTTGGGCCAAGATTGATAAGCATATAAGTAAACTTTATTGAAAAGGATATATCCCTATGAGATAATTAAATTAAATATAGTAAAGTTACAGTTAAAATTATAAGTAAATTCTATAATATAGGGATAGGGATATTTAGCCTTTTTATTATATAAACAACTATAGTTTTGAAGAAATATTTTGATTCACATGGAGAGATAGTATGAAAAAAGAATTGATAAAAGCAATTGAAGCAGCAGAAAGATATAATTTATTTTTAAAGGTAGTGACATCAGTTAGAAGCTGCGATTCATATAACAGCTTTTTTAATATTTACGATGAACATGAAGAGGCATGCAGAAGAATTGTTGTACTTACTAAGACAAAGGAATTGGAAGAAGTTTATGATGAAGATCCAACAGAAGAAATAAAAGAATGCAAAATAGTTCAAGGTAATTTATGGATAAAGGATTATTCCCTGTTGACGAATCCAGATAAAATAAATTTATCAAGTTTATATGTTATTAAGAATTTGATTGAGGAACTATTATGAAAATAAAGAAACGTCTAACCATTTCAAATATATTCATGTTAATTATACCTGTAATTATCATATTTATTATTGCATTTATAATGAATATTCCATTTTCAAAGGCTTATGAAAATAAATTTGAAGGTTATAGGGAGCATGATCAGAATGCTTATTTCATTCAACAAAGTTTAAAACCAGATATGAGAAATATAGAAAATAAAAATGATTTAGATAAATTTCCAGAGCAATTACAGAAATTTCTTGATCCTAAGGGATATCATCTAATAATAACATATGATGGGGAAATTGTGTCATCAAATATTGAAGATAAGGATAAAGAAGCTATTTCGATGATAGGAGATGATGTACTTTTTAAATCTAATTCATTAGTTTTAGAGATGAACTCTATATCCTTAGTTAAAAATAGCTTTGTTAAGGATAATAAAGTAGTAAATATTATTGCAATAAATCCATCATATAAACCTGTAAGGATTGACATAAAAAATGAAATGTCAACTTTGGTAATAAGCTATATAATAATAGTTATTATAGTTTCACTAATTGTTGTCACGATAACTAATGCTATACTATCCAGTAAGATTTATAAGAAATTGATTCGCCCTTTAGAACTTTTAAGCTATGGGGCTGAACAGATAAAAAACGGAAATCTGGACTTTGAAATGAATTATGAAAGTGATGATGAATTTGGACAAGTTTGTGGTGATTTTGATGAAATGAGATTAAGATTAAAACATTCGGTCGATATGCAGCTAAAATATGAAGAAGATAGAAAGCAACTAGTGGTAGGAATATCCCATGATCTAAGAACACCATTAACTGCAATTAAAGGTTATGTGGAAGGATTACGTGATGGGGTAGCAAATACTCCTGAAAAACAAAAAAAATATTTAGACACAATTTATACTAAGGCTTGTGATATGGATGTATTAGTTGATAGTCTGTTCCTTTTTTCTAAATTAGATACAGGCAGGTTTCCATTTAAATTTGATTTAGTAAGCATTAGGGAATATATAGAGAGTTTTTACAGGTGTGCTAAGAAAGAGTTTTATGGAAAAAACGTTGAAATTTCATTTGAAAGTAAATGTGAGAATTCAACATTAGTGAAACTCGATTATAATGAAATAAATAGAGTTCTTCTGAATATATTGGATAATAGTGTTAAATATAAGCAGAAGAATTTAGTTAAAATAAAAATTAAATTGTATGAAGATGAGGAATTTGCAATATTAGAAATTAGTGATAATGGTTCAGGAGTTCCTGATGAAGAGCTTTCAAAGTTATTTCTAAGTTTTTATAGAGGAGATGTTTCACGAACAAAGCCTAATGAAGGAAGTGGACTTGGATTAGCTATAGCAAAACATATAATAGAAGCGCATGATGGAGATATTAAAGCTTTTAATAATAATGGACTTACAATAAGAATAACATTACCTAAAAGATAATTGTAAAACAGAGATATATTATAAGGTAGGGAGGATAGTCAATGAAAAAGATATTGATAATAGAAGATGATGAAAGTATAGCTGAATTAGAAAGAGATTATCTGGAGATAACTGGATTTAAAACAGAAATTGCTCAAGATGGATATAAAGGACTAGATCTTGCGCTAAATGAAGAATTTGATTTGATCCTTTTAGATGTTATGCTTCCAGGAAAGGACGGATTTAAAGTTTGTCAGGAGATAAGAGCTGTTAAAGAAATACCCATTTTGATGGTAACTGCTAAAAAAGAAGATATCTATAAAATACAAGGACTCGGCATAGGTGCTGATGACTATATTGTTAAGCCATTTAGTCCAAGCGAACTTGTAGCAAGAGTAAATGCACATATTTCTAGATATGAACGTCTCACAACCATTGAAAAAAATAGCGATAATGAAAAAAGTTCAATAACTATTGGGCGTATTAAAATTTTACTTAAAGCAAGAAGAGTTTATATAGGGAAAAATGAAGTTAAATTTGCTAACAAGGAATTTGAACTTTTAATGTTCTTAGCTTCAAACCCTAATATCGTATTTTCAAAAGATACATTGCTAGACAGGATATGGGGAGAAGAATCTTTAGGAGATAGTTCTACTGTAACTGTACATATTAATAGAATAAGGGAGAAAATCGAGTTAGATAGCAGTAATCCTGAGTATATTGAAACTGTGTGGGGAGCTGGATATAGATTTAACTTATAAATTTATAATTATTTGATATTGAACAAAAATATGTTTATTTTAACAATGATTTATATCATAAGCCTAAAAAACATGGTATGGAGAAAAATAACAAAAATCATGAAATGCAATCTAGAGGTGCAATTAGCATTTGTAAAGAAATACAAAAGTTAATTGCACCTCTAGATTTTTTATTTATAATTATTAAATTTAACATGAATTTAACATTTGTTTATATTCTGTTTATATATGTGTAATAGAGATGTTACAATCCTTTATTATAATTAGAAAATAAATTTAAAATAGAATAATATTACTAAATGACAAATTGAGGAGGAAACAAGATTGAGAAAAACATTTATAAGTTTTTTAATTGGAGCTTTAGTGGTTTCTAGTAGTATATCAATGATTAATATACCAAGTGCATATGCTGACACTACTGATAATAGTACAATTAACGAAGTGCCTGATGATAGCGGGACGATTAAAGTATCATTAGAAAACATAAGAGATATCATGACTGAAAATAATTTAGATATTAAGATTAAGAAGAATAATTTAAAAATAGCACAAGAGGAATATCATGATGCATTAGATGATTATGATAGTGCGAAGAGTGCATATGATACTTATAGTGATAAAGAGAATATCGAGTCAAACTATGAAGCGGCAAAAAATGCTTATGAAAATTGTACAGATGTAACTCAAAAGGAAACTCTCAAAGCAGCTTACGATACAGCAAAAGCAGCTTATGATGCGAAAAATGCTTATGATAATGCTGATACAACTTTAACGACAAAGCGAGATGCTTTTAAAACAGCTAGGGATGATTATAATAAGGAAATTGAAGATCAAGTATACGCAGCTCAACAGGCATACATAACTTATTTGTCTGATTTACCAAATGAAAAAATAGAAGAAGATACAGTGAATATTAATACTAAGAAAGAACAAATATATAAACTTCAATATGATAGTGGTTTTATATCTAAAAATAAATATACTGAATTATTACAAGGAAATACTTCAGTTGACGACTTGAATTCGTCAAAGAATACAGCAGAGCTTGATAAACTTAAGCTATTCAACTTACTTGGAATAAGTTCTGAGAGTAAAGTTACATTTGAAAATGATATAGATAAAAATTTTGATGTTATACCTAAAATTAATTATGAAGATGATTTAAGCAAAATGCTTGAAAATAATATTGATATAAAACTTCAAAACGATGAGATTGATGATTTAGATGATGCTGAAGATGATTATGATAATAAAGATATTTATGATAATAAAGTTGAGGAAGCAAATAATAAATTAAAGTCGCTAATGAATAGTACTGAGACAAGCTTTAAGAAACAATATAATGATTTAATGACTTCTTACAATTCAATAAAAAGCAGTTATGATGTGATAAACCAGAAACAAAAAGAATATGAAATTGAGCAAACAAAATATGATTATGGATTTGTTTCAAAAAATGATGTCGATGCTGCGAAATTGACTTTAGATAGCGAGAATGCAGATTTTATAAATAAAAGAAATCAATGCTATTTATCTTATTTAAAGTACATTGAAATGAAAGAGGGTTACTAAAATTGAAGCTTTTATTTAATAAAAAAACTTTGGCTAATAAAGAAATTATAGAAACAACTGAAGCAAGCAAGAAAAAATTTTTGACTAAAAAGAAAGTTATAAGTTTAGTTGCGATATTAGTTGTTTTAGCAATAGGAGCAGGTATTTATAAGGTTAAATTTGCTAAAACGAAAGTAACACAAAGCAGCGTTAAGTATACAACTCTTAAGAAAACAAATATTGCTACAACAATTAGTTCATCAGGCGCTATAAAGAGTGGAGATTCAACCAATATATATTCAAATTTAGAATATAATGTTGCATCAATTAATGTTTCAGTTGGAGATGTAGTAAAAAAAGGGGATGTGCTTGCAACAATAGATACATCAACTCTTCAAGAACAACTTGCTGAGGCAGAACAAACTCTAAATGCAAATGAGCAAAAAAATCAGTTATCATTAACAAGCGCAAAACAAAAATATGATAATTTGCAATATTTACATGATAATAATTTACAAACTGATATAATAAATGCTGAAAAAGCTGTTGATAGTGCAAAACTCGATATGGAAGATAAGAGTAAAGTTTATGAATATGATAAGGTTATGTTTCAAAATGGCGAAATTTCTCAGCAAGATCTAAATACAGCAAAAACAAATTATGAAAATTCTAAAGGCGTTTACGATAAATCAACGGTTGCATTAGAAGCAGCGAAAGTTAATGCCGATCAAGCATTATCTGAAGCAAAAACAGCTTATGAATCTGCTCAGGCAGCGGCTAATGATAAGAGTAATAGGCTTGCATATGAAGACAAGAAAAAGAAATTGCAAGATGCTCAGGTTGTAGCGACTGTAGATGGGACAGTAACTAATGTAAATGCCGTAGTAGGTATACAAGCATCTGGGGCATTATTTGTAATTCAGGATTTAGATAATTTAATTGTTAATGCGAGTGTTGATGAAACAGATGTCGCAAAAGTAAAAGTGGGGCAAAAAGCTCAAATAACAACGGATGCTTCAGGGTCTGATATTATTGATGCAGAAGTTGTAAGTGTTGAACCAGTTTCTAGTACTGCTAGTGCGAGTACAAGTACAACTAGCACAAGTAATGGTAAGGCTAGCACTAGCACTAGTTCTACTAGTAATACTACAAGCAGTGATGTATCTTTCACAGTTAAGGTACAGTTAACCGGTAAAAATGATAAGGTGAAAGTAGGTATGAATTCAGTAGTAAATATTATCACAGATGAAAAAGATGATATTTATTCAGTACCATATGGAGCAGTAATCAATAATAATGGACAAAACGAGGTTTACGCAGCAGTTGAACAAGGTGGAAAATATATTGTTAAGGAGATTCAAGTAACTAAAGGTATAGAATCAAATGCAAATGTTGAAATTGATAGTTCTGATCTATCAGATGGAATGATCATACTTAATGAGCCAGCAAATTATAAAGTTGGTGATGCAGTAGAAATAAATTCTAGAAAAGCAAAGTAGGGGGTGAGTGTCTTTGAGTAAAAATATAATAGAAATGAAAGACATTACAAAAAGCTTCTATATTGGAACTCCGAATCAATTAAATATTTTAAAAGGAATTGATATTAGTGTAAAAGAAGGAGAGTTTGTATCAATAGTTGGTTCATCTGGATCTGGAAAAAGTACATTAATGAATATTATAGGTGCACTTGATAGAGCAACTTCTGGGAACTATATTTTAGATGGTACAAATATTAATGAAATATCTGATAATGGGTTATCGGAAGTAAGAAATAAACAAATAGGTTTTGTATTTCAGACATATAATCTAATTCCAAGAAGTTCAGCTTTGAAGAATGTGGAATTGCCAATGCTTTATTATGGAATGAGTAAAAAAGATAGGAGAATACGTGCAGAAGAACTTTTAGATCTTGTTGGAATGAAAGATAGAATGTCTCATCAACCAAATGAACTGTCAGGAGGACAAAAACAGAGAGTAGCTATTGCAAGAGCATTAGCTAATGATCCAAGCATAATACTTGCGGATGAGCCAACAGGTGCCCTTGATTCAGCAACTGGAAGGTTAGTTATGGATTTATTCCATAAGGTTCATGAACAGGAAGGTAAAACTATTGTATTTATAACCCATAATAGCGAACTTGCGGAGGAAACAGAAAGAATTATAACTTTGAAGGATGGAAATATAATATCTGAGAAAAAGAATGATATGTATTATAAAAGATTTCCAAAAGAGGACAACGTATGTTTATAAAAGAAAATATAATGCTTGCAGTTGCAGGCCTTAAATCTAATAAAATGAGGGCACTACTTACAATGCTCGGAATAATAATAGGGATAGCATCAGTAATTGGTGTTGTCTCAGTGGGAAATGCAATGACCTCTTCTTTAACAAGTTCAATGTCATCGATGGGTGCAACCAACATTACAGTTAATGTACAAGAAAAAAGTAGTATGACAAGTACATTAAATTCGCCGAACTCTAATAGTTCAAGTTCAAAAGGCACAAATAATTATAATTCAAAAAATTCAGGCTCGAAAAATTCAAATAAAAATTCACAAAATAATAGTGGAGGTGCACAGCCAGGAGGAGGTGCACCACCAGGTGGAGGTGGAGTACCGGGTGCAGGCGCTATGAGAGCATCAAGTGGAGGAGGAATGCCTCCGGGAGGTTCAGGAAGACAAGGAAAATCAAGTAGCACTGCAAAAGATATTGATCTTATGACAATGGAACAGATAAATGATTTACAAGAAAATTTTAGCGACGAGATAAGTTCTTTAAGTGTATCGGAAAATGGCAGTTCAGGCAAAGTTAAGAATGATTCAACATATGCTAATATAAGTACAGTGGGTACAAATGTTGGGTATAAAGATGTTAAGAATTTGGAAATGGCCGAAGGCAGGTACCTTTCACAAAATGATATTGATGGAGCAAAAGATGTTGCAGTAGTTTCAGATAAATTAGCATCAAAGATATTTGGAACAAATGTAGATCCCATAAACCAAGATATAAAGGTCTACACATCAAATGCAATTTATACCTACACAATAGTTGGAGTTTATAAATATAAAGCTTCAGGAGGAAATAGAACAACATCTGATGAAAATTTAACTACTGACTTATATATTCCGGTTACTGTAACAAAGAAGACAGCAACTAATAAAAATTATCAGACATTTCAGATAAAAGCAAAAGATGAAGTAAATGTTCAATCATTTACTAATGAATTATCAGACTACTTATCTAAGCTTTATGCAAAAAATGCAAAGTTTGAAGCTCAAGCAAGCAACATGGAAAGTATGCTTGAATCAATGACATCAATGATGACTACAGTTGCAGTGGCTATATCTGCTATTGCAGGAATTTCGCTAGTGGTTGGTGGAATTGGAGTTATGAATATAATGTTGGTATCTGTTACAGAAAGAACAAGAGAAATAGGAACTAGAAAAGCACTTGGAGCTAAAAGCAGTCATATAAAGATGCAATTTATAGTTGAATCAATTATAATATGCTCGATTGGTGGTATTTTAGGAATATTACTTGGTTTAGGTGCAGGAGCAATTGGTTCAAAAGCCATGGGATATTCAACTACGGTATCACCATTGGTTATTTTAATAAGTTTTTCATTTTCAATGTTTATTGGAGTATTCTTTGGATATTATCCGGCAAAGAAAGCAGCGGAACTAGATCCTATAGAAGCACTTAGATACGAATAGAATAGAATTTAAAATAATTTTTAATGCCATGGAGTTAGTCTATATTATTACTCCATGGCATTATTATATTACTATTAAACAAATATTTCATAAATTCCGAAAGCGATTAATACACTTCCAGAAATAACATTTGAATATCTAATCAAATGTTTTGAGAAATTGATATTTCGATTAAAGTAGCCTATATATACAAATAAGATAGAAATAATAAAATTTAAAAATACACTTACACTAAGATTAACACCTGTTATACTTGCAGCAAAATTTGTACAAATATTGTTTACAGATAGTGCGATGGAAAGAGCTAAACATTCTCTTAGATTTATATTATGAGAGTTATCTAAATTTATAATATAAGAATCCTCTAAGAGGTTTTTATATTTAAAAGAACTTTCATAATAAAAGGAAGTATCGTAACCAAGACGTTTTTTTTCTAAGCGAATATTCTCAACTATAAAAGAAATACCAATATAACTTAAAAGAATAGCACCAAATATATTACTGACCTTAGGATCTATTAAGGGCAGAATTAATTTACCAATATACATAGAAACAAATGTACTAACAGAAGTTACTATTGCAAGTAAAATACTATTTGATTTAGATAAATGTATTTTCTTAATTCCATAAGATAAAAAAACTGATAATGTTACTATATTTGTTGAAATAGCTAGTAAAAGAGGTGATATAAGAATCATATGGAACTCCTAAAAATTATTTTAGTATAATATATTCATTTTATTTAAAAAAAGATTGTAATATGATAAATTTATAAGATATTTAAGATGTTTTTTATATTTGATTGAAAGAAGAATGAGATATTTAAATATTAAAAGTTGTGTTGTAAAGTTCGCTTAATATTTTATAAATATAAAGGTTTGATATTAGGTGATGCAACAAACATATAAAAAAATGATTTATCATGAAATTCAGTTGTGCTTAAGGTCTATATGTAAGATTATAAAGGTATAGGAAATTCGCCTATAGATGCGCTTAAGTAAGATCCATATATAAACGATAAGATTTGATAAATATTAATAATAGCTATTGATTATGTAAATATAATAACATAATTAATAGCTATCTTTGTTTAATTAGTTTGATTACTCCATTTTTTGAAATTAAAATAATTAACTAGTATGACAATAAAAAGCATAACAGCAAATACATATAACGAATACTTTATACTAATTCCTAAAAATGTATAAAGCAAAATTATTGGTGTATCTGCAAAAAATATTGTTAAAGTATATTTAATAAAGCTAATTTCAGCTAATACAGAAAAGAAACAAATAATGTCTGTGGGTACAACTGGAGAAGACACCCCTAAAGCTAGAAGTTGCACATTATTTTTTTTAAGCATATTGTATATTTTTGGATATTTATTTACTATTTTATTTTGGTAACTCATTCCGAATGTAAGTCTTGCAAAGAAAAATAATAGAATTTCACTTAATAAATTAGCTGTTGCAGTTAAAACAAAAGCTTCATATGGATTAAATAATATTCCACCAATAATTATAAAAATTGTACAAGGAATTAGTGTGAAAATTCTTAGCGATGCAATTATGAAAAATAAAATTGCACTGAATTTTCCATATGTATTTAAAAAAAATATTATCTTATTAACTCCATCACTATATAATTGATATTTAAAAAAAACAAATAAGATTGATATCCAAAATACAATAACAATACCTTTGAATAACTTACTCATTAAATTTACCACTCCTTTTATACTGAACTTAAATAAAGCAAAAAAGTTTTTAATAGCAATATTTCTACCTTACTATAAACTATTTTACCAATAAATTATAAGAAAATGTTAAAATTTTGGAAATCTTTCGTTTATTTTAAGAATTATTAATAACAATAAAGTAATAGAAGATATTTTAAACTTAAGGTATAATATAGTAAAAACATAACATACTAGGGGGCAGTTGTATGAGTAAATATTGGAATGATAAAGTTAGAGAAATAGAGCCTTATGTGCCTGGGGAGCAGCCTAAGGATCGAAAGTACATAAAATTAAATACAAACGAAAATCCTTATCCACCATCAGATAAAGTTTTAGAAGCCATGAGGAACGAGGTTAATGATGATTTGAAACTTTATCCAGATCCAACATGTAATGAGTTAATAAGTGAAATAGCTAATTATTATAGGCTAGATGAGAATGAAATATTTATAGGAAATGGTTCGGATGAGATTTTGGCGTTTTCATTTATGGCTTTTTTTTCAAAGAACAAAAAAATATTATTTCCAGATATAAGTTACACTTTCTATAAGGTTTATGCTGAACTTTTTGATTTAAATTATGAATTAGTAAAATTAGATGATAATTTTGATATACCATTGGAAGAATTAAAACAAACAAATGGTGGAGTAATAATACCAAATCCTAATGCTCCAACAGGAAAATATATAAATACAGAAAGATTAAAAAGTTTGATTGAAGCTAATAAAGATAGCGTAGTTATTATTGATGAAGCGTATATAGATTTTGGCGGCCAGTCAATGGTTAAATATATAAATGAATATGATAATCTTTTAGTAATTCAAACATTATCAAAATCACGTTCATTAGCTGGATTAAGAGTTGGATTTGCACTAGGTCATAAAGATTTAATAGAGGGATTAAACAGAATTAAAAATAGTATAAATTCTTATACCATAGACAGAGTGGCTTTAGCTGGAGCTAAAGCAGCTATTCAAGATAGTAAATATTTTGAGGAAATAACTAAGAAAATAATAAAAACAAGAGAAAAAGTAGTTAAGGAATTAGAAAATTTAAATTTTAGAGTTTTAAAATCAGAATCAAATTTTGTCTTTGCTAGTCATAACAATGCTTCTGGAAAGTTTCTTTATGAGAATTTGAAATGTCAAGGAATACTAGTAAGATATTTTGATAAAGAAAGAATAGATAATTTTTTGAGAATAACAATAGGAACCGATGAAGAAATGGATATTTTGATTGAAAAATTAAGATTAATTTTGAGTAATAATTAGAAAGAATTATGATAAAAGTATAGTTAATTTAGATGCAATGTGCTAAATAGGATTACTTTTGGAAATCCGATTTAATGAATTGTATCTAATTTTACTTATAAGAGAATGTTATTAGTCATATAGAATAAGAGTTAAGGATATAATGAAATTTTTGTCTGAATTTATGTTTAGGCACTTTTGAAATTAACAGAGAGATTTTAATTTTTGAAGGAAGGTTTGATTTTATGGAATTATGTGTTAATAAAGAATACGTTTTAGATGTCGCAAAGGAAATATTAGAATTCGACAGTCCAACTGGTTTCTGTTTTGAGATAATTGATAAAATAAGAGATATAGTTAGAGAGTTAGGATATAGTTTTGAAACTACTAATAAAGGTTGTGGAATAATAACTATAAAAGGTAAGTCGGATGAAAAAATATTAGGATTATCTGCCCATGTGGATACATTAGGAGCAATGGTCAGATCAATAACTTCAGATGGGAAGATAAAGTTCACTTTACTTGGAGGACCAATTGTTCCAACTTTAGACAGCGAATATTGTACAATACGAACAAGGGAAGGAAAGAAATATACAGGAACATTCTTAAGCACAAGTCCTGCAGCCCATGTTTTTGAGGATAGCTCAAGTAAAACAAGAGATCCGAAAAATATGGAAATAAGAATTGACGAAGAGGTTCATTCAAAAAGTGATGTTCAAAAGTTGGGGATTTGTGTAGGAGATTTTATATTTATTGATCCTAAAACAACAATTACTGAGAGCGGGTTTATAAAGTCAAGATTCATTGATGATAAAGGTAGTGTTTCTTGTTTAATGGGTTTATTGGAATTATTTAATAGAGAAAAAATCGTTCCTAAATATACTACAAAAATATTAATTTCAACCTATGAAGAAGTTGGACATGGAGCATCATATATACCAAGCGATATAGCTGAGATGATAGCGGTAGATATGGGATGTATTGGGGATGATTTAACTTGTAGTGAATATGATGTATCAATATGCGCTAAAGATTCAGGAGGGCCATATGATTATAATATGGTAACAAAACTAATTAATCTTGCAAAGGATAATGAGCTTAAATACGCTGTAGATATCTATCCAATGTATGGTTCGGACGTAGGAGCCGCTTTAAGAGGTGGGAATGATATACGTGGAGCATTGATAGGGCCTGGGGTTCACGCATCTCATGGGATGGAAAGGACTCATTATAGTGCTCTTGAAAACACTATTAAATTATTATATTTTTACTTAACTAATTAAAAATATAATCATAATCTATTAATAGGATTGCAGAATTAAATGTATAAAGTAGTTTTTGAGATGAAAAGTAAAGTAATATAGATACATTTTAGGAGCAATTTTAGTAACTTTTGTATAATTTTATTATGCAGAATGAGGGGATTGATTATGGATATAGAAAACTTAAAAAGGCAATATGTGGAAGATAGAAGTGAGAAAGAATATATTGAAAATGTAAAAAGAACTGCAATGGTATTATTAAAACAATTAATAAACCTCGATAAAGAGATATGGGAAGAATGCAGTAATATATGTCATATATATATAGCAAATATTAAAAAAGAATTTTGTAATTATTTTATCAAAAATGGCTTTGAAATTAGACAAGGAACCGAGATAATTGCAAAATATGAATGTTTAGAAATAAAATTATTAAAATTGGCAGAGGATAGTAAGTATGAGGCTAAATATATCCTTACAATTGGAGGGGATAAGGAATTTTATATTAAATTAAGACCTTCTAATAAATATAAAAGAATGATTTCATGGAACTATCCATTATTTAATAACGATGAGGCCAATATAAGCAGGGAAAATGGAAATAAGGCTATAGCTGATTGTAATGATTTAGAAAAATTAAAAAAAGCAAGCGAGTTTTTTAAAAAGAAAATAGAAGAATTTAATGAGATATTAAGTGACATTAATTCATTTAGATATATTTATACAGAATACGAAAAAGATAAAACTACTGATGATAAAGTTGAATTCGATACATTTGAGGAATTGTTTAGATCATTATAGATATATAACTATAAATATTGTTGAAATAAAATTATAAAGAATAAGTGGATAAAATATAAGGTATATAATTATCTAATATTATCTTTACTCTATAATAGGATTTTAGAGATTAAAATAATTTTAATGGACAATAGACAGGTTTGATATATTAGTATATCTAATTGCATAAAGAGAATAATTAAAATAAATTTTAAGGCGATTTTAATTTGGAGGTATATTTATGAAAGCATTTATATTTGATATGGATGGAGTAATTATTGATAGTGAACCAATTCATTTTGAGGTGGATATGCAAACTATAAGAGAATTAGGTTGTAATATTTCGGAAAAAGAATTGGAAAAATACGTAGGATCAACAAATGAATATATGTATACGGATATAAAGGAAAAATATAATATAAAAAAATCATTGCAAGAAATAATAGATTATAAAGTAGAATTGACCAAAATGAAGATTATTGAATCTCATTTAGAGCCAATAGATGGAATCAAAGAATTGTTAATAGAATTAAAGAATAGAAATATTCCTGCTGCAATAGCATCATCATCACCTAAAGATTTAATTGATATAGTTGTATCAAAGTTTAAATTACAAGAATACTTTAAATATATTATAAGCGGAGAAGAAGTTGAAAGAGGAAAACCATCACCAGATATTTATATTGAAACATCAAAAAAATTGGGAATATCACCAAAAGAATGTGTCGTTATTGAAGATTCTAGGAATGGAGTATTTGCTGCAAAAGATGCTAAAATGAATTGTATAGGATTTAAAAATATTAACTCTGGAAATCAAGATTTATCTAAAGCAGATATAATTGTTAAATCAATTCGAGATATAGATCTAAGTAATATTCTAGAAAACCATATAATTTAAAATTATATAGAATAAATGAAAAAAAAGCAGATGCTATTAAATTTCCTAAAATTGATTTTTTTAAAATTATTTGAGATTATACGTCTAAAATGGTATAATTTATATGAAAAAAATCAAGGGAGACGATTAGATGCGACGCAATAAAGTAAAAAAAATAGCAATATTAGCAGTATTTTTATGTATTAATAGTATTCCAGTAATAACTTATGCAAAAGACGCAAGGATTAATGGGGAAGTTGTAGAAAAGAGTAGTGTTGAAATTAATGACAACTGGCTTACAGAAGAAGTAGCCAAGCAGTTAGGTAAAAAAGTGGACAACTTAACAGAAGCAGATTTTTTGAATATCAAAAAAATTGATTTAAGCCATAAAAGAGTTGGTAATAATATACCGGAAGAAATAAAGATGTTAAAGAATCTAGAGTATCTAAACTTAAATTCTTGCTATATATATGAAGATATTCCTGATTATTTAGGAGATTTACCTAGATTAACTTATTTAGATTTAGGAAATAATCAATTAAAGAGATTACCTAAAAATATAACTCAAAAAATAGTAAATGGTACTTATACTTATTGCGATGTTGAAGGAAATAAGTTTAGGTTAGATAAGGGATGGTATTTTTTAAAGGGTAAATGGTGCTATTTGGATAGAAATGGAAACAGGCTTAAAGGAACTGAAACTATTGATGGTAAGGAATATCAGTTCAATGACGATGGTAATGTAAAAGATGGTTGGGAAAGTGATAAGGATAAGAATTGGTACTATTATGACAGAATGAACGGTGTAATAAAGAATGACTGGAAACAGATATCTGGAATTTGGTACTATTTTGATAAAGATGGAAAAATGGAAAAAGGATTGCAGACAATAAAGGGCATTAAATATTTCTTCAATGATAATGGAGCAATGGCAACTGGATGGGTGAAGATAGATAATAGCTATTATTATTTTTCAGGATCAGGAGCAATGCAATATGGATGGTTGACTTTAAATGATAAGATTTACTATCTGGATGGTACGTCAGGCATAATGGCATCAGGGGATACGGTTATAAACGGTAAAAAATATAGATTTTCCAGTGATGGTTCATTAATTAAGAATGTATGGCTAGATAATTATACATACGTTAATCCTAGCGGTGAAACAGTGAATACTTCCTCTAATTATTCGCATTCAAGTACAAATTATCAATTGTTTAAATATATGACTAATGTGAATAATCAATTAAGCGTAGATAGTACTGCTGTTGCATTACATGACGGCATTACTAGTAATAACTGCGTGTATTTTACATCTGAAGCGTTAAGAAGGATAGGTGTTAATATACCAACTTCAACAGCAAATACATATCAGTTAGAGAACATATTAAAGAATATGGGATTTGTTTATAGTTATGATTTTTCTCAAATTAAACCAGGAGATATTGTATTTACAAATAATTATACTCATGTTTATATCTTTATGGGTTGGGACAAAGATGGATATGCTTATATTGTAGATAATCAAAGGACAAGCTTTGGAAATTCGGTATTACATAAAAGGCTTATTCTTCAAGATACTGCGACAACAGATAGAGCTACTCATTTCTTCTACTATCCATATTGATTCTGTTGTTAATATGAATAGAAAATATATGTGAACTTTTCTTAGATTTTTATAAATGCTAGATAAATTTATAGCTATAAGTTAAAGTATATATCTAAATAAAATAGGAATATAACATATTTAATTATTTCACTTAGCTTAGGCTATGACGAGGATCTTTATAATTAATAACTTTTTATTAATTATAAAGATCCTTTTGTTATGAAAAAATGTAAATAAATTTTATTCATATATATTGAGCAATTATAGTATAAATAAAAATATGAATATAATGTATGGTTGCAATGGAAGGAGAAAATTTTGATGAAAGTTCAAGTTGATATATTTTCAGGTTTTTTAGGTGCTGGAAAGACAATGCTAATCAAAAAATTGTTGTCAGAAAAGATTTATGATAATAATACGGTTATTATTGAAAATGAGTTCGGAGAAGTTGGAATAGACGGAGACATATTAAAAGAAAGTAATATTGAAATTAAGGAGATAAATTCTGGATGCATTTGTTGCCAGGTATCTGGAAACTTTGGAGAAGCTGTTTTAGAAGTTATAAGTAAGTATAATCCGAACAATATAATAATCGAACCCTCAGGAGTAGCAAAATTAAGTGAGATATTAAATATTCTCCAAGAAAAGAAGTTTCAGCATGAGCTCGAAATTAGAAATATTTTTACTTTAATTGATATTAGAAATTATGATATGTATTTGAAAAATTTCAAAGAATTTTATGAGAATCAAATAAAAAGAGCAAAAACTATAGTTTTAAGCAGAAGTCAACTTGTAGATAACAAAAAGATTGATGCAACTATAGATTCTATAAGAAAGTTAAATTTGAAAGCTAAAATAATATATAAACCATGGGATTTATTAAAAGGAAATGATTTTCTTAGTACAAATGTAATAAATGAAAAAAGAAAAATTTTTGCTGCAAATTCTGGCATTAGCGCTAACACAAGTAAGCAGATGAGAAGAGAAGTAAATCATAGTGCAAATGAAATTTTTGAAAGTTACCCTATAGACCTTGAAGAAAATATAAGTATGCTTGAAATCCAAAAAAAATTCGAATTTATTTCAACTAATGAGAAGTTCGGAAGAATAATAAGAGCTAAAGGTGTTTTTAAGGCAAACGATGGAGAGTATTATCAATTTGATTATGTACCTAATGAATTTAAAAGTAGAAAAATCAGATGGTCAAATAAGAAAGTGGTTTCAATAATTGGTAGTAAGTTAAATAAAAAGGAATTAGAAAGGCTATTTATTAGGTAAATATAAAAAAAATTATTATTAGAACTTTGTAGAGAGGTGGTGGAATTATGAAAATACATATTGAGATTGTGACTGGTTTTTTAGGAGCTGGAAAAACGTCATTTATAAATTCACTTTTAAAAGAAAGTTTAGTTGATGGAGAAAAAATACTGGTCTTTCAATTAGAACAAGGAGAAAAAAAAATTGTATATTCTAATAGCATAAGTAATTTTGTAAGGATACAGGATGTTTTAGATATTAAAGATCTTAAAGAAAAAATGATATATTCAATAAAGAAATATAAACCTAACAGAATAATAATAGAATATAATGGAACTTCTGATTTAAAAGAATTATTCGATATATTGAATGAAAGAATTTATAGAGAATGTAGTAAGATTACTACTGTATTCTTCGTCGCAGATGGCAAGACATTAAAACAATATATTGACAATATGGGAGGCTTCATAATACCTTTTATACAAAACGCCAATATGATTGTTATTAATAATATAGATTATTGCAAAAAAGAAATTTTAAATGAAGGTTTTAAAAAAGTTAAGAACATAAATCCTAAAGCATTTATTTTAAGAGTTAGTAATAAGTATATTTTAAATTCTACACTTAGGGAAGCAAGGGTATTGGACAATGGTTATTTAAAAAAAATAAAAATTAAAATGATAAACTACAAAAAAAATACTAACATAAAATATGAGGGAAATGAGGAAAATGTATGAATCTTTATAAGAAGAAGGTTAAAGCTTTCTTTATTATAAGTGTAGTAATACTATCAATATATATATATAATAAATATCCAACTCTTATATATATTGAAGTTATAGGAGATTTTGCAAGTATATTTACAAGTATAATTCTTGAGGCAATGCCATTTATCATAATAGGATCCCTCATATCTGCTATAATTCAAACATGTATATCAGAAAGGATTATTGCGAAGATAATACCTAAAGCAAATATTTTAGGATATCTAGGAGCTGCTTTAATAGGACTTATTTTTCCGGTTTGTGAGTGTGCGATTGTTCCTATAACAAGAAGGCTTATAAAGAAAGGTGTACCTGTTGGGTTTGGAGTAACATTTATGCTTGCTGTACCTATAATTAACCCTGTTGTAATAATGTCTACTTACTATGCATTTTACGATAAAAAAATTATGGTGCTTCTTAGAATAGTTGGAGGGTTTATAGCTGCAATTTTAATTGGGATGATAGTAAATTCGCTTGAAAAAGATAAGAAAGGTTTAGTAATAGATTTTATAGATAATGATAGCTATTGTAACTGTGGATGTAATTCATATGTGGAAAATCAAAATAAATTAAGAGCAATAATAGAACATACAAATAGAGAGTTCTTGGATATAATGGGATACTTGATACTTGGGACATTTATATCTAGCGTATTTCAAGTGGCGGTATCTCATGGAGAAATAAATTTTATTTCTAATAATAAGATTTTAGGAATAGTTGTAATGATGTTGCTTGGATTCTTTTTATCTCTTTGTTCAGAAGTAGATGCATTCGTAGGAAAAAGTTTTTTAACTAACTACTCACTTAGTGGGGTTACAGCATTTTTAATTTTAGGTCCAATGCTTGATTTAAAAAATCTTATTATGATTATTGGAGCCTTTAAAAAAAGTTTTGTACTTAAATTAAGTATAAGTACAATAGGTGTTGTATTTGTAATCTCCTTTTTATTCATGATGTGCGGAATATAAAGATGCACTTTAATGATAGTAATTTAAATATATAAAAAGGAGCTGAAAATAAGTGAAAAGATTTAATTTTGATGAATTTTTATGGTTCATTGTTCTTATCTTGCTAGATTTGTCTATAATATATTTAATATCTACTGGAAGTATAGGTTTTTATATAGGTAGTAATATGATTAAATATTTTTATATTACTATAATAATGATAAGTATAATTACTGTTTTTCAAATAAAAAATATATTTACGCCTAAAGGCAGCATGAATATTAAAATAAAATTATTTCCAATAATACTAGCCTTAATAATAGGCTTCATATCTATTAATAAGCAACAAACATTTAAACATTCGGAGCTGAATTTAGAAATTTTAGAAAACAAAACAAGTGTTATTGATAGAAAGTCATTATATGAACATGAATTTGAGTATAATTTTAAAAAGAGCAACACAGGAAACAATGAAGAAACTATAAGAATTGACGAACATAATCCTACAATGCTTGATGATATACGAATAAATCCAGAAAAATATATAGGAAAAAAATTAGAGATACATGGATTTGTATGCAAAGAAAATTATTTAAATAAAAATCAAATAATTATAGGAAGGATTATAATGACATGCTGTGCTGCTGATTCAAAAATTGTTGGAATAGTTGGAGATTATGATAAATCGTACCAACTAAAAGAGAATGATAAGATTAAGGTTATAGGGGAAGTAGGTAGCTCGGTGATTAGAGATGAAAGCGATGTAGAGCATAAAATACCATCTATAAAAATAGAAAAATTAGAGATAGAAAATTAAAGTTAAACGTATATTCATGGAAATCACTAATAAAAGTAATTTATTAGGTAAAAAAAGCATGAATATACGTTTAATATGATTTGATTTAAATTTTAATCCAGTAGTATTTTATATACAAAATTCACAACCGCTTATCCTTATTTAGAAGGATCTGATAAAATAATTGTTACATAAGAAATTTTACCATTTGGTTCATTATTAGAAACTACATTGATCTTAAAGGTATCAAATTTATTATTCCATTCAAGTCCAGCTGGAGATATTGTAGAATCCGAATCATCTGCGTTTATTCCTACTAATTTTAAGATGTTAATTCCGTCAGCTGGATATTTCATTTCTGACTTAGGAATTATCTTAATTTCATTACACTTTGAATCTTTATATTTTATCTCGAAACTATAATTATCTTTTTCATAGGTAGCTTTATCGTCTTCTTCGCTAATAGCTTTTCCTAAAAGTTTCTCGATTTCACTCTTGTCTTTATCTTTGAAATCAGTCAAAGAAGCAATTTGTTTAACTTCCACAGTTGGTTTGTTATTTTCGCCAACTATTTTAGTATTACTTTGAGGGGATTGTTCAGTTGTAGATGTTGTGGAAGACTGCTCCGTTGTATTTCCATTATCCAAATTTGCAGAATCTTTAGTTTTTCCACAAGATATTAATGCAGTTGAACTAACTGCTGCAATTAACAATAGACTAATGATTTTCTTTTTCATAAAAATTTTCCTCCAACATTATGTGTATATTTTAGTGAGTTTTTTTGGATATAAGTCCTAAATAACATAGTTCATTGTTCTATAAATACATGATAAGTTTATGATAAACATTTATGAATTGAACTTCTTAGAACATATATACCCGTTACATCACTACCGATTATAACACCGATTAATTTGGGTAATTGTTTACTTAAGAAAACTTTAATAAAATAATAAGTTATTATTAACTATTAGCGTTAATAAAATTGGCGGAAGAAAATCATAAATTAAAGTGAAGGCACATTAATAATTAACTGATTTTTATATAGAGAATAATTAGATTAAATATAAAAGAGTATGCAGAGATTTTAGCTAATTATAAAAATGAAAGGATACTTATTTTAATCATTCAAGTGAAAAAATAAGTATCCATAATACTAATTTGCTTAAGCTTTATTAAGTATTATAATGAAATTTTATTTGTTAAATTTGCTACTATAAGATTTATTTTTTTGCTCATATTGCTTTGTATTAGAGTTATAATTAGCATCTTCTAAAACTCCGCCAAAAACTTTCTTTTCTTTAAATTGTATATTAAATTCTCTCTCGTATTTTTTTATTATATTAAGCTGTTGAACAGTTAAAATACATATAGAAGTGCCATGAGCGTTTCCTCTAGCAGTTCTTCCCGATCTATGTAGATATTCGTTTAATTTCAATGGCAAATCCAAATGGAAAACATGAGTTATATCAGCAACATCAAGACCACGAGCAGTGACATCTGAAGAGACTAATATTTTTATTTTACCTGTTCTAAAACTTTCAATTGCAAGTTTTCTATCTTCCTTGGAAATCTTTCCGGTCATAGCAAAACAATCTTTACTATGATAATTAAGTTTTGCTGTTGTTAATTCAATATCCTCATTGTTATTAACAAAGATGATTGCTTTTTCTGGTTTCGCAGCCACAAGAACTTTTCTCAAGGTTTCAAACTTATCACGTCTTTCACATATGATAAACATATGCTCAATATTAGGATTTATTAAAGGCTTATCTTCACTTTTTATTATTATTGGTTCCTTCATTAAAGACTTTGCAGTTTCCAATGTTTCAGGTTTTATAGATGCTGAAAATAGCATAAGCTGTCTATCCCTCATTGTTGATTTAACAATGTCTTTAGTAATATTAGATCTCTTCGGATCTAATAAATTATCTCCTTCATCAATTACTATTGTTTTTATAGTATGAGCAGTTATTTTTTTCTTTCGAATTAGATCTAGAATTCTACCTGTTGACCCAACAATTATGTGAGGTTTTATTTCTTTAAGTTTCTTTATTTGATTATTTATATTAACATCACCAATAATAGATAGTGAAGTTATAGGAAATGATGAGTTCTCAGCAAGAAGCTTAATTTGATCTTCTATTTGCTTAGCAAGTTCATGTGTTGGGGCCAATATTATTCCTTGCATTTCTCTCTTTGATGTATCTATTTTATGAAAAAGAGGCAATAGATAAGCCAATGTCTTACCACTTCCAGTAAAGGCTTCACCAATTATATCTTTACCCTCAAGAGCAGGTAAAATAGAGTTGGCTTGAATTGAAGTTGGTATATTAATGTTTTGTTTTTGTAGTCCTTCTATTATACTTGAATTTAAATTTAAATCACTAAATGAGTTAATCATTAATTTCTCCTTTTATCGTTGAATAATTTTTCTAGATATATTGCTAATTAATTATATCCTTATTATGTGCATTTTTCTAGTTAAAGTTACATAATTCAGGTCATATATTATCTAATGTATGAGGAACCTATATTTTGCATAAGAGATACCTCTGAAATTAAAAATTGAATCTAAAGTATAGATTGAATTGCAGAAATAAAAAATAAACCAATAAATAGTGTTTGAAAACTAGATAAGAATGTTATAATAAGAAAGATTTATATAATTTATGATTAATATAATTTAATAAGATAACTGAGGTGAAAATTTAATATATGAACAATAAATTCACTAAATTTAACATAAGTGATGAAATATTAAAATCAATTGAGGGACTTGGGTATAAAACTCCATCAAAAGTTCAAGAAAAAGTTATACCAGAAATACTTATGAATAAAGATATCATAGTTAAATCACAAACAGGAAGTGGAAAAACAGCGGCTTTTGGTATTCCTTTATGTGAGAAAGTAGATTGGAATGAAAATGTTCCACAAATTTTAATATTGACACCGACTAGAGAACTTGCTGTTCAAGTAAGCGAAGATATAACTAATATAGGAAGGTTTAAAAGAATAAAAGCTGTTTCGATTTTTGGTAAAGAGCCTATATCTGAACAGGAGAGAAAATTAAGACAGAAGACGCACGTAGTAGTTGGAACTCCGGGAAGAATTATAGACCACTTGGATAGAGGTACTCTTAATATAGATAAAATTAGGTATTTTGTTATAGATGAAGCTGATGAAATGCTTAATATGGGATTTATAGGGCAAGTTGAAGGTATTATTAGAAGACTTCCAAAGAAAAAAGTTACTATGTTATTTTCAGCAACAATACCAGAGGAAATAAAAGTATTATGCGATAAATATATGAATAAACCTATAGATATAAGTATTAAAAATCAAGAAATCACTAACGAAAATATAGACCATAGTTTATATTATATTGACTATGAAGAAAAAATAGAAAAACTAAATGATATTTTAATAATGGAGAAACCTGAGACAGCTGTTATATTTGCGAAAACTAAAGATAATGTAGATACAGTTTTTCAATGGTTAAAATCTAAAGGGTACTCTGTAAATAAAATACATGGAGGAATGCTTCAAAATGAAAGATTAAGCATTATGGATAGATTTAGAGCAGGTGATTTTAGAATACTTGTATCAACAGACCTAGCTTCAAGAGGAATTGATGTTAAAGGAATTACTCATGTAATAAATTACGATCTCCCGGTAGAGAAGGAAGCATATGTACATAGAATAGGGAGAACAGGAAGAGCTGGTGAGAAAGGAAAGGCAATAAGCTTCTGCGTTAAGGGGAAGGATAAGCTTTTGAACGAAATTGAAAAGTTTATTGGGTTTGAAATTCCTGTCTATAATTTACCTGATAAAAAGGTAATTGAAAAAGAAAGAGAAGAGGGCATTAAAACACTTAAAAGTAAACCGAAAGTGAAAGAACAAAGGTCAAAAGATATAAATAGCAACATAACAAAGATTTATTTAAATGGAGGCAAAAAAAAGAAAATTCGCCCTGGAGACATAGTTGGTGCTATTTGTAAAATAGAAGGTATTAAGTCTGAAGACATTGGAATAATAGATGTTCAGGATTCAGTATCGTATGTTGATATATTAAATGGAAAAGGAAAAAGAGTTATAGAAGAGTTAAAAAATATAACTATAAAAGGTAAAATCATTAAAGCTGAAAAAGCAAAAAAATAAGTATGTTAATATAAAATTTTAAAGGATGTTAACATAAATAATATTAAGTGGTATTATAGATAGTGAATATGAAATCTTATTAAATATAGGAAATAAAAGTAAATTAATTACTAGTCTTTTTCATTATAAAATTATAAATGCCATATTACTTAAAGGAAGATAAGCTTAAGATGTTAAGATTTTAGCAGAGAATAGAATATAGGTGAGCATTTAAATTGGTTTAGGTGTATTATATATATAGCTGAATATTTGATGACAAAAAACTAAAATATTAATAAATAATAATGTATTATAAAGAGGTGTTATAAAAACAATGATCTTAGATAGAAATGAAAAATGTTGGTGTGGCAGTGGTTTGAAATATAAAAAATGCCATTTAGAATTTGATGAAAAAATTGAAAGTTTTAAAAGAAAAGGCCATATAGTACCACCAAGAAATATTATAAAAAGTCCAAAAGATATAGAAGGAATAAAAAGAAGTGCTAAGATTAATGATGGGGTTTTAGACTTGGTTTCAAGCAAAATTAAAGCAGGAATGAGCACTGCTGATATAGATAAATTGGTATATGATTATACTATAGAACATGGGGCGATTCCAGCACCATTGAATTTTGAGGGTTTCCCAAAGAGTGTATGTACATCAATAAATAATGAAGTATGCCATGGAATCCCAGATGAAAATATTATAATCAAAGAAGGAGATATTATAAATGTAGATGTTTCTACGATTTTGGATGGATATTATTCGGATGCATCTAGAATGTTTATGATTGGGAATGTTAGTGAAGAAGCCAAAAGATTAGTAGAAGTAGCCAGAGAATGCATGCTAAAAGGAATCGAAGCTATAAAACCTTGGGGATTCCTAGGAGATATAGGTGCAGCATGTCAGGAACATGCTCATAAAAACGGATATACAATAGTAAGAGCATTAGGTGGACATGGAATAGGTAATGAATTTCATGAAGATCCATTTGTTCCTCATATAGGGGAGAAAGGAACAGGAATGTTGCTTGTTCCTGGAATGATTCTTACCGTAGAACCAATGGTTAATCAAGGAACTTATGACGTTTTTGTTGATGAAGAAAATGAATGGACTATTTATACAGCCGATGATAAATTATCAGCTCAGTGGGAACATACAGTGTTAATAACTGAGACTGGAATAGAAATTTTAGCTAAGTAATATATAGGGTAGTTAAAAGTGGTTTTTAAATCAATTTTGACTACCTTGTTTAATGGAAGTATTAATCTAAGGAGTATTATTAAATGGATAATGTAGCTTTAAATTATTTGGAGAAATATTATGGATATAAGTCATTTAGAAAAGGGCAAGAAGACATAATAAGTAAAATAATAAATGGAGAAGATGTACTTGCTATAATGCCAACTGGAGGAGGAAAGTCAATTTGTTATCAGATACCAGCACTGATGCTAGAAGGAATAACAATAGTAATTTCACCTCTAATATCTCTAATGAAAGATCAAGTAGATACGCTAAAGGATATGGGGATAAAAGGCGCTTTAATAAATAGCACACTGAGTGCTATAGAAGAAAAAGAAGTAATAAACAATCTGGAAAATAGTGAAATAAAGATTCTTTATATAGCCCCTGAAAGATTAGAATCTTTTGAATTTTTGAGTTTTATTTCCAAATGTAATATTTCCCAAATAGCTATAGATGAAGCTCATTGTATTTCTCAATGGGGACATGACTTTAGGGGAAGTTATAGAAAAATATCACATTTTATAAGTTTACTTCAAAAGAGGCCTATAATAACAGCATTTACTGCAACTGCATCACAGGAAGTGAGAGAAGATATAATAAATCTTCTTAAATTGAATAATCCTAAAGTCTTTATAACAGGTTTTGATAGAGAAAACTTATCTATAAGCGTGATTAAAAGTGGTAACAAAAAGGAATATTTATATAAATATATAGAAAACAATAAAGAAGTTTCAGGAATTATATATGCTGCAACTAGGAAAGAAGTCAATAATTTATATGAATCTTTGCAAGCGAAAGGGTATAATGTGACTTGCTATCATGCGGGATTATCTGAAAGCACTAGAAAAGAAAATCAAGAAAATTTTATATATGATAGGGCTGACATTATGATAGCAACCAATGCTTTTGGAATGGGGATAGACAAACCTAATATAAGATATGTTGTACACTATAATATGCCAAGAAATATTGAAAGTTACTATCAAGAGATTGGAAGAGCAGGAAGAGATGGAGAAAAGAGTGAATGCGTATTATTATTTTCACCTCAAGATGTTCAGGTCCAAAAGTATTTAATAGAAAACTCAATAGAAGATGTAGAAAGAAAGAACAATCAATATAGAAAGCTCCAACAAATGATGGATTTTGTATATAGCAATTATTGTTATAGAAAATACGTCTTGGAGTATTTTGGAGAAACATATAATGGGCAATGTGATAATTGCAGTAATTGTTTGAGTGAAGGAGAGTTTGTTGATAAGACAATAGAAGCGCAAAAAGTTCTTTCGTGTATATACAGGATGAAAGTTAAATTTGGAATTGGAATGCTTGTAGATGTACTTAGAGGATCTAAAAATAAAAAAGTTATTCAATTTCATTTTAACGAGCTTTCTACTTATGGATTAATGAAAGAATATTCAGCAGAAGATCTCAAAAACTTTATTAATACATTGATCTCTCATGGATATATTAATATGGTTGAAGGTACATATCCAGTGTTGAGTTTAAATGATAGATCAAGAAGAGTATTAACGTCTCAAGAAAAAGTTCAATTAAAAGAGTTTAGAGTAGAAAAGAAAGCTAGTGAAGACAATGAACTTTTTGAGATTCTTAGAAATCTAAGACAAGAACTGGCAAAGGAAAACAATGTTCCACCATATATAATATTCGGCGATGTTACATTAAAAGAAATGGCTGTAAATTATCCAATATCAAAATATGAAATGCTTAAAGTTTCTGGAGTTGGAGAAGTAAAATATAATAAATACGGAAAAGTATTTGAAGATGTAATACGTAATTTTGTAGAAGAACATGAAATTGTGATACCTGATCATGATGAAGGTTTGTTAGGTGAACAAAAGAGTATAAATAAAGATGAAGAATATAGATTAGAAGTTAAAACCGACTTAGAATTATACGAGAGATTAGACAATGCAAGAAAAGAATTCGCTAAAAAAGAAAGAGCATTACCACAAGCAATACTGACAATGAATACTCTAAAGGAAATAAGCGGAAGATACCCAATTTCTTTAGATGAATTAAAAGATATAACAGGCATGGGACCTAAGAAAATAAGTTCGTATGGAGAAAAGATAATAAATATAGTAACCGAATATTTGTCAGAAAATGATAGAGAAGTAGAATGGATTGAAAGAAAAAGAAGAAAGGTTATAATTGATGGAGAGACTAGAGAGAATGATCAAATCTCAATAGATATGCTTAAGCAGAATATAAATATACATGAAGTATCTCAAAAATTAGAGGTCTCAATTTCAACTATCCTAGGGTATGTAACAGAGTATATAAAAGAGTTTGGAGAAAATATATTCCATGTAAATTTAGAAGAATTTTATAATAAAGAAGATGAAAAGCTAATAATAGATGTATGCCAAGAGCATGGATATGATAAGATAAATGTACTAAAAAAAGAACTACCTTCACATATAAAATATGAAAGCATAAGAGCTGTAATTTTAAAAAAGTACTATTTGTAGCCAACTAATAAAATCTATTAGGTTATTTTGAACCAAATTAAGTGCATCTAAGAATATTACTAATTTTTATTAAATATATTTAATAGTGGAATAGAAGATAGAGTAAAGAGGTGTAATTAAATTGGATCCATACGAGGTTTTAGGCGTTGAAAAAACAGCTTCTGAAGAAGAAATAAAAAATAAATTCAAAGATATTTTGGAAGAATATACACAAAATCAAAATGAGACCACCAAACAAAAAGTTTTAGCTCTTAGTGCGGCATATGAGCTCATTATTAATGGTAATCTATATAAAGAAATTCGTGATTTAGTCGATAATAAAAACTTTTCTGAAGCTGAAGCAAAATTGAACTTAATAAATAATGCGAATTCAGCAGAATGGAATTATCTTCAAGGTTTTATATCTGTTCAAAAGGGATGGTTTGACAGTGGGCTTAATTACTTGAAAAAAGCTGTAGAATTAGATCCTAATAACCATGAATATTTGGACAGCTTAAACAAATTGCAGTCAAGAGTCATTGATTATATGAAAAAATATGCAAATAAAAATGTTAAACCTAATTCTAATAATATGAATGCTTGCGGTGGAGATAATAATAGTAGTGGTAACGGGGGAATGTGTTAGTATATATGTTGTAATTAAATTTCAAGATTCTACTCTTAATTGAGCGCTTTGCTTACTAGAGTTTTAAATGTAAATTTATTATTAAAACATATATATATCTATATTAGGACTTTAAATTTAACATATATAGATAAAGTTTATAATTTGTGTTGAAATTTTGAAACATTTATGTTATTCTAAATAAGCAGTTGGTACGTAAAGTGCTAATGTGGAGCTTAGAGTGTCCTTCGCCGGTCTCTAAGCTCCTTTTTGTTTTAGTAAAATATACTGTAATTAAATTAAAAATTAAATTTATGTTTTAATAATATAAATATGTGAATGATATCTTTTGTTAAATTAATAAAAAAAGTGTTAGAAATTACATTAATAAGAGAAAAAAAGTTCTATAAATATATTTTTCAACCAACAAAGTTAAAAATATATTTAATACATGATATAATAGTAAGTATCAGTTTAGATTTTACGAAAGCATTTTTATGAAATGTTAAATTAAGCCTAGAAATTAAAGTTTTACATTTGTTTAATAAAAAGTACCAAAACTTATATTTTTTTTTGTATATAATAATGACCGGAGAAGGGAGCGTATGTCATGCTCGAATGTGTTTTAATAGATTTAAATGTTGATAAGAACACAAGTATAAATGAACTTATTGAAAATCATATGCCTTTTATAATAAAAAGTATTTCAGATGTGACAGGTCGCTATGTATCTTGCGAAAATGATGAAGAACTTAGTGTTGGATTACTTGGTTTTCATGAGGCAATTGAAAGATACGATAATGAGAAGGGACATTTTTTATCTTTTGCAAAATTGGTAATTGGAAGTAGAATAAAGAATTACTTAAAAGGTGAAAATAAGCATAATCATTCATCTTTGGACGAATTAGTGGACAAAGGTTTGGATTTTAGAGATGAATATTTTGAGCCTAAAGAAGATAATAGCATGTTGCTGGAAGAAATAACTACCTTAAAGAATGAAATAAGTTCGTTTGGTTTTACTTTGGAAGATTTGGTGAATGAAGCTCCCAAACAACAAGCAACGAGAAAGAATGCAATTAATTTATCAGAAGAAATATCAAAGGATGAGGAATTTTTATCTTTTATGTATTTAAAGAAAAGATTACCAATCAAAAAGATTGTTTTGAAGTTTTCAGTTACAGAAAAGGTAATAAAAAGAAGCAAAAAATTTATAATTTCTGTTGTAATAATAATTGATAAAAATCTCAGTGCTTTAAAAAATTGGATCAGAAAGTAGGTGAAAAGAATGAATAGGGGAATAATAATGGAAATTAAAAAGAGTTATGCCATAGCTTTAAATGATAATGGCATAATGGAAAAGATTGCACCTAAGAAAGATATGAAAATAGGGCAAAAAATATTTTATTTTGAAGATGATGTTATTAAGTCTAGTAATGGTGGGACTTATAGGTATAATAACTTTATTAAGTCAATTGGAGCAATTGCAGCGTTGTTTTTAATAGTATTCACCTTCTTTCATACTATGAAATCTGATACAGCATATGCAGTTGTTAGTTTAGATATCAATCCTAGTATACAGATAGAAGCTGATAGTAAATTAAAGATTATTAGTGTTGAAGGTGTAAACAATGATGGAAAGAATATAGATTTTACTGATGTTAAAGGTATATCTCTTGATGAAGGAATACAAAAAATAAAAGAGAAACTTATAGAAAAAAAATATTTAGATACTAATAGGGAAGTATTGGTTGGATTTGCATTTATAAAAAATGAAGATAACAGTGCTTATGAGAAAGATATAAAGGACGTTATTCAATCTACCTTTAATACAGAAAAAGTTACTTATGTTAAAGGTGATAAGGAAGATGTTGATGAAGCTAAGACAAAAGGAATAAGCTTAGGAAGATATGAAGCATCTCTAGTGGTAGATGAGAGTACAAAGAATAAAATAGATGTAGCACCAGTAAAAGAAATTACTGCAAGTATAAAAGATAAAGAAAATGTAACTCAGTGGGATGCAAAAGATGAAAAAAATAGTGATGTCGTTACTCCTGCTACTAGCTCAAATTCAGATGCAAAACCTGAAAAAACAACTGTAGATAAGCCTGAGATAAAAGGAGCAGCTGATGATTCATTACCTAATATTGGTACAGGGAAAACTATAGATAACACTAAAAAAGAACAAAAGGATGATGGTGTATTAAATTTACAACCAGAGGTCCCAGCACAAAATGAGAATGATAACAAGGGAAATACACCAGTGACAAGTCCTACAAAGGATGACAATACTATTAATATAGGTCCAGATAACGGAACTATTGTAAATAATCCTACGTCAGGAAAAATTCAGGAAGATCCTAATAAGACTATACAAGTGCCAAAAACTGACGAGAATACAGCTAATAAGACTGTTAAAAATTAATGAGTTATTTAAGGGTAGATTTATCTAGATGAATATCATCAAAGATAGATCTACTTTTTATTTGCCTTATACTTTAGCTAAAAAAAATAAATTTAGCAGTAGGAAAATCGTATTAAAAAAGAGGACTAGAATAAAAAATTATAGTATACTTACTAGTAAGTATTATTAATAAGGATTTGGGGAGATTAAAAATGATAAAAGAGCTATTAAAAGATAATATACTAATATGTGATGGGGCAATGGGAACATATTATTCAGAAGTAACAGGTAATGATGTATCTTATTGCGAATTTGGTAACTTAAATGATAAAGAAACTATAAAAAGAATACATAAAGAGTATATTGAAGCTGGGGCTAAACTAATTAGAACAAATACTTTTTCTGCTAATACATATGATCTTGGAGTATCGTTAGAAACATTAATGGACATAATTAAATCAGGAATAAACTTAGCTAAAGAAGTAACAAGAAATACTTCTGTTTTAATAGGTGCAAGTATTGGACCTATTAAAACAGATAATTTAGATGAATTTAGCAATGAAGTTTTAGAAGAATATAAATATATAGTAGATTGCTTTTTAGAAAATGGGATAGATATTTTTATATTCGAAACTTTTAGCAACTATAATTACCTAAAAAAAATAAGTGAATATATTAAGTACAAGAACACTGATAGCTTCATACTTACTCAATTTGCTGTTAAGCCAGATGGATTTACAAGAGATGGGTTAAGTGCAGCTAAATTGATTAAAGAAGTACGAAATACAAAATATATAGATGCATTTGGGTTCAACTGTGGTTCTGGTCCAGCACATATATTGGAAATTGTTAAAAAAATTGATATAGAAAATGAAATTGTTTCAGTATTGCCTAATGCAGGTTATCCAGAGATAATTCACGAAAGAACAGTTTATCCAAACAATCCATTATATTTTGCAAAAAAAGTTAATGAAATAAGGTCTTATGGAGTTTCTATTATAGGGGGATGCTGTGGAACAAATCCAAGCTATATTAAACAACTAACCCAAATAGTTAATGAGAATTCTAATGTAGTGAATGCTAATACTAAATCTGAGCCAAAAGTTAAAAGTTTTGAGAAAAAGGCTAAGAATACTTTTAAAGATAAGCTCGAAAATGGTGAGTTTGTTGTAGCTATCGAATTATCGGCACCAATTGATACAGATATATCAAGAATTATAGATGGAGCCAAGATATGTAAAGAAAACAATATTGATTTAGTAACAGTTCCGGATTCACCAATGTCGAAGGTTAGGGCAGATTCGACTATTATATCATCTAAAATCAAGAGAGAAATAGGAATTGAAGCTATGCCTCATATTTGTTGTAGAGATAAAAATACTAATGCAATAAGGTCAAGTTTAATAGGATCTCATATTGAAAATATAAGAAATATCCTTGCAATTACTGGTGATCCTATATCTGATGCGAGTAAAGTTGAAACAAAAAGCGTATTTAACTTAAATTCATTTAGGTTAATAGAATTAATAGAAAGCATGAATGAAGAAATATTCAAAGAAGATAGTATTTATGTAGGCGGTGCTTTGAATTTGAATGTTTTAAATAAAGAAGTAGAATATAATAGAATGATGAAGAAGATAGAAAAAGGTGCAAAGTTTTTTTTAACACAACCTATCTATGATGACAATGCTATAGAGTTCTTGAAGATGATTAAAGAAAGGACTAATGTAAAGATTTTAGCAGGATTACTTCCGGTTGTAAGTTATAGAAACGCAATGTTTTTAAATAATGAGCTTCCTGGAGTAACTATACCAGATAAATATGTACAAATGTTTTCGGAAAATATGAGCAAAGAAGAAGCACAAGAAATCGGTGTAAAAATTACTGTGGAGATAGGAAAGAAACTAAAAAATATTGCGGATGGATTATATTTCATTACTCCATTTAATAGGGTTAATATGTTAATTGAAATCATTAAGCAGATTAATGCCTAAATCATTATAATTCTTATATGAATAATAAAAGACAAGAGGGATTTTTATGAATGTTGGTCTCATTAGACATTTTAAAGTTGATTACCGTAAAAGTTTTTTTATGACATCAAAAGAATTTAAAATTTGGGAAGAAAATTATAATATAAGTGGTGTAATTAGAAAAGATGTAGAGCTTATGGGAATAAATTGGGATAAGTGTTATTCTAGTACTCTTATAAGAGCAATAACTACAGCACAACATGTATATAATGATAATATAATTCAAAATGATCTAATTAGAGAAACTATTATTGATCCAATATTTAAAAGTAATTTAAAGCTTCCGTATTGGTTTTGGGCAATTGGTGGAAGAATAGCATGGTATTTCAATCATAAATCTCAACAAGAAAATAAGAGTATTACAAGAGAGAAAGCTGAGAAGTTTGTTGATTTATTATTAAGTGAAACCATAAAAGAAGGTACAGAAAATATTTTAATTGTTACCCATGGTTTTTTTATGTATAGTCTTCAAAAAGAATTGAAGAAAAGGGGCTTTACAGGCAAGTTAGTATACAGCCCTAAAAACGGAACTTTATATTTATATAAAAAATAATAGAGTAACTATAAATTTATGTTTGAGCAAAACTTTATGTAATATAAAGAAATATAAGGACAGGGTCAATAAAATATGCTATCTTTTATGATAAAAAGTATAGCATATTTTTTGATATATATTATTGAAATAAGTACTAAATTAAGTTAGTATACTTTATATACAAATGATGATAAGGAGGAAGATATATGATAAATAATGATAATTTGATTTGTGAAGCAAATAGATGCTTACTATGTAAGAAGCCAGCTTGTAAGTTTAATTGTCCAGTAGAAACGCCTATACCTGATATTATAAATATGTATAAGGAAGGAAAAATTGAAGAAGCAGGAGAAATATTATTTGAAAATAATCCGCTTTCAGCAGTATGTTCATTAGTATGTATTCATGAAGACCAATGCAAAGGAAATTGTATAAGAGGGATTAAAGGGGAACCAATAAGATTTCATGATATAGAGCAAGAAATATCTCAAAGATACATAGAAGAAACAAGGTTTAAAGCTGTTTCTAAAAAGAAAGACCGAGTTGCTATAATTGGTGGTGGTCCAGCAGGAATTACTATTGCATTTATACTAGCTAAGAAAGGATACAATATTACTATTTTTGATGCGCATGAGAAGATAGGTGGGGTACTAAGGTATGGAATTCCAGAATATAGGCTGCCAAAAAAATTAATAGATTCTATTGAAGATAGATTAATGGAGCTAGGTGTAAAAGTTAGGCCTAATACTCTTATTGGCCCTGTAATAACATTAGATAGATTGTTTGAGGATGGCTATAAAGCAGTGTTTATTGGCACAGGAGTATGGAATCCAAGAACATTAAATATTAAAGGTGAGACTTTAGGAAATGTACATTTTGCTATTGATTATCTAAAATCACCAGAGAACTATAAGTTGGGTAATAAAGTGGCTGTTATTGGAGCTGGTAATGTAGCTATGGATGCCGCAAGAAGTGCAAAAAGAAATGGAGTTGAAGATGTTACAATAATATATAGAAAAGGCTTTGATCAAATGTCTGCAACCAAGCAAGAAATAAGAGAAGCTAAGGAAGATAAAATTAATTTTGAATTATTTAAATCGCCATTAGAAATAACAGAAGATGGAATAAAGTTGGTTAATACTGAGAATGTAGTAGAGTCAGATGGAAAAATTCAAAACAAAGTTATTGAAGAAAAGGAAGAGTTTTTTAAATGTGATTCAATAATTGTAGCTGTAAGTCAAACCCCTAGAACTAATATAGTTTCAAACACAACAGAATTAAATACCAATAGGTGGGGATTACTAATAACTGATGATAAAGGAAATACGACTAAAAAAGGTACATTTGCGTCAGGAGATGTTGTTACTGGTGCTAAAACTGTAGTAGAAGCAGTAGTGCAAGCAAAAATAGTTGCTCAAACCATTGAAGATTACTGTGAAAACAACTAAATATAAAAATTAAATATAACATTGATAAATTGAGGAAAAACAGTTAAAATCGTATAGGTTGCAAAAATAAATTTTAATTATTAAAATATTACTAGAAGTAAATTAAGCTTTTTTATATACTGTGATTATCGTATATGGTGAAAAAAGTTTACTTAATAAGGAGTGTAAAGAAAATATGAGTGTCACTATAAAAGATATTGCAAAATTAGCGAATGTTTCTCATACAACGGTGTCTAGAGCACTTAATAATAGTCCTTATATTAATGAAGAAACCAAGGTTAAAATTATGGCTTTAGCAAAAGAATTGAATTATGTACCAAATTATAGTGCTAAGAGTCTTGTTCTATTAAAATCATACGTTATAGGAGTATTTTTTTCATCAATTAGCGAAGGAACATCAGATACATTCTTTCATGAAATTATAAGAGGAGTTAATAATGTCATAGATAAAGAATATAATTTGGTTGTAAGAGGTATAGATGATTATCAATATTCTCACTTAATTGATAATAGAAATTTTGATGGAATAATCGTTGTAAGCCAAAGTAAAAATGACGATGAATTTATACAAACTATTTTAGAGAAAAATATACCAACTGTAGTTATAAATAGATATATTGAAAATGAAGGACTAGTAAACATAATGTCAGATGATACAAAAGGAGTTTATGATGCAGTTACTTATTTTATAGAGAATAATCATAGGAAAATAGCATTATTGCAAGGAAATAAGGAATTTGAATCAACAGTATATAGAAAAAGAGGATATATAAGAGCGTTAGAGGATAATAATATTCCAATTAATGATGAATATATTTTAAGTGGTAGATATGACCTTAAAAGTGGATATGAGAATATGAAAAAGTTACTTAAATTAGAGAATGCTCCAACAGCAGTATTTTGCGCTAATGATGATATTGGGGTGGGGGCTATGAAAGCAATATTTGAAGCTGGGTTAAAAGTTCCAGAAGATATCTCAATTATAGGGTTTGATGATAGCAACTTTTGTAACTATGTAACTCCTCCATTGACAAGCGTGAGGAAGGATTCTTTGGCGATGAGCGAATATGGCGGAAGAAACTTATTAAATCTTATAAAGAATAAAGAAGTAGATAAAGAAAAAGTTTATATACAATCTCAGCTTGTAGTAAGAAAATCAGTAAAAAAACTTTAATAATGGATTTTAATAATTAGTGAATTTAAGCACTAATTATTAAAAAAAGTTGTTAACGTTCACAAAAAAGTGTTGCGTTATTTGAAATATGATATTATAATAAAGTTATCAAGTAGATACAAGAAAATGTTCACGTGAACAGGAATTTGCACGTATTTTTGTTCACGTGAACAAAAAAGAAAAGAGGATTTTGATATGAAAAAGTTTATGGATGAAAATTTTTTATTAAGCAACGAAGTATCTGAAAAATTATATCATAATTATTCAGAAAAAATGCCAATTATTGATTATCATTGCCACATTAATCCGAAGGAAATATTAGAAGACAAAAAGTTTGAAAATATAACTCAAGTATGGCTTTATGGTGATCATTATAAATGGAGACAGATGAGAACTTTGGGCATAGATGAAAAATATATTACAGGAGATGGAAGTGATTATGAAAAGTTCTTAGCTTGGGCAAAGACTATATCATTAGCTATCGGAAATCCACTTTATCATTGGACACACTTAGAACTTAAGAGATTCTTTGGAATAGATGAAGTTTTAAATGAAAAAAGTGCACCTGCTATTTGGGAAAAAGTTAATAAGCTGTTAAATAGCGATGATTTTACAGTAAGAAATCTTATAAAGAAATCAAATGTAAAAGTGATATGTACAACAGATGATCCTATAGATTCATTAGAATATCATTTAGCAATAAAAGAAGATAAAAGCTTTGATGTGAAAGTATTACCAGCTTTTAGACCTGATAAAGCTCTAGGAGTTAATAAAGAAACATTTAAAGATTGGTTTAACAAACTAGAAGAAGTAGTTGGTTCTAAAATTTCAAACTTTGATGAATATTTAGAAGCATTAAAAAAGAGAGTGGAATATTTTCATGAAGCTGGATGTAGAGTATCAGATAATGCATTGGATTTTGTTCCAGTAGGAAATGCTTCGTTAGAAGAAGTTAGAGAAATTTTTGCAAACGTACTTAAAAATGGACAAGTATCTTTTGAAGATGAAAATAAATTAAGAGTATATATATTAAAGTTCTTTGGAAAATTATATCACGATCTAGGATGGGTAATGCAATTTCACATGAATTGCGTTAGAGATAATAACAAAGTAATGTTCGAAAAATTGGGACCTGATACAGGATTTGATTCACTTAATGACACAGAAGTTGCAATTCCACTATCAAGGTTATTAGATGCATTAAATAGTGAAAAAGCTTTACCTAAGACTATTATATATAGTTTAAATCCAAATGATAATTCTACAATAGGAACATTACTTGGATGCTTCCAAGGAGACGGAATTAAGGGCAAAATACAATTTGGATCAGCTTGGTGGTTTAATGATCACAAGATTGGTATGCAAGATCAAATTAGAACTTTAGCTAATTTAGGCATGCTAAGCACATTTGTTGGAATGTTAACAGACTCTAGAAGCTTTTTATCTTACACAAGACATGAATATTTTAGAAGAATACTTTGCAATGTAATTGGAGAATGGGTAGAAAATGGCGAGTTACCTAATGACATTGAACATTTAGGACAAATTGTAGCTGACATTAGTTATAATAACGCAGACAAATACTTTAATATGTAATCTTTTATGTATGAAAATAAGTGAGATGCTTATTTTCATACAATAATGCAAAGATACAGATGAAGTGAAGATTTAGGAGGAATAGCTATGAAATTAAATAAGGAATTATATAAAGAATTTAAAACATATCCAGAAAAAGTATTGCAATTTGGAGAAGGTAACTTTTTGAGAGCTTTTGTTGATTGGCAAATAGATAAAATGAATGATGAAGCAGATTTCAATGGAAGCGTTGTAGTTGTTCAGCCATTAGAAAATGGTCTTGTGGACATGCTTAATGATCAAGATTGTTTATACACTTTATATTTACAAGGGGTTCAAAATGGGCAAGCATCAAAAACTCATAAAGTAATCAATAGTATAAGTAGGGGAATTAATCCTTACAGAGACTATAATGAATATTTAAAAGTTGCAGAAAATCCAGAATTAAGATTTATAGTGTCAAATACAACAGAGGCAGGAATTGCATTTGATGAAAACGATACTTTAAATGGAGGATGTCAAAAAAGTTATCCAGGTAAGCTAACAGCATTCTTATATCACAGATTTAATGCATTTAATGGAGATGACAGTAAGGGATTTATTATAATTCCGTGCGAGCTTATTGATAGAAATGGTGAAAAACTTAAAGAAATAGTATTAAGATATGCAGAAGTATGGAACTTAGGACAAGACTTTATTGATTGGACAAACAATGCTAATACTTTTTGCTGTAGTTTAGTTGATAGAATAGTGCCAGGATATCCAAGAGATACAATTGATGAGGTTAGAGAAGAGCTTGGATATGATGATAATTTAGTAGATGTAGGTGAAATATTCCACTTATGGGTAATAGAAGGTCCTCAGTCTATAAAATATGAATTACCAATAGAAAAAGCTGGACTTAATGTAAAAGTTGTAGATGATATGACACCATATAGAACAAGAAAAGTTAGAATTTTAAATGGGCCTCATACAGCAATGGTTCCAGTAGCATATCTTTATGGTTTAGAAACTGTAGGGGAAGCGGTTGATCATGAGGTTATAGGAAGATATGTCCATGATGTAATATATGATGAAATTATAGAAACTTTAGATTTGCCTCACGAAGAATTAGTGGAATTTGCAGATGCGATTATAGAAAGATTTCAAAATCCATATGTAAAGCACTATTTAATGAGTATAGCATTAAATTCATTATCTAAATATAAAACAAGAGATTTACCAAGTTTGACTGAATATCTAAAGAGAAAAGGTACACTTCCTAAGAAATTAGTATTTTCCCTTGCATCTTTAATAGAATTCTACAAAGGAAAAAGAGGAGAAGAGGATATTCAATTAGCTGATGATGAGGACATATTGGAATTGTTTAAGAAATTATGGGAAAAATACGATGGAACAAAAGAAGGACTAAACAAAATTGTAACTTCAGTTCTTGGGTATGAAAAGAATTGGGGAATCAATTTAAATGAAATTCCTAATCTTGCTGATGAGATTTCAAGATATTTAGAAATAATTGAAAAAGTAGGAATGAAGGAAGCTGTTAAAGTAGTTTTATAATGAAATTTATTATCGTGCAATTAAACTTTCTTAATTGCATGATAAGTAAATATATATCAATAATAAAGGAGGTAAATAAATGAGTTTTGATGAAAATTGTTTTTATTGTTCAAAGAATCAAGATTTAGATTCTTTAATGATTAAGATTTGTGATTTAGACGTATCAACAGTATATTTGTTTAAGGAACAAACTTATGGTGGAAGATGCAATGTTGTTTATAAGGAACATAAGAGTGAAATTGCGGATTTAACTGAAGAGGAAGCAGCAGCTTTCATAAATGACGCTAGAAAGGTAGCTAAAGCAATCCGTAAAGCCTTTAATCCAGATAAAGTAAATTATGGAGCATTTGCTGATACTATGAAACATCTTCATCTTCATATTGTACCTAAATATGAAGGCGGCCCATCTTGGGGAAAAACTTTTGAGATGAATCCACAAAAAATATATTTAAGCGATGATGAGTACCAAAACCTAATTTGTAAAATAAAAGATAATTTATAATATTGGTTTAATGAATAAAAAATTAACTAAATTAAAGATACGGAGGAAAAGGAATGTTAAATTCTGTTGACAAAAACGCATCAACTAATGCTAATAATGGAAACGTTAAATTAAGTTTAAGAGAGAAAATTTCTTACGGTTTTGGAGATTTTGGTAATGGATTTATGTTTGACTTAGGTCAATCATATCTTACAAAGTTTTTTATAGATACATGTGGAATTAGTGCTGGAGCAGTTGGTGGTATATTTGCATTTACAAAAATATTCGATGCATTCATGGATACATTAGCAGGATCATTAATAGATAGTAGAAAAGCAGGTAAATCAGGAAAGTTTAGACCTGTAATGATGATTTCGAGTATAATTCTTGCACTACTTACAATTATTACTTTTACTATGCCTGAGATGCCGCTTTCATCTAAGATTATATATGGTTATGCAACATATATGATTTGGGGGCTTGTATATTCATTCACTAATGTTCCTTACGGATCATTAGCATCGGTTATGACAAGAGATGTAGAGGATAGAAGCCAATTAGCTACATTTAGACAAGCTGGTTCATTAGGAGCACAATTAATAACAGGGGTAGCTTTTGTACCTATTCTTATGATGTTTAGTGATAAAAAAGTTGGTTATCCAGTTGCAGCTGCAGTTATGGCTGTTATAGGAGTTGTTTCATTCTTTATCTGTTTTGCAAACACAAAAGAACACGTTGTAGTTAACAGAGAAGGTAAATCAGAAAAGGCATCTGCTAAAGATTATTTTAAAGTTGTATTTACAAACAGACCATTATTATGTTTAATTCTTATGCAATTATTTACAATATCAGCTATGAATACTAACAACCAAATGATGATTTTCTTCTGCCAATATAACTTAGGAGATATTGCACTTCAACCAAAAGTTAATGGTATAATGATTGGATGTTCTGTAATTGGTATATTTGCTATTCCATTCTTAGTAAAGAAGTTTGGTAAAAAGAAAACTGCAATTACAGGATTAGTAATTGGAATTATTGCAAATGGATTAAACTTTGTAATACCAACAAATGCTACTACTTTCACAGTTCTTGTTACAATAGGATATGTTGCATTGGCTATTCCAAATGGAGTAACTTGGGCATTTGTTACAGATGCAATTGACTACGGTCATTGGCATACTGGAATAAGAAAAGAAGGCGTGACTTATGCTGCATTCAACTTTTCAAGAAAGATAGCTCAATCAATCGCTGCGCTTGTTAGTGCAAGTGTATTAGGTATGACTGGATATGTTGCAAATGCACAACAAAGTTCAGAAACATTGTTAGGAATTAAGGGAGCAATGACATTGTATCCAGCAGTAGCTTTAGCTTTAGCTGCTCTTGTAGTAGGTATATTACACAACTTACCAGATGACAAGTACAGAAAAGTTGCTCAAGATTTACAAGAAGGAAAATGGGAAAAAGGAATATTAGAATAATAATTATATAAATAAATCATTGATATTTAGCTAAGAATAATGAAACACTATCAACTCTCAAAATATAAGTTGATAGTGTTTTGTCTTTATATATTGAGTAAATAAAAAGATATATACTTGTAAAAAACTGTTAACGTTCACAAAAAAGTATTGCATATTTTTTGATTTGATACTATAATGTAAATATAACTTAAATAATTTTTAACTAAAATTGTTCACGTTAACAATTGTTCGATCTCTAATTGTTAACGTGAACGAAAAGTGCTTATTGTATTAAAATATTTATAAATACTTTAATACAATAAGCAAAGAAAAAATGTTTTGATATATAAATAAGCTATAAACTTATTTAATATATAACACAGTTCTTAAAAATACAGAAAATCAGTAATATAGACTTTAAAATAATATAGAATTCTTCAAACCCATAATTTTCATACTATAATTTATTAATAATATTTTAAGTTAACCATTTTAAGAACTGTGTATTTAATTAATAGTGATAGCGCAAAATAGATTTGTTAAGAAATAAATGTTTGAAATTATAATATATATTCTAAAAAATAGTTTAAAATACTATGAATTTTAAACTAATTGATATTCTAAAGAATAATTTTATTATCTAAAACCTGTATATATATTTATTATAAAGATATTAATTAAAAAAGAATTTGAGGTGTAATAATGAGAAGGAAAGAAGTTTTAGGCGATTATGATCTAGTTCAAAGGACTGTTAAAGAATTTATGGATGCATATAGAAAAGCGAAGGAGAGAATCTAAAATGGATGTTTTAACCAAGCTAAAATTCTTCATATTACAGGTATAACGCCAGCTTTATCGGAAAGTTGTAGAAGAGCAGTATACAGAGCAATAGAAATAGCCAAAGAAAACAAGATACAGCTGGAGCAGGCGATGGTTTTGCAGCTGGATTTTTAGCTGGATATTTAGAAAAATTATCACTAAACGAAATTGGACAATATGCTAACGGTGTTGGAGCTATGGCAACATTGGTACAAGGAGATATGGAAGGTTATCCATATTATGATCAACTGATGGAATTCATAGGAAAGAGACAAGGTGTTGAAAGATAGAATTTTCTGAAACAGATACTACTATATTTCTAACAATTGAAAATGTTAGCGCTATTAAAAGTATTTCCTTCATATAAAATGTTAATTACATTTAAGGATAAGTAAAGAGGATTATTTTGATAATTAAATTTTAAGTGTATTCTATCTCTAAATTATAAACTTCAAATAATATTTAAAATAAACTTTTACTTATCTTTAATAATATATAGATCCAAATTAATATTACTAATTGAAGGTATATCAAATATTAAAATGATAAAATTTGCATTGTTAATTGTCCATTGAAATTAGTTTAAGATATTTTTAATGAAAAAACTTAGGAGGAATAACTAATGAAATTGAATAAGAAACTATATAAAGAATTTAAGACTTACCCTGAAAAAGTGCTACAATTTGGGGAAGGAAATTTCCTAAGAGCATTTGTTGATTGGCAAATTGACAAAATGAATGAAGAAGCAGGTTTCAATGGAAGTGTCGTAATCGTTCAGCCTCAAGAAGGTGGACTAGTTAATATGCTAAATGAACAAGATGGCTTGTTTACACTTTATCTTCAAGGAGTTCAAGGAAAAAGAGCTATAAAAACACATAAAATAATCAATAGTATAAGTAGAGGAATTAATCCATATACAGATTATAATGAATATTTAAAAGTTGCAGAAAATCCGGAATTAAGATTTATAGTGTCAAATACAACTGAAGCAGGAATTGCATTTGATGAAAATGATAAGTTAAATGGAGGATGTCAAAAAAGTTTTCCAGGTAAGTTAACTGCATTTTTGTTCCGTAGATTTATGGTGTTTAATGGTGATAATAGTAAAGGTTTTATTATAATTCCATGTGAGCTTATTGATAGAAATGGTGAAAAACTTAAAGAAATAGTATTAATGTATGCAGAAATTTGGAATTTAGGACAAGATTTTGTGAATTGGATAAATGATGCTAATACTTTTTGCTGTAGTTTAGTTGATAGAATAGTTCCAGGATATCCAAGAGATACAATTGATGAAGTTAGAGAAGAACTTGGATATGATGATAATTTAGTAGATGTAGGTGAAATATTCCACTTATGGGTAATAGAAGGCCCTCAGTCTATAAAAGATGAATTACCAATAGAAAAAGCTGGACTTAATGTAAAAGTTGTAGATGATATGACACCATATAGAACAAGAAAAGTTAGAATTTTAAATGGGCCTCATACAGCAATGGTTCCAGTAGCATATCTTTATGGTTTAGAAACTGTAGGGGAAGCGGTTGATCATGAGGTTATAGGAAGATATGTCCACGATGTAATATATGATGAAATTATAGAAACTTTAGATTTGCCTCACGAAGAGCTAGTAGAATTTGCAGATGCGATTATAGAAAGATTTCAAAATCCATATGTGAAGCATTATCTAATGAGTATAGCATTAAATTCATTATCTAAATACAAAACAAGAGATTTACCAAGTTTGACTGAATATCTAAAGAGAAAAGGGGCGCTTCCTAAGAAACTAGTATTCTCCCTTGCATCTTTAATAGAATTCTACAAAGGAAAAAGAGGAGACAAAGACATTCAATTAACTGATGATGAGGATATATTAGAATTATTTAAGAAATTATGGGAAAAATACGATGGAACAAAAGAAGGCCTAAACAAAATTGTAACTTCTGTTCTTGCGTATGAAAAGAATTGGGGAAGTAATTTAAATGAAATTCCTAACCTAGCTGATGAAGTTTCAAGATATTTAGAAATAATTGAAAAAGTAGGGATGAAGGAAGCTATAAAAGAAGTTATTTAGAAATAAGATTATAAATTAGTATTATAGAATATTCATATGGCTGTTAAATTTAAAGTTATGAACAATAATTTAATGGAAGTAGGTAGAGATTAATGAAAGAAATTATAAAAATAAATGAAAAAGACAATGTTGTAGTAGCGCTTAGAGATTTGTCTAAAAGTGAAATTATAGAAGTTGAAAATAAAAAAATAGAAATAAAAGAAGACATAAAAAGAGGCCACAAAGTAGCTATATCAGACTTTAAAGTTGATGACAATGTAATAAAGTATGGATATCCAATAGGACATGCTATTAAAGATATATCATTAGGAGAATGGATTCACACGCATAATATTAAAACAAATTTGGATGGAATTATGGAATATAATTTTAATCAACAGCTAAAGCAAGTTTCTATAGAAAATAGAAATCTTACTTTTGATGGATATAAAAGAGCAAATGGTAATGTTGGTATAAGAAATGAACTTTGGATAGTACCAACTGTTGGGTGCGTTAATGGAATTGGTGAAAGAATAATCGAAAATTTCAAAGAAGATGTAAAACCTGTTGGAATCGATGGAGTTGAAATTTTTAAACATAATTATGGATGCTCTCAATTGGGAGATGATCATGCAAATACAAGAACTATGCTTGGAAATTTAGTAAAGCATCCTAATGCTGGAGGCGTGTTAGTACTTGGACTTGGTTGTGAAAATAATACAATGGCTGAATTTATTGAGTCATTAGGAGAATATGATACAACTAGAATTAAATTTTTAGTATCACAGGAAGTTTCTAACGAGATAGAGGAGGGCACCAAAATATTACGTGAGCTTTATGAAAATATGAAAGATGATAAGAGAGAATCAGTATCTCTATCAAATTTAAAAGTTGGATTAAAGTGCGGTGGTTCAGATGGGTTCTCGGGAATAACCGCAAATCCTCTTGTGGGTAGTTTTTCGGATTTCTTAGTTGCACAAGGTGGAACAACAATACTTACTGAAGTTCCTGAGATGTTTGGTGCGGAAACAATTCTTATGAATAGAGCTAAAGATAATGAAACTTTTGATAAAACTGTACATTTAATAAATGATTTTAAAGAATATTTCATGGCGTATAACCAGCCTATATATGAAAATCCTTCTCCAGGAAATAAAGCTGGTGGAATTACAACATTAGAGGATAAATCTTTAGGTTGTACACAGAAATCAGGAGATTCAACTGTTGTAGGCGTATTAAAATATGGTGAAACTTTAAAAACTAATGGATTAAATCTTTTAAGTGGGCCAGGAAATGACTTAGTTGCAGCCTCAGCTTTAGCGGCAGCTGGTTGTCATATGGTTTTATTTACAACAGGTAGAGGAACACCATTCGGTACATTTGTTCCAACAATGAAGATATCAACAAATACTCCACTATATGATTTAAAGCCACATTGGATGGATTTTAATGCAGGAACTTTAGTTGAAGATAAAACTTTAAGTGAAGTAACAGAAGAATTTATAAAATATGTGATTGAAGTGGCTAATGGGAAATATGTAAATAATGAAATTAATAAATTTAAAGAGTTAGCTATTTTAAAACAAGGTGTTACTTTGTAAAATTCAGCATAAGAAAGTATACTTGAGTAAAAAATATAACCAATTTAGCATATTAAATTAAAATTAATTTAATATGCTATTTTTATTATAAAAATTATAATTTGTACTTTACTGGATATAATGAATTTAATTGAGTATTTTAAGTATAAATCCTTCAAAGATAAATCTATATTTAAAATTCTAGCAAGTTAAATAATTAATTAGGACTAGGATTCAGAAACTCAATTTCAACATATATAAATAAGATAGGATGATTATAGCTTAATTTTTTAATAAATAATAATATAAAGAAAATCTTATCTTGAGCTTTAAGTAGGGGTATCATGATCCTGTTTGAAGGAAAGTGAATTATTGTGATTGAAAATGAATACATTTTATGATATTATAATTATAAATTTTAAAAATGAAATATAGTGTTGGGGGCAGTTGTGCTTAAATGTACATGATAAATATAGAATTAATATAAAATAGTTTATAGTATAAAATTTGAAGGGGTTTTGAAATCATGGAAATTAGCTTTGTAAGAATTGATGACAGATTAATACATGGACAGATTGCAACTATATGGTCAAAAGCAAGTGGATGTAACAGAATTATGGCGTGTAGTGATGAAGTTGCTAAAGATGATTTGAGAAAACAGTTGTTGCTTCAAGTAGCATTAAAAGGAATTAAAGCTTATGTAATACCAATAGAAACCGCTATCAAAGCTTATAAGGATCCTAAATATAAAAATTTTAAAACTTTATTTCTATTTACTAATCCAGCAGACGTACTTCGAATGATTGAAGGTGGAGTTGATATTAAATCTGTAAATGTTGGCGGAATGTGCTATAAGGATGGAAAAAAACAAATTACTGGTGCTATATCTGTAAATAATCAAGATATAGAATGCTTCAAGAAACTTTATGAGAAAGGGATTGAATTAGAGATAAGGCAGGTAGCGAAAGATAATAAGGTTAATTTAATTGACAGGTTAAAAGAATTGAAATTTCTATAGAAAATAACAGTGGAATGCTATATGACCTTTAATAGACAGAGGGGTGTAGCATTTTTTTTATTAAAGGTTAAAATTACTAGACAAGTATAATAAAAACAAAGCAAAAGCTCAAATGTAATACAATTATATGGTAATTAATTTGCCTGATTTCGGTATTAATACTATAATTTTTTACAAAGAAGTTATATTTCTATTGAATATGACTAAGAATTAAAAAACTAAATGTAAAAATGTTTTAGAGAGGAGAAATCTATGATAAAGCCTATAAAAAGAGCAGCTGTTTTACATGATTTATGCGGAATAGGAAAAGCGGCTTTAACCAATGTAATTCCTATTCTATCAACTTTGGGGGTGGAGGTTTGTCCGATACCTACTATGATATTAACAAGTCATACTGGAGGTTTTAGACCAAACATAGAAAGATTGGATGGATATATAAGTAAGGCGGTTCAACACTATCTTGAATTGAACATAAATTTTGAAAGTATATTTGTTGGATACTTAGGAAGTACTAATAATATTGAAGAAACTTTACTTTTATTAGAATCTGTAAAGAAGAATAAATCATTGGTAGTACTCGATCCTATTTTTGCTGATAACGGTTCATATTATAGTAATTTTAATAAGGAATATTCAGATAGCTTAAAAAGGATAATAAGATATTCGCATATCATTACACCTAACTTTACGGAAGCATGTATTCTATGTGGTGAAAAGATTGTAGAGGAAGTGAGTGAAGAGAAGCTATTAGTGATTTCTAGAAAATTATATAGTTTTGGGTGTGAAAATGTAGTAATCACAAGTGTACCTATCGCAAATAAAAAGAAGATTGGAATAACTGTATATAATGGAGAAAACGATTCTTTGAAATTAATAACTAGAGATAGGATAGAAAGATCGTATCCGGGAACTGGAGATGTTTTTACATCTGTTTTGATTGGATTAATTATGGATGACAATTCATTAGAAAAGAGCGTTGAGGAATCGTGCAAATTTGTTGAAGATTGCATTAAGGAAAGTAGTTCTTATGATTATCCAGTAAGAGAAGGATTACTTTTAGAACCAATATTGTATAAGTTAAATAATTTGAAACGGTCAATAGAAGAATAAAATATTTAAATGCGAATAAAAACAATCAATAAAAATCAATATATGTGAAAATGAATGATTTTTTTTGAAATAAAATGGTTGATTTTTATTGAAATATAAGTTATGATTATATCAGAGGAGTGATGATAATGTTTACAGAAGAAAGGTTTAATATCATTCTTCAGGAGTTGAAGGTAAAAGGAATAGTATCTGTTACTGATTTAGTACAATTACTGGATGCTTCGGAATCTACAGTTAGAAGAGATCTAAATACACTTGATAGTGAGGGACTTTTAAAGAAAATTCATGGAGGTGCAATTGCAATAGGTGAGAGTACATCCAAGCACGACTATAAAGTTAATGTTAGACAATCTTTGAATGTAGATGAAAAATCTGAAATAGCAAAGCATGCTGCTGCATTAATTGAAGATGGGGATATACTCTACTTGGATGCTGGAACAACAACTGAGATCTTAATAGATTTTATTGAAGCCAACGAAATAATAGTTGTAACTAATGGAATAGTTCATGCAAAAAAGCTTTTGGAAAGAGGTTTTAAGACTTTTATTGTTGGGGGCGAAGTTAAAGCTATAACTGAAGCAATAGTAGGAAGCACCGTTGTAGAAGATTTAAAAAAATATAACTTCTCAAAAGGCTTCTTTGGAGTAAATGGCGTAAGCAACGAGAGCGGTTATACAACTCCAGATATGAATGAAGCAATGGTTAAAGCTCAAGCAATGAAAATGTGCAGAGAATCATATGTATTAGCGGATCAATCTAAATTAGAAAAAGTTAGTTTTATAACTTTCGGAGCAATAGCAGATTCAACATTAATAACAACAAAAATTGATAATAATATTAGTTATGATACTAATGTAATAGAGGTGGTAAAAAATGATTAATACAATAACTCTTAATCCTTCTTTAGATTATATTGTTAAAGTTGATTCATTTAAAGTTGATTCATTAAATAGAACTGAAGAAGAAAATATTTATGCGGGTGGTAAAGGAATTAACGTATCCATAGTTCTTAAAAATCTAGGGGTAGCGAATACAGCTCTTGGATATGTTGCTGGATTTACTGGAGATGAAATTCTAAGACAAATACAAAGCCATGGCGTAAACTGTGATTTTATAAAATTAAAAAGTGGATTTTCTAGAATAAACGTGAAACTTAAAAGTGATGGAGAAACAGAAATTAATGGATCTGGACCTGCAATAACTGATGAAGAGTTAAATCTCTTACATGAAAAACTTTCGCATCTAACAAAAGGTGATTATTTAATATTATCAGGAAGTATACCAAATAGTGTGCCAGATAATATATATGAAAGCATTATGAACAGCTTATTGGATAAGGGTGTAGAGTTCATAGTTGATGCAACAAAAGATTTGCTATTAAAGGTATTAAAATATAAACCGTTTTTGATAAAACCAAATCATCATGAACTTGCAGAAATGTTTAATGTAGAGTTAAAAGATGATGAAGACATAATTAAATATGGTAGAAAACTTCAAGAAATGGGAGCAAAAAATGTTCTTATTTCAATGGCAGGGGATGGAGCAATTCTACTACCTGAAAATGGAGAACCTATAAAAAGAGCTGTTCCAAAAGGAATACTTAAAAATTCAGTTGGGGCTGGAGATTCAATGGTGGCTGGTTTCTTATGCGGATATTTGAAAAATAAAAATATAGATGAAGCGTTCAAGATGGGAATTGCTACAGGAAGTGCAAGTGCTTTCTCAGAAGAATTGGCAACAAAAGAACAAGTATATGAATTATTAAAGCAAATTTAATAGTGAATTTACTATAGTGTGAGTTGAATCTTATTATATTTTAAAGTTTTAACAAGGGTAATTTAACAAGTATTATGATTTTTACAAAAGCATAAAAATATATTTAAATTTTAGGAGGCTAACAATGAGGATTGTAGATTTATTACACAAACAAGGCATAAACTTAAATTTTAATCCAAATACAAAAGAACAATGCATAAATGAATTAGTTGATTTAATGGACAAAACTGGGAATTTAAATAATAAAGAAGAATATAAAAAAGCAATATTAGCTAGGGAAGAATTAAGTACAACCGGGATAGGGGACGGAATAGCAATTCCACATGGAAAAACAAGTGCAGTAAAGAAAGCATCTCTTGCAGCTGCAATTTGTAAAAAGGGTGTTGATTATGATTCGTTAGATGGTCAACCAGCACATCTTTTCTTCATGATTGCTGTACCAGATAATAATGATAATTTACACTTAGAAGTATTAGCAAGATTATCTACTATATTAATGGATGAATCATTTAGAACAAGCTTAGTAAACTGTTCTGATAAAGAAGAGTTTTTAAGGTTAATAGATAAGAAGGAAATGGAAAAGTTTCCTGAAGAGGTAAAGGGGGAAATAGAGATGAATAAAAGTGGTTATAGAGTATTAGCAGTAACTGCATGTCCAACAGGGATTGCGCATACTTACATGGCGGCTGAAAGTCTTGAAAGTAAGGGGAAAGATATGGGAGTCTCAATAAAAGTTGAGACAAATGGTTCTGGCGGCGCTAAAAACGTTTTAACAAAAGAAGAAATAGCAAATGCAGAATGTATAATTATAGCGGCTGATAAAAATGTAGAAATGGCTAGATTTGATGGTAAGAGAGTAATTAAAACCAAAGTTGCAGATGGAATACACAAGTCAACTCAATTAATTGAGGAAGCTATAAGTGGAAATGCTCCAATATATCATCATGCTGGAGGTGCTGATAGCAGCGAAGATGTTTCAAACGAATCAGTTGGACGTCAAATTTATAAGCATCTTATGAATGGTGTATCACATATGTTACCGTTTGTAATAGGTGGTGGTATATTAATAGCTTTAGCATTCTTATTTGATACATTTAATCCTGCTAATCCGAGTGGTTTTGGTACAGGTACACCATTAGCTGCAGTTTTGAAGAATATTGGTGGTACTGCATTTGGATTTATGTTACCGGTTCTTGCTGGATTTATTGCAATGAGTATTGGAGATAGACCAGCTCTTTCAGTAGGTTTTGTTGGTGGTGCTTTAGCTAGTGCCGGTGTTACTTTTGCAAGCGCATTTGATCCAAAGGTTCCAGCAGTTTCTGGTGGTTTCTTAGGTGCATTACTTGCAGGTTTCATTGCTGGATATTTAGTTGTTGGTCTTAAGAAGTTATTTGCAGGTTTACCAAACAGTTTAGAAGGTATAAAGCCAGTATTTTTATATCCGTTACTAGGAACATTTTTAATCGGTGTTATAATGTTATTCATAAACCCAATTATGGGATCGATAAATACAGGTATCACTGGTGCACTTAATTCAATGGGTGGTACAAGTAAGATTCTTTTAGGTATTGTTTTAGGTGGTATGATGTCAGTTGATATGGGTGGTCCAGTTAACAAAGCAGCTTATCTTTTTGGTACAGCATCACTTGCTAGTGGAAACTTTGATATAATGGCAGCTGTTATGGCTGGTGGTATGGTTCCACCACTTGCAATTGCAATATGTACTACAGTATTTAGAAATAAATTTACTGAAAAAGACAGGCAAGCAGGTCTTGTAAACTATATAATGGGATTATCATTTATCTCAGAAGGTGCGATTCCTTTTGCGGCAGCAGATCCAATAAGAGTACTACCATCTTGTATAATCGGTTCAGCAGTTGCTGGAGCTCTTTCAATGGCATTTGGATGTGCATTAAGAGCACCTCACGGTGGAATATTTGTTATTGCAATCGTAACTAACCCGCTTCAATACTTAGGAGCAATAGTCATTGGGGCAATAGTTGGGGCAATAATATTAGGAATAATAAAGAAACCAGTACAAAAATAAGATTTATGGGAAAATAAGAGGGTAAGTTAATATAAGGGTATAGGAAGCAGTGGAAGTTAAGAACATCCACTGCTTCTTTTATTGACTGCTAAATAAAATGAAAGGAAAAATATTTCTATAAAAAAGGATAAAATATAAGATTTTCTTATATATCTTTTTTATGGATTTGTATCATATGTTACGTAAAAATATAAAATAATATGGTATTATAAATTTACAAATAAAACATAATATAAATAAGTATTCAAAGTAAATAAATATGGATTTTTAAATTGTTTTAAGTTTAAAAATAACAAAGGTTTTATTTTCTAGTTAAATACTTTTGCTATAGGAGGAGAAAAAATATGAGTTTATTTTTAGGAAAGATACATTATTGGTTATTTAATAAGATTTTATGGTTTGAAAAATTAGAAGGTGAGATAATAAATCTTGCAAAAGAGGAAGGCTTAAATATAGATGAGTTGCGTAAAGAAATCAATGAAAAGTATGGTGAGCCAACTCCGAATCTTCCACTAGAAGAGATGATAGATACAAGTAACATCCATGGATGGTTACAAGGAAAAATTCATTCAGCAGAAGGAAGAATGGCTGCGTGGACAACAAAACTTATAAATAATAATAAAGGTGTTACTACAAAATTAGAAGAGATTTATTCTAGCCAAGGAATTAAAGCTGCAAGTGAAGTTAAAGAAAAGGGAATGGAACTTACAAATGCAGGTGAAATTTTTGACAGTATCAATGATTATATTTTAGATGGAATGCCATGTGATAGAGTCAATGAAGTAATTAAAGCAGAAGAAGATATCGTTGAATGGAAGAGAAGAGTATACGTTCATAGTGATATTTGGAATAAAGAAGAAGGTGACGTTGATTATTTCTACAAGCTAAGAAGTTTATGGGTTAAAGAATTTGTAAATGCAGTTAATTCAGATTTTGAGTATGTTGAAGAAGGCAACAATACAATGGTGATAAGAAGAAAATAAGATTCTTAGAATTAAGGATTTTTATGGGTTAATAATTTAAGAATAATAGAGTACCCAGCTATATTTTTGGTTATACGATGATTAAATTTATCACTATTATTTTTAATGAAAATATGTAATAGGAGGAAAAGATATGGATGCTATAGATTTAATGATGGAAGAACATAAGTATATAAAAAGAATGTTGGTTGTTGTAAGAAAAGCCTGTTTTAGATTATACAAAGGTGAAAAAATAAGTTATGATGATTTTAATTCCATGATAGGTTTTATTAGAAATTTTGCTGATTCTCATCATCATAAGAAAGAAGAAGTAATGCTTTTTAATAGAATGGTTGAAGAAATAGGCCCAACTGCTGAAAAAATAGTTAAGCATGGTATGCTTGTGGAGCATGATCTTGGAAGACTACACATAAGTGAACTTCAAGCTGCACTTAAAAATCTAAAAGATGGGGATGAAGAAGCTATTTTAGACGTAATTTCTAATGCTATCTCCTATACGCATTTATTAGAGAGACATATTGATAAAGAAGATAAAGTTGTATATACATTTGCCAAAAGAGAATTAAACGCAGGCACATTAACAGGTATAAATAAGGAATGTATTGACTTTGAAGAAATAAATAATCACATAAAAAAAGATAATATTTTAATATTAGAAGAATTGGAGAAAAAATACAATTCATAGGTAAATGGTGTTATAGTGGGAAGCGACTGTAACACCTTTATTTTTATATAAGTATACATTTAATGGGTGTATAAAAAATACTGATTTATGTAATTTAGAAATCAGTACAGCCTAATTACTTTCTTGATTTTTTATAAGTATATGGTTTTTGTGATAAGGCTTTAGACAAAAAATATTTTTCTAATGATAGAATTTGAATAAAAAATTATAGCAAGATAAAGTATAAAAACTTTATCTTGCTATAAAATATCCTCTAAAGTATATTTGCTAAATTCATCAACAAAAGAATTAATAGATGACGATAATATTGCTTTTAATTTACATTTTGAAGTGGAACAAGTATGTTTTGCACTTGAAAAACATTCAGATATAGATATACTTTCCTCTGTAATTATTAATATTTTTCCAAGGTTTATGTCTTTAGGCTCCAACCCAAGTTTTAAGCCACCATTTCTTCCTTTAGTTGATATTACATATTCAGTTTTACCTAGCCTATGAACGATTTTCTTTAAATGATGTTCAGATATTTCAAGGTTAGATGCCAACTCTTCCACAGTGCATATTTTATCTTGATTCTTAGCTAAATATATTAAAATTCTAAAAGCATAATCTGAAAACTTAGATAAGTTCAAATTTTCACATCCCTTCTTTAGTTTCATTATACCTTATAATAAAAAAAAGTAAATTGGTTAAAAATAAAATGTGCATTTGTATTGCACATTAAAAAAACCTGTGCTAATATTAAGGTGTATTTAGAATGCACTTTAAAATTTATACATATAAAGAAATTATATATAAGACTTACATTTATGGAGTTTAGACAGGTGTTTTGTGAAAAACATAGTTAATTAAATATTAGTTAGATAGGAGAATTGTTATGGATAAGAGTTTGTTAAAAGTGTGTGATTTAAGAATTGAAGCAGATGATAAAGAGATTTTAAAAGGATTAAATCTTGAAATAAATAAAGGTGAAGTTCACGTAATAATGGGACCAAATGGAGCTGGTAAATCTACTCTAGCCAATGCTCTTTTAAATAATCCTAAATATAAAAGATTGAGTGGAGATATAGAATTCGAAGGTGAAAACATAAATGAATTAAAGACTGATGAAAGAGCTAAAAAAGGTTTATTTTTATCATTTCAATACCCAGAAGAAATTCCAGGAATTACTGTAGAGAATTTCTTAAAGTATGCTAAGAGAACTACAGATGGAAATGTGCTAAAACATTTTAAGTTTGACTTAGATTTAAAGAACAATATGAAGGAATTAAAAATAGATGAAAGCTATGCAAGCAGATATTTAAATGTAGGATTTTCAGGTGGAGAAAAGAAGAAAAATGAAATACTGCAAATGTTAACTTTAAATCCAAAGTTGGCAATTTTAGATGAATCAGATTCTGGACTCGATGTTGACGCTATAAGAATTGTTTCTAAAGGTATTAAAATGTTCTCAAATGAAAACAATGGAGTTTTAATTATTACTCATAATACAAAAATATTAGAAAATTTAAAACCTGATTATGTTCATGTATTAGTAGATGGAAGAATAGTTAAAACCGGAGATGGAAGTTTAGCTAATGAAATTGAAGAAAAGGGTTATGAATCTTTTAAAGAAAATGTAGCTATATAAAGGTGGTGAAATAAGATGGAAAACAAAAAGAAGACTTATATAGATGAAATGGATAGAGGAATCTATGATGTTAAAAATGAAGACAGCTTTAGTTTTAAATCTGAAAAAGGCTTAACAAAAGATATAATTGAAACTATTTCAGAAGAAAAAAATGAAGCCAAATGGATGAGAGATTTTAGATTAAGATCTTTAGAAATATATAATAAATTGAAATTACCAACATGGGGACCATCCTTGGATGAGTTAGATATGGATAACATTGTAACCTATGTAAGGCCAAAGAGCAGCTTAGTTGGTTCTTGGGATGAAGTGCCTGAGGATATAAAGAAAACTTTTGATTTACTAGGAATTCCAGAAGCTGAAAAGAAATCACTAGCTGGAGTTGGAGCACAGTATGACTCAGAAGTAGTTTACCACAGTATAAAAGAAGATTTAGTAAAACAAGGCGTAATTTATACTGATATGGAAACAGCATTAAGAGAACATGAGGATTTAGTTAAAGAATATTTTATGAAGTGTGTTACACCTAATGATCATAAATTTGTTGCACTTCATGGAGCTGTTTGGTCAGGAGGATCTTTTGTGTATGTTCCTAAAGGGGTTAATGTAGACATACCGCTACAATCTTATTTCAGATTAAATTCACCTGGAGCAGGACAATTTGAACATACACTAATTATTGTAGATGAAGGAGCAAAGCTTCATTTTATTGAAGGTTGCTCAGCTCCAAAGTATAGCGTTACAAATTTACATGCAGGCTGTGTTGAGCTCTATGTAAAAGAAGGCGCAACACTAAGATATAGTACAATAGAAAACTGGTCAAAGAACATGCTTAACTTAAACACTAAGAGAGCAATTGTTGAAAAGAATGGAACAATAGAATGGGTATCAGGTTCTTTTGGTTCACAAATATCGATGCTATATCCTATGAGTATATTAAAGGGCGAAGGAGCAAGAGCAGAATTTACAGGTGTATCTTTTGCAGGTAAGGGACAAAACTTAGATACTGGAGCAAAGGTTATACATGCCGCACCAAACACTTCTTCTACTATAAACTCAAAATCAATTTCAAGAAACGGTGGAAAAGCTACTTATAGAGGAGTATTAAAGGTAAATTCAAATGCCTATAATTCAAAATCTATGGTATCCTGTGAATCTCTAATGTTAGATAATAAATCAAAATCAGACACTATTCCAGTAATTGATTTATTAAATGATGATGTTGAAATTGGTCATGAAGCAAAAATAGGTAAGATAAGTGATGCTTCTATTTTCTACCTTATGACTAGAGGAATAAGTGAAGATGAAGCTAAATCTATGATAGTAAGAGGGTTTGTGGAACCTATATCAAAAGAATTACCATTAGAATATGCAGTAGAAATGAACAATTTAATCAACATAGAATTAGAAGGAAGCATAGGGTAGGTGAGAGAAATGAAGGCTATACAATTTAATAATTTAAATAAAACTCCAATAAGAACTAAAAGCTGGGTTAATATTAATGATATAAGCCTTGGAGAATTAAATATTGGAGAAATTAAAAAGTTTGATAACGTAGAAATCAAGGGCTTAGAAGGCGTTGATATTCAAAAGTTAGAAAATGACAAAATATTACCTTTATATAGAGAGTTTCAATATGGAATCAGTGAAGATTTAATAAACCAAGGTAAAGAAGGTTTCAACCAAGGTTATGTAATAACAATAGGTAGAAATATAAAAACTGAAGAACCAATAATTATAGAATTTAATATGGATAAAGATAACAGCTATTTAGTAGATAATTTAATAATTGTTGGAGAAGAAAATTCGAAAGCTTCTATTATAGTAAAGTATAAATCTTTGGACGATTCAATTGGTTATCATAATGGAATTTGTACTATATATTCAAAGAAGAATAGTGAAATTAAACTAACTAAAGTGAATTTTTTAAATGAAAATACCGTTCATTTCGATTCTAATGTTTCAGATATTGAAGAAGATGGAAAGGTTGATTTTATATCAGTAGACCTTGGAGGACAATATAGTATTTACAATTATCATGGAGATTTAATAGGTGATAAATCAGCTGCCAATATAAATTCTATTTATTTAGGAAATAAAGATAAACTTATAGACATTAATTACATTATTACTCACAAAGGTAAAAGAAGTAATTCCAATATAAATGTTAAAGGGGCACTTCAAGGAAAAGCTAGAAAGGCTTTCAAAGGAACCTTGGATTTTAAAACTGGTGCATCTAAAAGTGTTGGTGCAGAAGATGAATATTGTATGCTCCTTTCAAAAGAAGCTAGAGCTAAAGCAATGCCAGTGCTATTATGTGCAGAAGATGATGTTTCAGGAGAACATGCAGCATCTTCAGGAAGAATTGATGAAAACAAATTATTTTATTTGATGTCTAGAGGATTAAGTTATGATGAAGCTAAGATTGTAATTGTTAGAGCTGCATTTAATCCAATAATAGATTCAATTGGTGATAATGACGTTATAGAAGAAATATTACAAGAAGTAGACAGGGGACTTAAAAATGAATAATGTAGATTTTTTGAAAGATTTCCCTGTTTTGAGGGCCAATGAAAATGGGGAAAGATTAGTTTATTTAGATAGCGGTGCTACAACGCAAAAGCCTGTTCAAGTTATAGAAGCTATTGAAAACTACTATAAAGTAAGTAATGCAAATCCTCATAGAGGTGCTTATAAGTTAAGTATTGATGCAACAAAGGCCTATGATGACGCTAGAGAAAAGATTAGAAGATTCATTGATGCAGAATTTTCAAAAGAAGTAATTTTTATTAAAAATGCAACAGAAGGCTTTAATCTTATAGCATCTTCTTATGGAATGAACAACATTAATGAAGGTGATGAAATTGTTATTTCAATTGCAGAGCATCATTCAAACCTTATTCCATGGCAGATTGTAGCTAGAGCTAAAAAAGCAACTTTAAAATATATGTACGTAAATGAAAACGGAGAAATTCCAGAAGAAGAAATTAAAGATAAGATTACTGAAAGGACTAAACTAGTTAGCATAACTCATGTTTCTAATGCACTTGGAACTATAAATCCAGTAAAAGAGATTATAGAGTATGCTCATTCAAAAGGTGCTAAAGTAATTGTAGATGGATCACAAAGCGTACCACATATGAAAGTAAGTGTAAGAGACTTAGATGCAGATTTTTTAGTGTTTTCAGGACACAAACTTTTAGGCCCAATGGGAATTGGCGTAGTTTACGGCAAGAAGGAGCTTTTGGAAAGCATGCCACCATATATAGTTGGTGGAGATATGATTGAATATGTTTATGAGCAGGAAGCAACCTTTGCAGAATTGCCATCTAAGTTTGAAGGTGGTACTCAAAATGTTGAAGGTGCTGTAGGGCTTGCAGCTGCCATTGATTATCTAGAAAATATAGGAATGAAAAGAATAGATGAAATAGAAAGAGAACTTACAAGTTATGCAATTGAAAAATTTCAAGAACTGCCTTATATAAAGCTATATGGGCCTAAGGATTTAAGCCATAGAGGTGGAATAATTTCATTTGATATAGAGGGAGTTCATCCTCATGATGTTGCTTCAGTTTTTGATTCTCATGGCGTTGCAATAAGATCAGGCAATCATTGTGCTCAGCCATTAATGAGATATATGGGTATTAATGCAACCTGCAGAGCTAGTTTTTATTTTTATAATACAAAAGAAGATGTAGATAAATTAATTGAAGCAACAAAGAAAACATATGAAATGTTTTTGAAATGGAGGTAATTTAGATGGATTTAAATGCTATTTATACAGAACTTATAATGGAACACAGCACTTCTAAGCATAATAAGAGAAACTTAGATAGCCCAGATATAAAAGAAAAAGGTCATAATCCTAGCTGTGGAGATGAAATTACGTTAGAACTTAAATTAAACAATGGTGTTATTGAAGATTTAGCCTTTACAGGGCAAGGGTGTGCAATATCTCAAGCATCTACATCAATAATGATAGATTTGATAAAAGGTAAAAATATCGAAGAAGCATTAAAGCTTACAGAAACTTTTATTGGAATGATTAAAAGAGAAATTAAAGATGATGAAGAATTATATGCATTAGAAGATGCTATGGCTTTTAAAAATATCTCTAATATGCCAGCAAGAGTTAAATGTGCAGTTTTAGCATGGCATACTTTGAAGGAAGCTTTGGAAAAATAATTATTATTAGATAGCATAGAACCTAGACCTTATTTAAAATCAAACGAAATGTAAAATGTTATTTTAGTCAAGTAAAAACTTTAAATTCTTATATAAATATAGAAAAAGCTAGTACCCATTTTTTAAAATATGAAAGCTGTGGTATGTGAAAAATATAAATTTGAACATTTTAAAAGTTATAATACTCTCATGTATTTCCGTTGGAAACATACGAATGAGTGAGAGTATTATAACTTTTGTTTATTTGATCTAAAATTATACTATCATTTGAAGAACATGGAATTACTTCATTGAAAAATACATACTATCAAAATTTTTTAGTAATACTATAAATGAAGATAGAATTAATAATTAACAATATAGAAACAAAGAGAAAATGAGGTAAATACAATGAGAAAAATGAAAACTATGGATGGGAACACAGCTGCTGCATATATGTCATATGGATTTTCGGAAGCAGCAGTGATTTTTCCGATAACTCCATCATCACCAATGGCAGAACATGTGGATGAATGGGTTGCACAAGGGAAAAAAAATATTTTTGGGCAACCGTTAAAAGTTGTTGAAATGCAGTCAGAAGCGGGAGCAGCTGGTGCACTGCATGGTTCGCTTCAAGCAGGTGCATTAACAACAACATATACAGCATCCCAAGGATTACTATTAATGATTCCTAATATGTACAAAATAGCAGGAGAATTGCTGCCATGTGTCATACATGTAGCTGCTAGAGCAATTGCAACATCAGCACTAAGTATATTTGGAGATCATCAAGATGTTATGGCGGCAAGGCAAACCGGTTTTGCAATGCTTGCAGAAGGGTCTGTTCAAGAAGTAATGGATTTAAGTGGAGTGGCACATTTAGCAACTATAAAATCACGGATACCTTTTATGAATTTTTTTGATGGATTCAGGACATCTCATGAAATTCAAAAAATAGAGGTAATTGAACCAGAAGAACTTGTTAAGGTATTAGATTATAAGGCACTTGATGAATTTAGAAAAAGAGCTTTAAATCCAAATCATCCTGTTATAAGAGGAACTGCTCAGAATCAAGATATTTACTTTCAAATGCGCGAGGCTGTAAATAAGTATTATGATGATGTTCCAGAAATTGTTGAACAATATATGACCGAGGTTACTAGGCTTACAGGTAGATCATATCATTGTTTTGATTATTATGGAGCACATGATGCTGATAGAATTATAATTTCTATGGGGGCAGTAAATGATGTTATAGAGGAAACTGTAGATTTTCTAAATAATAATAAACAAAGAGTAGGGCTTGTAAAAGTAAGGTTATATAGGCCATTTTCACTGGATAAACTATTGAAGGCTATTCCAAAGACTGTAAGAAAAATTGCAGTTTTAGATAGAACGAAAGAACCAGGGTCAGTTGGAGAACCACTTTACCTAGATGTATCAAGAGCATTTTTTGGAATGGATAATGCTCCGATTGTTGTTGGTGGAAGATTTGGACTTGGATCAAAAGATCCAACACCAGCTCATATTGCTGCTGTCTATGATAACTTATTTTTAGATGTACCAAAAAATAACTTTACAATTGGAATAATTGATGATGTTACAAATACATCTTTAAGAACATTCGAACATATAGATGCTACTCCTGATGGAATTACATCGTGCAAATTCTGGGGCTTAGGATCAGATGGTACAGTTGGTGCGAATAAAAGTGCAATTAAGATTATCGGAGATAATACAGATATGTATGCTCAAGGATACTTTGATTACGATTCTAGAAAATCAGGAGGACTTACAGTTTCGCATTTAAGATTTGGTGATAAGCCAATTAAATCTAGATATCCAATTGATAGACCGGATTTTGTTGCGTGTCATAATCAATCCTATGTGTATAAATATCATGTGATTAGAGGTCTAAAAAAGAATGGTAAATTTATATTAAATACAATTTGGACGCCTGAAGAATTGGATGAGAGATTACCAGCATCTATAAAAAGGTATATTGCTCAAAATCATATAGAATTCTATATAATTAATGCAGTTAGAATTGCTCAATGTGTTGGCCTTGGAGGAAGAATAAATATGATAATGCAAGCTGCATTCTTTAAAATAGCAAATATAATTCCAGTTGAGGATGCTATAAAATTTCTAAAAGAAGCAGTTGTTAAATCATATGGCAATAAAGGCGAAAAAATTGTTAATATGAATCACGCAGCAATAGATGCAGGGTTAGAGGGAATAACTAAAATTAAGGTTCCTTATAGTTGGAATACTGATTTAGACGATAAAATTGAGCTTGATGAGAATTTTCCGGAATTTATTAAAGAAATTACTAGGCCAATGAATAGGTTAGAGGGCGATTCAATGCCAGTGTCCCATTTCGTGAAAGCGGGAATACAAGATGGTACCTTTATGTCTGGAACAACGTCTTATGAAAAGAGAGGAATAGCTGTAAATGTGCCTGAGTGGATACCAGAAAACTGCATTCAATGTGCACAATGTTCATATATATGTCCACACGCTACAATTAGAGCATTCTTACTAAATGAAGATGAAAAAGAAAAGGCTCCTGAAGGTCTAAAAGTATTAGATGCAAAAGGAATAAAAGGTGATGAAAAGTTATATTTCTCAATTGGTATTACTCCGCTTGATTGTACTGGATGTGGTAATTGCGCACAAGTATGTCCAGCACCAGGTAAAGCATTAGTAATGAAATCACAAGATAGTCAACATGAGCAAATTGAAGCTTGGAATTACTATATGGAAAGAGTTAAACCTAAAAATCCGCTAAATAAATACACTCTTAAAGGAAGCCAATTTGAAAGACCATTACTTGAGTTTAATGGAGCATGTGCAGGTTGCGGTGAAACTCCATATGCAAGGCTTGTGACACAATTATTTGGTGATAGAATGATGATTGCAAATGCTACAGGGTGCTCATCAATTTGGGCAGCAGGGTCATATGAAATGGCATATACAGTTAATGAACATGGTCATGGACCAGCATGGGCAAATTCATTGTTTGAAGATAATGCTGAGTTCGGATATGGAATGTATTTAGGTGTTAAAACAATAAGAGAAAGAATAGCGAATAATGTTGCTATCGCCATTGAAAGTAATATGTCAGAGGGAACTGAGACTGTTCTTAAAGAATGGTTAGATAATAAGGATATTGGGGATGGAACAAGAGAAAGGGCAGAAAGGTTAGTTGAAGTTCTTGAAAAAGAAAATAGTGAAATTGCTAAAGAGATATTAAAGGATAAAGAATATTTCGTAAAAAGGTCACAGTGGATATTTGGAGGAGATGGTTGGGCTTATGATATAGGCTATGGAGGTCTAGATCAAGTGATAGCAATGAATGAAAATGTAAATATATTAGTATTCGATACAGAAATTTACTCAAATACTGGTGGTCAGTCATCAAAATCAACTCCAACAGCAGCAATTGCAAAATTTGCTGCATCTGGGAAGAGGACGAAGAAGAAAGATTTAGGAAGAATGGCAATGACATATGGATATGTTTATGTAGCTCAAGTTTGTATGGGAGCAGATAAGAATCAAACTATTAAAGCTATAACAGAAGCAGAAGCATATGATGGTCCATCATTGATAATAGCATATTCTACATGCATTAATCATGGAATAAAAGTAGGAATGTCAAATACTCAAGAGGAAGAAAAGAAAGCAGTTGATTGTGGATATTGGCATCTTTATAGATATAATCCAGCATTAAAGGGAGAAAAGAATCCATTTATATTAGATTCTAAAGATCCAAAAGAAGATTTTAAAGACTTCTTAATGGGTGAAGTAAGATATGCATCCCTTGCTAAAGCATTTCCAGAGGAGTCAGAGAAATTATTCGAGAAAACAGAATCTGAAGCGAAGGAAAGGTTAGAAATTTATAAAACATTAGCAAATCAACAATAATTTTATAAAAAGTAATAAATACAAAAGGTTGTAATTTAAATTTAATAGAAAATAACATACTAACTTCTTAATCAGAAGTTGATATGTTATTTTTTTTATAAATATTCTTTACGAATAATTTATTATATATATAAATATTATTAAATATAAATAGTATAAAGGAGTTAAGTGTGTATAAATTAAAAGAACTGAATATTGTACACATTAAAATATTATATATAGAAGTCGTTCATAAGGATTCCGAAGAGATACATGGAGGAGTTTAAATGAAAAAAAATATATTGATGGAAAGAATTTTTCATGATATTAATTATGATAATTATGTTGTACAGTATCAAGGAGATATTGAAGCTGAGATTTCTAAAATACCAGATTACTATGTTACAGTAATCAATGATAGATATGCCGTTGTATCTGTTAAAAAAGATGTTGAAATCAATATGGGAAATGAACCATATATTTCATCAATTGTATATGTTATTCCTGCAGAATTTTATACTTTACAAGATATTTCACCAGTAGATGCGTCTCAAGCTAGCTTTTTACAAACCGGATCTCAATTGAACTTAACAGGAAAAGGTGTAAATGTAGCAATTATCGATTCGGGTATTGATTATCTTAGCGAAGAGTTTATGGATGCTAATGGGGAAACAAGAATTGAAAATATTTGGGATCAAACATTGATAAGTAATGCCGAAAACGGTTCGGAATCTGTACCGTTTGGGGTATTATTTGATAGAAATAAAATAAATGATGCTATAAGAGCAAGTAGGGAGGGAGGATCTCCAGATGATATAGTTCCAAGCAGAGATGAAATTGGACATGGGACGAATATGGCTGGAATAATTGGAGCTAGTGGAAAGAATCCGAATTTAAGGGGTGTTGCACCAGACTGTAATTTTGTAGTAGTAAAACTTATAAGAGATTTTTCATATGAGGTCCAGTTTCCAGACGTAATAGTTCCTGTGTTTAATATAACTGCTATTTTTGCAGCATTGCAATATGTGTATGAATATGCTTTAACGACCAACAAACCAATGGTTATATATTTTCCTCTTGGAAGTAGTTTGGGAAATCATAAGGGAGAAGGTATACTGGAAGACTTTATAGATGCAATATCAAGCAATGGAGGAATAGCGGTAGTTACTGGTACTGGAAATCAGAGGAATGCTGGCGGCCACACATCTGGTTCAGTAACTCAGATTGTTGGAGCGCAATCACCTGGTGCTGGGGTTGCGGAGTTAGAAGCGTCACCTGAACAAAAAAATATATGGGTGCAAATATGGGCTGATTTGCCTAACATAATGACGGTTGAAATAGTTTCACCATCAGGGGAAAGTTCTGGGATATTGAGTTTAATAATTAATTACACCATAAATCATACTTTTATTTTTGAGAAGACCTCAATTAGAGTTAATTTTTATTTTCCAGAAGAAGTAACTGGAGATGAGTTGATAAGGATAAGATTTTATAATTTGCAGCCTGGTATATGGAGAATCAGAATACTGGCGAATTATATTTCTAATGGAAGATTTAATGCTTGGATACCACAAAAGGGGCTAACAGTTGGAGATACAAGATTTAGTTTTTCAGATCCATTTGGAACTATAACAAATCCAGGAAACTCAATATACGCTATAACTGTAGCGGCATATAATCAAAATAATAACAATATTGTTGATTTTTCTGGTATGGCCTTTTTGGAATCCTACACTGATAGAATAGATGTTGCAGCAGGTGGAATAAATGCACTAACGGTTGCCCCGAATAACACAACGGCAGTAGTAAGCGGAACTAGTGTATCAGCGGCTGTCGTATCTGGAGTTTGTGCTATGCTATTTCAATGGGGGATTGTAAATGGAAATGAACCTAATATGTATGCACAAACTATTAAAGCATATCTTGCAAAAGGAGCAATGGCGAGAAGTGGAGATGTTACTCCAAATCCATATTGGGGTTATGGCATATTGAATGTACCAAGGATTTTTGAAAATATGACATAGAGAAAGAGTAATTAAAGCAATATTTTAATTATCTTTTTATAGACTTATTCTTAATTGAGTAAGTCTTTTATTTTATTAAAGAAAAATATTGTTATTCTTTAGTAGATTAGTGGCAATTTATATAAGAAAAGCTAACAATATGTATAAATAAGTATTAAATGTAATCGATTAATGTTATAATTAGTTAAGGAATAATGTCAAGTTAAGGAGATGAGGAATATGAATAGGACTTATGTTGGAAAATATTTAGATGAATGTTTAAATAATGCTTCAAAAGAATTAAATGTTGCAGAGGAAGACCTAAACTATAAAATAATTAAGGACAATCATTCATTTATCAATAAAAAAGTTGAAATAGAAGTTATGGATGTTGATTTATATTCCTCAAGTTCTAATAATCATCTAAATTATACGGAAGATTTCACGAAAGATGTTGCTAAGAAAAGAGTTGTAATTAATGAGGATAATGTAATTAATAATGATGAAAATGGAGTTAAAGTAGAAAATGGTGATGTAGTAGTAATAGAAGGTTTAAGCAAAGTATATAAAGAACAGATAACAATTAGGCCTTGTGAGAAAATCAAACTTTTTATTAATGGAGAACTATGTAGTGAAAAAGGACCATATGAAATAAATCAATCTGATAAGATAGATTATATAGGTGAGAAAATAGAACAAGTAAAGAAAATATCAGTGAATATTTCAGTGGATAAAATGGAAGGATATATAAAGGTAGAATATAAACCAGCATACGTATATAAACTTAGGGATAAGCCAATGGCTAAAGATTTGATTCTTAAGGCGATGAAGGTAGCGGAAGATTATCCTAAAAAATATACATTAACAGAAATAAAGGAAATATTAAGGCAAAACAAGATAACTGATGGAATAATATATAAAAATCTTATAGAAGCATGCGCATTAGGAAATGGAGAAGAGAAGTTAATAGCTGAAGGTATTAGTGCTATTGATGACACGCCAAATGAAATTAAAGTGTTATTTGATATTGGAGAAAAGAGGATAGTGAATGAAAACTCAAATGAAAAGATAGATTATAGGAATGTATATTCTATATCTAGTATAACTGAAGGACAAGTTTTGGCAGAAATAATTCCAGGTAAAAATGGGCAAGATGGTAAAAATATATGTGGTGAAGTATTAAAGAAAAAGACTGTGAAAAGTAGACCTATAAAAATAGGCGATGGATGTAAAGTTGAAGGAAATAGTATAATTGCCACTAAAACTGGCAGGCCATCATCTAAAAATGGAATTTTGAGTGTAAATAGTTTATATAATATTCAAGATGTAGATATAAAATCCGGGAATATATTTTTTGTTGGAGACGTTTATATTAAAGGTAATGTTAAAGAGGGAATGAAAGTTAAATCGGGAAATTCTTTAACTATCGAAAAAAATGTTGACATATCTACCATAGTGGCAGGAGGAGAAATTAATATTAAAGGAAGCGTGATTAAATCAACTGTTCTTACTGGACAAGTAGATATGGAAAAGAAAATGTATTTGGAAAAGTTAAATGAATATAAAGATATCATATCAAAACTTATAAGTGCGGTTGAAAAGTTAAATGAGTCTAGCAATAACTCTAAAAAAATTTCTGAATTGGTTAAAATTCTTATAGAAAACAGGTATAAATCTATACCTAAATTGTCTTTAAATATAATAACTCATAGTATTTGTGAAGATAGTGATAATAATGATTTAGTAAGTTTTATAAGAAGTAAAATGATGGGATTAAACTTATCAAAAATAGAATCAATAGAGGATTTAAGAAATCTTGAAGAGTTAATAACCAATGAAATAGAACTGTTAGAAGATAATATGATAATTCCAGCAGACATATATATAGGCTATTGTCAGGATTCTTTAATAAAATCTACAGGAAATATTATTATAAAAGATAAAGGACAATATGTTTCTAATTTAACAGCACTAAATGATATTATTTTTTTACGTGATGATTCAGTAGCCAGAGGGGGCGTTATATCAGCAAGAGGAAATATTAAACTTGGAATAGTTGGGAGTCCTTCGGGGGTAACAACCAAATTGGAAGTGTTGCAAGGAGGAATTATAACTGCAAAAATTGCATATAGCAATACAGTTTTTTGCTTTGGAGAAAGATTAAAAACATTAGATGTCTCAAGTAAAGATATTAAGGCATATGTCAATAAAGAAGGAGAAATAATAATTGAGAAGTTTGTACTGTAAAGAATTATAGATTTTCTCATGTGTGTTGATAGGATTTCAAATTTTTACTTTGATTATTTAGGTGAACATTTATTCAATTAAAACATACTATAATATAAAATGAATTTTGTTCTCTAAAGTTTGGAGGAAAAATATGAGATATGAAAAAATTGAATTAACGTATTCGTATAATTCACTAGAACCATACATTGATGAAGAAACTGTAAAAATACACTATACTAAACATCTTCAAGGATATGTTGATAAACTAAATAATGTGCTTAAGGGATATGAGAAATTTACAGAGGGAAAAACCTTAGAGCAAATACTTTCAAATCCAAATAAAATACCTAAAAAAATTTATCGCGATGTTATAAATCAAGGTGGAGGTGTATTAAATCACAATTTATATTTTTCAATTCTTTTCCCTTATCCTAAAAAGGAACCTGAAGGGAAACTACTTAACGAAATAGTTAGTACTTTTGGTTCACTAGAAATGTTAAAGAAGCTTGTTAGCGAAACTGCAATAAATAAATTTGGATCAGGCTATGGCTGGCTAGTTAAAGATAAACGTGGTAAGCTGAAAGTTGCAAATAGTTCAAATCAGGATACACCTCTAAGTTTTGGATTTACTCCAATACTAACAATAGATGTTTGGGAGCACTCGTATTATCTGAAATATAAAAATTTACGTGGAGATTACGTTAAAAACATATGGAATTTAATTGACTGGGCGCGAGTTGAGGAATTGTATAAGAATGATAATTTGGTTTGATTTTAATTTCCGTCAATAAAGAGAGCTTTACTTTAGTTAAAGTTCTCTTTTATATATGTACTAAAATAAAATCAAGATTGCGTATAGTAAATTATTATACACAATTCATAAAATAAGAATTATAATAAAGGAAAATTTAAAATTAATTTTGGGGTAAGGAGAATGCATATGGCGGAATTAAAAAAAATATCAGGACCAAGATTAAAGAGTATATTAGAAGAAAATATAAACATTAAAGAGAAACTCATAAATGAAAAATATTTAACAAATACTTTAGTTAGGAATAGTTGTCTAGAATATATGAATGAAGAAAGGGTGGAGATTAGTGCATGCAAGTTTGAAAATGTTGTGTTTAGGGAGTGTTGTTTAAGAAATGTAGACTTAGTAGATATAATATTTGAAAATTGTGATTTATCAAATATTGATTTTTCAAATGGAAGTATACATAGAGTAGAATTTAATAATTGCAAGCTTTTAGGATCTGATTTTAGTGATAGTAGTATACAAGAGGTTCTTTTTAAAGATACAGTTAGCAGATACTCAAACTTTGGATATTCAAAGGTCAAGAATGTAAAATTTCAGGAATGTGATATGCAAAGTAGTATGTTTTTGGAATGTAGCTTTACGTATGTTGCATTTAATGGATGTGATTTAGCTAACTCTGAGTTTACTAATACTCCTCTTAAAAAAGTAGATTTTAGAGAAAATAACATTTCGGACATATCGTTAACTGGAAAAGAGCTAAAAGATGCTATTGTATCTCCTATGCAGGCAGTTGAGCTAGCAAGATTTCTTGGTGTAATAGTTAAATAAGCATTATTCCCGTTAAAGTAAAATTGTCTATAGGTGATTTATTTTTCGATTTTAAAGATTAGATTTTTTAAAAGTTAGGGTATTAGTTTCGAAATGTTTTGGAAATATTGATAAACGTATAGAGAGTGATATAATGATTGTAATGTAAAATTAATTTAGGAGGAACAATAAGTGGAAAAGATAGCATTAATTACTGATAGTGCATCGGATATAAGCATAGAGTTATTAGAAGCAAACCAAATAAGGCTTTTGCCATTTAAAATTATATATTCGGATAAGGAATACGAGGATAGAATTGATATAACTCCCCAATTTATGTATGAAAGATTAAAAACAGAAATTCCTAAAACATCGTTACCGAGTATTGAAAAAATAACAAGCGTTCTGAAAGATGTTGTTAGTGAGGGATTTACGCATGCAATAATAATAACTATTTCATCTGCATTTTCAGGAACATATAATGCAGTAAGACTAATTTGTGAGGAGTTCAAGGAGCTGAAAACTTTTGTTTTTGATTCTAGAACATTAACAATGGCAGAAGGTGCAATTGTTTTGGAAACTTCAAGGTTAATTAGAGAAGGTAAAACATTTAATGAAATAATTGAAATTCTACCTACATACAGAGAGAAGATAGATTTATTTTTTACAATAGATACTTTAGAATATCTTCAAAAAGGAGGAAGGATTGGCAAAGTGGCAGGAACAATAGGAGAGTTTTTGAATCTTAAGCCAATAATAACTGTAGCAGAAGATGGAACATATAGAACTGCAGCTAAAGTTAGAGGTTCAAAGCAAGCTGTATCTAAATTAACCAGTATATTTAAAATGTATTTAGAAAAAGGTAAATATAAAGCTTGGATTTTAGATGGAAATGGTTTTGATAAGGTACAAAACCTATACTGCTTGATAAAAGATTTACCCAATGTAGTTGAGTGTACAATAGCTGGAACAATTGGTCCAGCGCTTGGGGTAAATACAGGACCAGGACTTGTAGGACTCGCAATTGAGAGAATAGATGAATAAGAGGTATTATAAATAAACTTCTAGTAAGTTAAGTGAAATTAAATTTCTAACTTACTAGAAGTTTAATTTTTTGCACATAAATATTTTTTAGTATATAGGAAAAACTAATTTTTATAAAAATAAAGAAAAACAGGAGGAATTAAAATGAATTTTCCAACATCTTTTCCAAAACAAGAACAAAAAGAACAACCAGGACTGGAGTATGAAATGAATCCAGCTCCAATATATGATGATCCAAGTTATAATAAAAAAGGAGATATATTAAAGGACAAGATTGCAGTAATTACTGGAGGCGATAGTGGAATCGGAAAGGCTGTTGCTATAGCATATGCAAATCAAGGCGCTGACATAGTGATTGCTTATTATAATGAAAATAAAGATGCAGAAGAAACAAAAAAAATAATAGATAATATAGGCAGAAGATGTACCTTAATTAAAGGTGATATAAGTGATCCTAATTTTTGTAATAATGTTTTAGAAAAAACTATTAAAGAATATGGAAAAATAGATATATTAGTTAATAATGCAGCAGTTCAATATGAAAGTGCAGATTTCAAGCAAATAAGTGACGAGCAATTTGATAAGACATTTAAGACAAACGTATATGGAACATTTTATATGACAAGGGCAGCATTAAATCATTTGAAAGCAGGTGGATGCATAATAAATACTGCTTCAATAACTGCATATAAGGGAAATGAAACATTAATTGATTATTCAATGACTAAAGGTGCTATAGTTACATTAACAAGATCTTTATCTACTGCATTAGCAAAAGGAAAAACTAATATAAGAGTAAATGCTGTTGCACCTGGGCCAATCTGGACACCATTAATTCCAGCAAGCTTTGATGAAAAAAAGGTTGAGAAATTTGGATCGGATACACCATTGGGAAGAGCAGGACAGCCAGTAGAGTGTGCTGGAGCATACGTATTTTTAGCTTCACAATGTGCTTCATATATCACAGGGCAAGTAATCCATGTTAATGGTGGAGAAATAGTAAATGCGTAGATAAACAAATATTTGTATAATGTTTTTGAAGAACAATTTTACATAAATTATATTAAGAAATTTATATGGGAAGCTTACTTTTAAAGCTGCGAAACTAGTAGTAAAATTTATTATATGATTTACATAGATTAAAATTATACTTTGTAACATCATAAAATGTTGATTAGAAAATCTAGAGTCAGGAATAAAATCTTGGCTCTTTTGATTTAAGCGATATTTCTATAGAAAGTAAAATATATTAATGAGAAATGCTAAAAGAATAATACTAGCATTTATGTTTGCGGAAACCTTAGATTAAAATATACTATTTATCAACATAAGACAGTAGCTAGAGTTATGGCATCAAATAGATAGGTATATATGTGATGGCGGTTTAAAAGGCAAATTAAAATAAAAAATCTTGACTACACATAGATGAATATCTATACTATATACATAGATTAGTAAAATGGCTAATATTGAAAAAGGAGTTAAATGTGTGTAAGAAATATGATAAGAATGGAAGAATTTTAAAGGCACTTTCAGATCCTAATAGGCTAAAAATAATAGACTTATTATCTTGTGGAGAAAAATGTGCGTGTGAGATATTAGAGAGCTTTGAATTTACACAACCTACTTTATCGCATCATATGAAGGTATTAATAGATTGTGGGTTGGTTAAAGCAAGAAAAGATGGAATTTGGAACTTGTACAAGTTAAACACAAGTAATTGTAACAGATTAGTGCTGTTTTTACTTAATCTAATTACAGAAAATGAGGATTGCGTACAAATTGATAAGAAAAATGAAGATTCTAATTAAAAGTTAATATGAAAGTACGATTTTGTTAATCTTTATAATATACTAAATATAATGTACTTATTAAAAATAATAAAAATTTATAAAAACGGAGATGAAATGAGACAGATTGATTTAACTAAAGGAAAAACATTGAATGTTCTAACAACATTATCAGTACCAATAATGGGAAGTTCATTGCTACAATTTACATATAATCTGGTTGATATGCTGTGGGTTGGCGGACTTGGAAGTAATGCTGTAGCGAGTGTTGGATCAGCGAGTTTTTTCGTAGGCCTTGGATATTCTATAAACTCATTAGTAGTTATAGGAACAGGAATAAAAGTCGCACATTCTATAGGTAAAAAAGAAGAGAATGAGGTAAAAGAGTATATTAATGCGGGCCTTTTAATTAATGCAGTAATGTCGTTTATTTTTGGGTCTATACTTATTATATTAGGAAGAGCACTTGTGAATTTTTTAAATATAAATAATATTGCAGTTGAAAAAGATGCATATGAATTTTTAATTTTCAGTGGACCTACAATAATTTTTGCATTTTTTAATCTTTTATATGCAAGGATACTGGGGAGCTTTGGAAATAATAAATTAGCATTTAATATAAATGTTGTAGGAGTAGTTGCAAATATAATATTAGACCCGATTTTTATTTATGCTGTAAAACTAGGCGTTGAAGGAGCAGCAATTGCAACAATGATTGCTAATATTATAATGTTTTTGTTATATTTATTTAGATCATCGGGAACACTTAAGTATAATTTTAGTGTAAAAATTGATTATAATAAGATAAAGGAAATAATAATTTTAGGATTTCCTATGGCTATACAAAGAATTCTATTTACTGTAATAAACATATTCCTTGCAAAAATAATAGCTATATTTGGATCAGATGCAATAGCTGCTCAAAAAATAGGACTTCAAATTGAATCTATTACATATATGGTTATTGGTGGCCTTCATGGTGCGATAGCTGCATTTACAGGTCAAAATTTTGGGGCTAAAAAATATAAAAGAATCAAAGAAGGGTATAACACTGCACTTAGGATAGGAATTATATACTCTCTTCTTATGGCATTTATATTCATGTTTTTTAGTACACCATTTGTTAAATTATTTGTTAAAGATCAGCAAACAATTGCAATAGCTAATATGTACTTACAAGTAGTAGCATTTTCTCAATTATTTAGTACTACAGAAACTGTATCTAATGGATTATTTACAGGCATAGGAAAACCTAAAATATCTTCAATTATAAGCATTATATTTACAGCACTACGAATACCAATGGCATTAGCTTTAATAAAACCATTTGGTTTAAATGGTATTTGGATAAGTATTTCTATATCGAGTATTCTAAAAGGAAGTGTAGCTTATATATTATATATAATTGAGGTGAAAAGAAAATATAAATAGAAATCAATAAAATATATAGATAAAATTTATATGGGGAGGCAGTCAATGTTAAATGAACTTAAAGAATTATTTACGCCTTTTGAGTTATTAAAAGGTAATTATGGTATAGAAAGAGAAAGTTTAAGAGTAAATAATAAAGGTGAGTTATCAGTTAAAAGACATCCAGCAGTGTTTGGTGAGAAAGTGGAAAACAAATATATAACTACGGATTTTGCTGAAAGTCAAATAGAAGTTATAACACCACCATTTAAAAATATAGAGGAAACATATAATTTTTCTAGAGTGCTATATGATATTGTTGCAATGGAAATTGAGGATGAATATTTATGGCCACAGTCTATGCCGGGAATAGTACCTACCGATGATAAAATTAGAATTGCAGAATATGGTGACAATGAAAAAGGTAGAGAAGCTAGACGTTACAGAGAAAATTTAATAAAAAAATATGGAGGTAAAAAACAGCTTATATGTGGTATCCATTATAATTTTTCCTTTGATGATGATTTCTTGAGAAAGTTATACTGTTTATATGAAAGACAGAACACTCATAAGCTTTTTAGTGGAATATTTAATGAAAATCAGAAATTGAGATACAAGGAGTTTAAAAATAACTTATACTTAAAGGTTACAAGAAATTACTTGAGGTATAGGTGGATTATTATCTATCTTTTAGGAGCAAGTGGAGTTGTTGACAAAAGCTATATGGGACCTTGTATGAATTCATCTAAGGAAATTGCACATGATAGTTTTTCAAATGAAGGGGCTTTGTCTTATAGAAATAGTGAATGTGGGTATAAGAATAAAATAGATCTATATCCTAATTATAATTCTGTTGATGAGCATATTGAAAGTTTAAGGAGATTTGTAAGCGATAAGCTTATAGGAAGCCATAAAGAATTATATAGCTGTGTAAGGCTTAAACCAAAAGATCCAAGTGATTTCTTTAATTCACTTAGTAAAGATGGAATCCAATATCTAGAATATAGAAGTATTGATATTAATCCTTTTGAAAAAGGAGGAATAAGCTTAGATGATCTGTATTTTCTTCAAGTATTTAATTTGTTTTTGCTAATTAATGAAGAAACTGACTATGATAGATGGCAGGAAGAGGGAACAGAAAACCAAAATATAATTTCAAAACTAGGACAAAAAGATGTTTTATTAAAGAAAGATGGAGAGCTTATTTCCAAAGAGCATTGGGGAGTAGAAATATTAAATAATATAAGAGATATTAATGATAAATTGAATCTTGGAAAAGAAAGAATTATTGACTTGATGATCGAAAAAATTAAGAATAATCAACTAACATATGCTTATAAAATTGAAAAAAAAGTAAAAGAAGAAGGATATATCAATGCCCATTTAGATATAGCACAAAAATATAAAGAAAATTCTTATAAAAACAGATTTAAATTGGAAGGATATGAAGAATTAGAGCTATCTACTCAAATATTAATGAAAGAAGCCATTAAAAGAGGAGTAGAAGTTGAAGTTTTGGATAAATTCGAAAATTTCATATCACTTAGAAAGAATAATAAAGTAGAATATATTAAGCAGGCAACTAAAACATCAAAAGATAGCTATATAACTGCTTTAATTATGGAAAATAAGAGCGTGACTAAAAGAGTTCTTTCTGATAGTGGTATTAAGGTTCCAAAAGGAATTGAGGTAAATTCAATAAATGAGTCTTTTAATATAATAAAAGAATTTACTAAAAAGCCAGTTGTTATTAAACCAAAATCAACAAATTTTGGGATAGGTATAAGTATATTTAAAGAAGGCGCTGATGAAGAGAGTATTAAAAAGGCTTTGGAACTCGCATTTAAATATGATAATACAGTTCTCATAGAAGAATTTGTTAAGGGAAAAGAATATCGTTTTTTAGTTATAGACGGTAAAGTTGCAGGAATACTTCATAGAGTTCCAGCTAATGTTAAAGGGGATGGAGTCAGTTCTATTAAGGAACTAGTGGAAATAAAGAATCAGGATCCGTTAAGAGGTCATCACTATGTAACACCACTTGAAAAGATAATTTTAGATGAAAGTGCAGAATTATTTTTAAAGCAACAAAATAAAGATTTTAATTATATCCCTGAGGAAGACGAAATTGTTTATCTAAGAGAGAATTCAAACATAAGCACTGGAGGAGATAGTATAGATTATACTGATAGTATTCCTGAAAAGTTTAAAATAATAGCTGTAAATGCAGCGGATGCTGTAAACGCAAGAATTTGTGGAGTTGACATGATGCTTGAAAATTTTAACGACGAAAATTCTAATTACTCAATAATCGAACTAAATTTTAATCCTGCAATTCATATTCATTGCTATCCTTATAAAGGTACGGAAAGAGAAATTGGTGTAGAAATATTAAGGGTATTAAATTTCGTTTAAAATATAAAAATAAAGGAAGCTCTCAAAAGAGCTCCCTTTAATATAATTAGCTATAATTATAGAGATTCAACAGCTAAAGCTGATAATACTGCATTAGTTATAGTTAATCCAGCTGTTACAGAAATTAAGCTAGTTGGCTCAAGTTGAACTGTATAAGTCGTATTAGCATAAGCTGGATTGCAATCACAAAATTGAAAACTAAATGATTCAGATTCTAAGACACTAACTGTTTCGGCGAAAGTAAATGTTCCACCTATTGGTTGAGGAGCTCCATCACCAACTGTTTTTATTAATGTGAAATTTAAATTTACTAAAATATCTACAGGTAAAGAAATTATGCTAGTAAATGTTAAAAGCACTTTAGGATTACACATGTTAGTAGTATCTAGAGAAACACTAGCTACAGGTATAGGTCTAGATAATGGTGTTGAAATTATAGGCAATGGTCCAACTCCACCAGAACCAACATTTAGTAAAGCTCTACCAGGCTCTGGGGCACGATTGTAACATCTGCAACTAGGACGATTGTCAGAATAAGTGCAGCTAGGACGAGTATCGTAGCAATCATAATCATGTTCATTTTCACAAATAATATTCATAAATTACCTCCATACTATCATAAGTTTATCAAGTTTTTCTCCGTATAATTTAGTTGTAAGAGATTCTTTTTATATTATATTGTATGAGAAATGTATAAAAATGTGATGTATTAGAAAATCTAATATTTTATAAATTTTTATGAGTATAATAATTAAATGCAAAGGTATTTATATTTTAGGAATATACAAATTTAACTAATAATTTAAAAGATGAGGTGCGACTCAATGATAAAGAATGATTATATGAAAGAGATAGAGAATACTTTAACATTAACAAATGAAGAAGTAAGAAAGGATATAGTAAAGGGTGATATAGGAGAAGCTAAAGAAAAAATAAACAAAAAACTTAAGGCTCTCGTAGGAATCGATATAGGAACTATAGACATATTTTCTTTCAGCAGCATAGAAAGTTTTATAGGTAAAGAAACGCATTATAATGCAGAAAAATTTATAGCATTTGGAAGTCTTATGAAACTTCAAGGACTTATTAGCGATAAGGAAAATAATGAAAGCGCTAAAATTCAATATTATGAAAAGTCACTAGAAGGTTTTTATAAGGCTTATATTGAAGATGATGAGATAAATGAGAAATATCTTTATGAAGCAACAGAAGTAGCAGATGAATTAATTAATTATGAACTTTCCTTAGATTTAGACAAGAAAATATTTAGAATATATGAACTGACTAATAAGTTTGATAGAGCAGAGGATACCTTATTTTATATTCTTAGAAAGACTGATAATGATGGTAGCATTATTTTAGAAGGAATTAAATTTTACAACAGACTTAAAGAAAAAGATTACGATGAATTAGCGGAAGGTAATCTTCCTATAGAGGAAGTTAAAGATGGAATTTTGGAGCTTGAAAGAAGACTTGGTTTATAAATCTTTACTTAAATGAAGTAAGTAGAAATGACTTGCTGTTGGTATTATAGGAACATTGCTAAAAATAAATAATATAATGATAAAAAGTAATTACAATTTAGAGGAAACTATGGAGTTTAAGGGATGGAATGATTTTGAGAATCTAGCGAGAGCTTGTGGATATAGTAGTTGTGGTAAAAATGACAATGGAGATAAAACAGAGGATGAGTTTGAAAATTCAGAATGTAGAGATATTCCAAACGGATTTCAAGATGTAGATCCACAGCTATTTATTCTTATAGGAGAGATATTGGGAAATATATTATCAGGAAGGCTTCCGTTCAATGTTCAAAATGCATTAGGAAATTGGCTGCAATTAGTTGGCCAAGTAATAGAGACATATAATGCCCAGCAGCAATATTTCCAAGGAGGACCAGGAATATACTTTAATCCTAAAAGTTATAATGTAAGTAATCCGTTTTGTAGTAGTTCGCAAAATACTAACTCAAGCAAAAATAAACCTAATAAATCAACAAATGATATTAAGAAGAAAAATTCAGAAGAGGACATGGATAGTAAGATAAACCATTTGGAATTATCATTAAATGATTTAAGAGAAGAAATAAAAGAGATTAAAAAATTACTAGAAAAATAATCCAGTTAATTTATTTTTCTAGTAATTTTTCTTTAACTTTTTTTAAATTTGTTACCTGTTTTGTTATAGTAGATACAAATATTACCCCTAATGCTAATGTTCCAGCACTAGCTAATGTATTTAACCCTAATTCTACTGCACGGCTTATATTGCCACTTATTGTTTCGTACATTGTATAGTACATTCCAGAACCAGGAACTAGTGGAATAAGTGCACAAATTACCAAAGTTGTTACAGGTGTTTTTAAAAGCCTTGCACAAATTTCTGAATATATGCTAAATAGTATTGAGGATATAAACAATGATAAGATATCACCTATATAATTTTCTTTTAAATAAAGATAAGAAAACCAACTTATAGCACCACCTATAGATGCAAATATTAAATTCTTTCCTTTTATATTAAAAATTATTCCAAAGCCTAAGGATGCTAAAAATGAGACTGCAATTTGTGTTAGCATAAAACCTCCTAAATATTATAATAAAAATGAAATATATTCTATTAGCTTATTATTTGGATTAGAATTAACCTAAGTTATTTATAAATAGGCTTAAAACTGCACCAGTGCCAACAGCTATAGAAACCGCAACTAAAAATGCTTCAGAGGCTTTTGTTATACCAGATAAAAAGTCACCAGCTATAGTATCTCTAATTGCATTAGTAATTGTGAGCCCAGGAACAAGAAGCATAATAGAACCTATAATAGTTTTATCTAAATTATTAGATAAATTTAATTTTATGAATGCTATAGCTAAAAATGCACACAATCCTCCACTTAAGGAATTAGTGAAAAATTCGTTTATATTTAATTTTTGGCATATAACAACAATGATTTTTATTACTGCACCAATTATGCTTGCAGAAATAAAGTCTTTAAGATTTCCACCAAACATAATACTAAAGCATCCTGCGCTAAGAGCAGACCACAATAAAGTGGTTAAGTTAGAGTACCTATGGCTATTCGATATGTTTGTAAGTTCTTTATTAAATTCATTTATATCAATAGTTTCTGTTTGTATTTTTCTAGAAAGATCATTGACTAAATCTACTTTATGTAAATCAACACCCCTAGAAATAATTCTTTGAACAATGGTAGCAACCTCATCGTAATAAGTGACTGTTACAATTATCCCTGTCGGTATTACAAAACTATCAACTGTATGAGCACCAAAGGCAGTACATATTCTACTAATGGTTTCTTCGACTCTATAAGTTTCGGCACCACTTTCTAGCATTATTTTTCCAGCCAATGTAGATACTTTGAGTAATTTATTTAAGTCCATAATTTTTTCTCCAATATATTTTTTATAACAAATGAATTATAGCACATAATAAATAATTCTTATAGGAGTAAGTTATATAATATTTAATAATGAAAGATTATATGTTATCAGCGGATAAAATCATTGGAAGTTAAGCATATTAATATAGTAGACTGAATCTATAAGATAATATAAAATATAACAAATTCTACTAAAGGCAATATAAAAATATAAAAAATAGTTGATAAATTTAGTAAGAAAACATATAATTTGAATATAAGTGAAACTCTTGTACATATTTTATACTATGTTAAAGTGGTTTCTCGTGCCCGTTAGGGAACAAAAATATATTGGGGTGATTTATTAAGATGAATTTTGAAAATATACAAAGAGAAGATAAAGAAATTTATGATTTAATTGAGAAAGAGCTAGTTAGACAACAAAAAGGAATAGAATTAATAGCTTCAGAAAATATTGTAAGTCCGGCTGTTATGGAAGCTATGGGCTCTTATTTAACTAATAAATATGCTGAGGGATATCCAAATAAAAGATATTATGGAGGATGTCACGTTGTAGATGAAATAGAACAAATTGCAATTGATAGAGCTAAGGAATTATTTGGGGCAGAGCATGCTAATGTTCAACCTCATTCAGGTTCACAAGCTAATATGGCTGTATATTTTGCAGTATTAGAACCAGGAGATACTGTATTGGGTATGGATTTAAGCCATGGTGGGCATTTAACTCATGGTTCTCCAGTTAACTTTTCAGGAAAATTGTTTAACTTTGTGTCTTATGGGGTTGATAAGGAAACTGAGATGATTGACTATGAAAATGTAAGAAAGCTTGCCATTGAACATAAACCAAAGCTTATAGTTGCTGGTGCAAGTGCATATGCAAGAATTTTAGACTTTCCAAAGTTTAGAGAAATAGCTGATGAAGTTGGTGCATTACTAATGGTAGATATGGCTCATATTGCAGGACTTGTTGCTGCAGGTGTTCATCCATCACCAGTGCCATATTCTGATTTTGTAACAACAACAACTCATAAGACTTTAAGAGGTCCAAGAGGTGGGTTAATACTTTGTAAAGAGAAATATGCTCAAGTATTAAATAAAAACATATTTCCAGGAATACAAGGAGGTCCTTTAGAGCATATTATAGCTGCTAAGGCTGTGTGTTTTAAAGAAGCATTAGATCCAAGTTTTAAAACATATGGAGAAAATGTAGTTGAAAACTGTAAAGAACTTGCAGAACAATTAATAGCTAGAGGTTTTAAAATTGTATCAGGTGGAACAGATAATCATGTATTCTTAGTTGATTTAAATAACAAAGACATAACAGGAAAAGAGGCGGAAGCTTTATTAGATTCCGTTGGAATAACTGTTAATAAAAACACAGTACCTAATGAAACAAGAAGTCCATTTGTAACTTCAGGAATCAGAATTGGTACAGCAGCGATAACAACTAGAGGTTTTGTAAAAGATGATATGGCTGAAATTGCATCAGTTATATCAGAGGCAATAGAGAATAGAGATGGAGATTTATCAGCTCTTAAAACTAGAATAGAAACTTTATGTGATAAACATCCATTATATAATTAAGTAATAAGGACATAGCGAGGCTTCATTTATATGAAGCCTCTTGTTATATTTATCTAGAATTCTAAAGAGTAAATGGAAATTATTATTTTTATTTCTACTATTATTTATAATTAAATAAGTAATTAAATACTTAAGATAGTAATAAAATAAATTGAGGTTTAGAATTTACATAAGAGATTGTGAAAATATAGTATGATTTATGTGGAAGATGAGGAGATAGATGAAAAAAGCACTTTTGATTATTGATGCTCAAGAAGATTTTATTGGTGAACAGCGTAATAAAGAGAGATTTAATTTTGAAGATGTAGATAATCTTATTAATAATATAAATAATAAAATTATATTTTATCAGAGAAACAAAGATATAGTAATTTATATTGCTAGTGTACTTCCAAATAATTTTTTTTATAAGAAATTTTTTGGATACGGTCTTGTAGGAACTAAAGGAGCCAAATTGGATAAGAGGATTAAGATAGCATCACAAAATTATTTTGAAAAACAATTTGCAAGTGCTTTTAGAAATAGCAATTTAGTGAAATTCATGAAAAAGAATGAAGTAAGTAAAATAGAATTGGTTGGAGTTGATAATAATGAATGCATTTTTAAGACTGCAAGAAGTGCGGTTAAGATTGGACTTAATGTTATCATCTCCAGCGATAGCATAGGAATTATTAATAATGAAAAATATCGTAGAATAGCTAATAAATTAAAGTCAATTGGAGTAGCTTATATATGAAGAAAAACCAATAAAATTAAGATTAAGTTTTTATAAATATTTTATTTAAAAATTTCTCATGAACATTTAAAGTATTTCAGAATAATATATATTATGAAGAAAGAAGGTTTTATGGGAGGAAAATTTAATGAATCCTTATCAATTAATCATCAATGTTCAACAAAGAATGCAACAAGATCCTGACTTTGCTAATAAATTTAATAAAGCTGTATCTGAATTAAACAAGGTGCCGGGACTTCAACAAAGAGTTATTCAAATAGCTCAAATTAGTGATGAAAGCCAAAGGGAACAAGCTATGGAAAGATTACCTAAGGATGCAAAGCATGCCGTAAAAAGAATCTTAGGATTATTAGATGAGTATAATATTTATAAATGATTTAAATTAGAATTATATATTTTCAAGTACTTATTGAATAAAAGAAGTTTCTTATAGTTATAAGAATTTTAACTATAGGAAACTTCTCCTATTTTAGATAACAAGTATAAGAAATTTTTAGGGAAAATTTCTTATTAATATGTTAATTTGGTTTAGAAATTAAAATCCTCTTTTTTCAGCTTCAATTCCACTTTCATTTCTTCCAGGTTTTTTTATTGTTGTGTTGTAACTACTTTTAGCATATTGATTTTGAGTTTTGTTGCCATTTCTTAAAAAATTACTTTCTGAATAATCTTTATTATTATTATTGTCCACAAAATCATCTCCTTTAACTTATTATATATATAGTATATCTACATTAAGAAAAATTAATTGTGGTAAATTTAGTATAGATATTATAAAAAATAATATTCTATTTTATAATACTTTTACAAGAAAATATTACAAAATAGAAATTAGCACAAATAAAACACCCCAAAAAAACAAATGCATTGAAAATGTTATGAATGAGCAAATGAGAAGTCGCTGCCTTGTATTTAAAGATGGTTCTATACTTACTCTTATAAGAAAATAAAAACCTGCTAAAGTAAAGAGCGCAGAACATATACTATCGTAAGAGAGTATAAAGATAAGTAAAATTAAGCCTAAAAATATAAAATTCCAGCCAGGCATGTATTTTACTTGTACATATTTTTCTCCTGAATCTAAGTATGTACCATTAATAGCAATATCACAATTGTTATCTATACTTACCAGAATGGCAGTTTTACTTCCCAATTTAAATGTAGTCTCGCGTGTAACTCCAAAAGTTTTAGAGCTTTGAAGTTTTACAGGAATGTTATTTACTAGTAGGGTCTTTCTTAAAAAATTTTTAGAATATTCTATAGTGTAATTTATATTATCAACATTGGCAATCCATCTTTGAGTTCCCATAAAAACCTCCTTTATTAATGAACATTAAAGTTATTATTATATAAATTTATAATGAAATTAAGTTAGTATATTTAAATATATACATAAATATGTGTGAATAGAATTGAGTTTTTACTTTAAAACAAATTATAAGTTAAATAATTAACTTAAAAATGACTAAGCCGAGAATAGTTGATTCAAAATAATAGGATTATCTAGAAAAACGTTGTATAATGGTAAAGTAATTTAAAATCATACTAATCATCATATAACTATAATGATTAAATGAATTATAAGATGTCTTAAAATTTGTAAAATAAATATGATTAATTGAAGAAGGATATATTTTGAAATAACGAATTTACATTTGAATTTTAGTATACAAAGTATGTTGTTAATTTATTAAGACTAGAATGGAAATAATTAATATCAGAATGTATATTTAAGATTGATTAAAATTTAATAAAAAATAGTATAATAGATGAAAAATATGAAGAAAAGATAATTTGATACGTTAAAATAAAAAAATATTTATTAAAATAAAATTAGGTATAGAAAATAAGCAATGATGAGAAATAAATTTTTATTATTGGATTTTTTATCGACAAGGAGAAAAAATGAGTAAAACATTAGTATTAGCAGAAAAACCATCAGTGGGGAGAGATTTGGCAAAAGTTCTTAAGTGTAACCAAAATAAAGGCTCATATATAGAAGGTAGTAAATATATAGTGACTTGGGCAATGGGACATTTAGTTGGGCTTATGGATCCTGAAGGATATGATAATAAATATAAAGAGTGGAAAATGGAAACACTCCCAATGCTTCCAAAACATATGAAACTTACGGTGTTAAAAAAGACAGGAAGACAATATAATGAAGTAAAAAAACAACTATTGAGAAATGATGTTAGTGATATCGTAATCGCTACAGATGCTGGAAGGGAAGGAGAACTGGTAGCACGCTGGATATTAGAAAAGTCAGGAGTTAAGAAACCATTAAAGAGATTGTGGATTTCGTCTCAAACTGAAAAAGCTATTTTAGACGGGTTTAGAAATTTAAAGCCTGGTGAAGCTTACGAAAATCTTTATAAGGCAGCAGTATGTAGAGCAGAAGCAGATTGGCTTGTGGGACTTAATGTGACAAGAGCATTAACATGTAAATATAATGCACAATTATCAGCAGGAAGGGTTCAATCACCGACACTAGCTATGATTGTATCAAGGGAAGAAGAAATACGAAATTTTAAACCTAAAGCTTATTATACTTTAGAAATAAAAACTAAAGGATTTACTTTATCATGGATTAATAAAGATAATAATTCAAGAATTTTTGATGAAGAATATGCAAGTAAAGTGGCTTCTAAACTAAGAAATTCAGATGGGAAAATAGTTAATGTAAGCGAAACAAATAAGAAAAAGTTTTCTCCTGCCCTCTATGATTTAACTGAATTACAAAGGGATGCGAATAAAATATGGGGATATTCTGCAAAGCAGACATTAAATATAATGCAAAGGCTTTATGAAAATTATAAAATATTAACTTATCCAAGAACAGATTCTAGATATATTACAACAGATATTGTAGCTACTATTCCTGAAAGATTGAAGGCAATATCTATTGGTGAATATAGGACTGCGGCAGAAGAACTGCTTAGGAGTAAAATAAATGGTCATAAAGGATTTGTAGATAATTCCAAGGTAAGTGATCACCATGCTATTATCCCAACAGAAGAAAAGCCTAATTTATCAGCTTTATCATCTGAAGAGAGAAAAATCTATGACTTAGTAGTCAAAAGGTTTTTAAGTGTTATGCTTCCACCATTTGAATATATTCAAACTACAGTAGAAGCAGAGGTTGAAGGAGAAAAGCTTGTTGCGAAAGGAAAAGTTATTAAGGCCAAAGGTTGGAAAAAGCTTTATGATAAATTAGAGGAAGATAATGATGATGAAGAAATAAAAGAGCAAGTGCTTCCCACAGTATCCAAAGGGGATAGTATTAAGGTAGATAGTGTTAATATAAAGAAAGGTGAAACAAAACCACCTGCTAGATTTACAGAGGCTACACTTTTATCAGCTATGGAGAATCCTCATAAATATATAAACGTTAGTAAAGAAGCTGCAAAAACTTTAGGTGAGACTGGTGGACTTGGTACAGTTGCTACTAGAGCAGATATTATTGAAAAGTTATTTAATTCTTTTGTTATAGAAAAAAGAGGTAAGGAAATAATTCCTACGTCAAAAGGAAAACAATTGATAGAACTCGTTCCAAAGGATTTGAAATCGCCACTTTTAACAGCCAAATGGGAGAGTCAGTTAGATGAAATAGCTAAAGGAAAAAGAGATGATCACTCATTTGTAAAAGAAATGAAAAATTATTCAGTTGCATTAGTTGAAGATGTTAAATGTACAAATAGTAAATTCGTTCATGATAATAAAACCGGAAAGAAGTGTCCTAACTGCGGCAAATATTTGTTAGAAGTCAAAGGAAAGAATGGGATAATGAATGTTTGTCAGGACAGAGAGTGCGGTTATAGGGAAAGTGTGGCTAGAGTAACTAATGCTAGATGTCCTGAGTGCAAGAAGAAACTAGAGCTAAGAGGAAATGGTGAGGGAGCAATATACGTATGCCCTGGCAGTAACTGCAATTTTAGAGAAAAAGCTTCTCAATTTAAGAAGAGATTTGAGAAAAATGGAAAGATTGATAAAAGAGAAGTGAATAATTATATGAAGAAAATGAAGAAAGAAGCAGAAGAATTTAATGATAATCCTTTTGCTGCATTATTAGGCGATATAAAATTTGATAAATAGTAAAAAACTTCTAGTAATTTAAAGTTACTAGAAGTTTTTTATTAAATATATTTATACCCTTTATTTCGGTAGTTATGCATAAGTTAAAAATATTGTCATATTGTTAAGAAAATTAGAATTACTTGTTATATTATTTCTTCTTATGGTAACACTAATTCTGAAAGGAGGCAGTAACTATGAAAAATAATGCAAAAAGAATTATATCTTTTACTTTGATATTTATTTTTACTTTATTACTTTTACCAATTAACTTAGCCAAAGCTGTAGATACGGATGAAAAAGTAAAATCAGATGGAACTAATATTGAAGCAAGATCAGCTTTATTAATGGAACCAATGAGCGGCAAAATACTTTATGAAAAGAATGCAGATGAAAAATTTGCACCAGCATCTGTAACAAAAATTATGACTATGTTGATAACAATGGAGGGCGTAGATAGCGGAAAAATTAAATTAGATGATAAAGTAACTTGTAGTGAAAATGCTAAGAAAATGGGCGGAAGTACAATGCTTTTAGACACTGGAGAAATAAGAACTGTTGAAGAACTTTTGAAAGGTGTAGCGATAGCTTCTGGAAATGATGCGGCAGTTGCACTTGCAGAATATCTTGGAGGTACAGAGCAAGATTTTGTTAATATGATGAACAAAAGAGCGCAGGAACTTGGAATGGTTAATACAACATTCAAAAACTGTAATGGATTACCAGCAGATGGACATATGTCTACTGCAAAAGATATAGCAATAATGTCAAAAGAGTTATTGAAACATCCAAAGGTTTTAAAATATACAGGAACTTATATGGATAATATATCAGAAGGAAGAAAATCTCCAATAGAACTAGTAAACCACAACAAATTAGTTAGATTTTTTGAAGGTTGTGACGGGTTAAAAACTGGATTTACGGATGAAGCTAAATACTGCATTAGCGCTACAGCAACAAGAAATGGAGTAAGAATGCTATCTGTAATAATGGGAGCACCAACTTATAAAATAAGAAATCGTGATGCAGGTGTTTTACTTAATTATGGATTTTCAAAGTATGAAGGCAAAAAGCTTGTATCTAAAGATGAAGAAATAGATAAAGTATATATGGATGAACAAACAGATAAGTTCTTTATGGCAATGGCTAAAGATGACTTAAATGTCATACTTCCTAAGGGTGACAATAAGGATTTAGAGAAAAAAATTGTTATAGATGAGCTAAAAAAAGAATACAAAGCAGGAGATATAGTTGGAAAATGTGAAGTTTATTTGGGTAGCGAAAAAGTAGGAGAGGTAGATATATATTGCGATAGAGATGTCAAGAAAGGCAATATAATTGACAATATAAAATATAATATTAAAAACTTATTCGAAAAAGGTGTATAGCCTCAATAAAAAAATATTATGAATTTTATATTTTTCTTGTAAAACTATAAATAAGAAATAATTCAAGCATAGTTGAAGAATAAATTTAATTAAATTTATTTAGCTATGCTTGTTTTGTATTTTTATGATATGTATATTTTTAATAAGTCTCTATATATTGCTGCTAAATGAAATGTTTAACTTACTAAAATTTCAAGCGTAAATTTGTTATTCAAAGTATATATATTGCAGAAATAATTCTTCATTATAATTCTAAAAATATTGCAAGAATTTTAGCCGTAATTATGAATTGTGAAATGTGCATTGTGAAATGCAACATATATATAAATTAATGATTCTTGTTTTAGGTGTTATTACTTGTTATTATATATTATAGTACTTATTATTTAGATTTAAAGTTATAATTTAAGTATAATTCATAATGGAGGTAAAAAAGATATATATGGAACTTCCAAAGATTAAAATTAATGATTTTGAAGGCCCGTTTGATCTTCTATTACATTTAATAAGAAAGAATCAAATGAGTATATATAATGTGAAAATATATGAAATAACTAATCAGTATCTGAATTATATTAATGAAATGAAAAAGATGGATTTAGAAATAACTTCTGAGTTTATTGTAGTAGCGGCTACCTTAATAGAAATTAAATCTAAGAATTTGTTGCCGAAGCTTAAAAAACAAGAAGATGATGAAGAAGATGATGAGAAAAAGCTTTTAGAAAAACTTATTCTTTATAGGAAAATAAAAGGGGTTTCAGTATTTTTAAAAGACAGATATACTAGTGCTGGCGAGATATATGGAAAGAAACCAGAGGTAATAGAAGAAAAAAGAGATGATACTGATAAAAAAGATTTATTAAAAAATATAAGTCTTATAGAATTGTTTAATATATATAATAATTTACTTGAGATATACAATAATAAGCAAAATAGAAATAACATAATTCAGAAAAAAATATATGTGGATAAATATAAAATTGAAGATAAGTTAGAATATATTATGGACAAGTTAAAAACAGAGAGGGTAAGTAGCTTTCACAAAATTATTGAAAATTGTGAATGCAAATTAGAGTGTGTTGTGACATTTTTGGCATTGCTAGAGATGATTAAACAGAGGATGATCAAAGTATATCAAAGCGAAAATTTTAGCAATATATTGATTGAAAGGAGAACAGATGATGAGTAATGATAAAGGGATTCAAATTCCATTTATAGATGACAAGAAAAAAGATTCTTTAAAATCCGCAATAGAATCTTTGTTATTTGCTAGTGGAGAACCATTGAGTTTACAGGATTTGGTTAACCATCTTGAAGAAAAGAATAAACTTATTGAAATTATCATCCATGAAATGATGGAAGAATACGAAAATAATAATAGAGGAATAAAAATAATATGTATTAAAGGAAGTTACCAGTTAGTTACGAAAGCTGAAAATTCAGATTATATACAGAAGCTTCTAAAGAAAAACAAAAGACAATCTTTATCCCAAGCATCTATAGAGAGTTTAGCCATAATTGCTTATAAGCAGCCTATAACAAGAATTGATATTGACGAAATTAGAGGCGTTAAATCAGAGAGTGCTCTTCAAAGACTTTTAGAAAAAGATCTTATAAAAGAGGTCGGCAGACTAGAAGTACCTGGTAGACCAATCTTATATGGAACAACAGATGAATTTTTAAGACAATTTGAATTGAAAGATTTAAAGGAACTTCCTTCTTTAGATTTATTTGGGCAAGAAGATGTTCAGGAAGATCATGGACAAGAATAAAATTTAAGGATATATTATCGGAAGTAATAAATATATTAATATTTGAAATTTTAGAAAACAATAAAATTTATTTTTAAATTTCTTGCATTTATTTTATTAAATTTAAGAGAGAAATAGTGTATTATTGAACAACTACTTCTCTCTTGAATTAAAAATTAGGAGCAATTTAAATATTATCGCTATCACTGCAATAACATTCTTCGGAATTATTATCAACAGTAGTAGTATTGACAGTAGCAGATTTTTTATTCTTTCCACATATATCTTTTACTAAACTTTTTACAATATCTAAGATTTGAGGAACTGTATCTACAATTCTATCATATGTAGTATCTTGATCTACAGGTAGCATTCTAACACCATCTTGTTTAACAACTAGGAATGCTACAGGTTTAACAGAAACCCCTGCTCCAGAGCCGCCTCCAAAAGGAAATGTTGTACTTGTGATATTTTGCTTTAAATTTAGACATTCACTTCCACCAGAAGCGAATCCAAAGCTTAATCTTGAAACTGGAACGATATAAGTTCCATCTTTTGTTTCTATAGCTTTCCCTATTACTGTGTTTACATCAATCATATCCTTAAGATTTTCCATAGTACTTTTCATTAAGTTTTCGACATGTTGTTCACTTGACATAATAAATCCCCTTTACTAAGGGGTCACCTCCCTTGTTTCTCATTGTTTTTTAATAAATTAATTATTATATATATAATGTTTGCAAGTGATAAGAAAATTATACTTGAAGTTTCAATTTTTAGTAAAAATTTATCCTCAAATAGAGGGGTTATTTTAAAATTAAATCTCTTTATATTAAAAATGTAATTAAGGAGAATATAAGTTAATGATGTTGTATTATATATAATTCCATAGAAAATTGCAGTTCTTGCAGCATCGTTTAGGGAATAGTCCAAGGACAAATTTATTTTTAACAGTGGCTTGTATTTTAAACTACTTAAAGTAGAAATCAGATGCTTGAAATTTATTTTACTATTAATTTTTGAAAAAAATTTATGCTTATTTTTAATTAAAGGCGAATTTTTGAGTTTTTTTATACGTGTCGCTCTTTTCTTATTTTTAGAGATAAGATTAAATCCATATAATTTTATATAATAATCTATTGTAGAATAGTAAATACTAAATTTAATAGGGATAGGAATAAAAAATATTAATAAGACCACTAAAAAGACATAAAATAATTTCATAAAATTCCTCCAAACTATATCTACTCCATAATTATTGACTAATAATAAAAAAATAAACCTAGAAAATTATCAAAATTAGGTTTAAAAAATAATTTTAAAGGTAAACTAGAACCAAATAGTAAGTTTAGAAGGTGATTAATTATGCGAAAAGGTACTAGTAAATGCACTTCATTGATAGCACTAATTCTTATATGTACTCAAATAATATGTATAGATGCAAATGCTAAAAGTAAATCTAATAATTTAAGAGTAAATGCTAGATCTGCGATTGCATTGGATAAGGAAAGTCATGCAGTTTTATTTGAACAAAATGCTTATGAGATAGTTCCAATGGCAAGTACAACAAAGATACTTACTTCTTTAATAGCTATTGAACAAGGTAATTTAGATAAAAAAGTAGTAATAAGCAAAAAAGCAGCTAGTATAAGAGGATCTACAGTTGGTTATAAAGAAAACGAAGAAATTACTTTAAGAGAGCTAGTTTTTGGGCTAATGTTTAAGTCAGGAAATGATGCAGCAATAGCTATTGCCGAGGAATTAGGGGGATCAATAGAAGGATTTGCAGAAATAATGAATCATTATGCTAGGGGTATAGGAATATTAGATTCACATTTTGAGTCTCCTCATGGATTGGATAGTAGTAAACATTATTCTTCAGCATATGATTTAGCGATACTTACTGCTAAGGGTATGGATTACGATCTATTTAGAGAAGTAGTAGGAAGTAAACAAATCTCAAAGGAAAAGTATAATTTTACTAGAGATTATAATAACATAAATAAAATATTGTGGAGAATTCCAGGAGCTAATGGTGTCAAAACAGGATATACAGGCCAAGCAGGTAAGTGTTTAGTTTCATCAATTAATAATAATGGCAAAGATGTTATCATTGTGGTTTTAAATTGTCCAGATAGATGGAATGTTACAGAAAAAATATATAATTATGTATTAGAAAAAGTAGCATTTGGAAATCATACAGTTAAAGAATTGGTTTAGTAAGCAATAGTAGATAGTTTTTTATTACTATCTACTTTTTTTATTAAATAAAGCATTTCAGAGAATCAAAGACAAGTAATCTGAGTATTAAAATATAGATTAAAATATTGCAAAATAAATAATTTTAAACAATTATATTTGTGTCAAATTAGATATTTTAAAATAATTTATATTAGAAGCAATTTTATCTAAAGGAGAAAAAATGGTAAAAGAGGCTATTGATTGTATAGATGCGGGAACGGAGTATTGTCCATGTAAACTTGCAGAGTATGGGCAGTGTTTGACCTGCTCCCAATGTCAAGGCGAAGTTTTTTGCGATTGTTTAAATTGGAAGGGGGTTTGTATATATCAAGAACTCCATAATAATGGAAATAAAGCAAAAGAAGGTCGTAAAACTTTTGAATGTAGCGTGGTAGAGGTACAAAATTATAATGATAAATTAGTGATAATTAAATTTAAAGCTCCTCATAAATTAGTTATAGATTTGGTGAAACCTGGAAGCTATGTATTTATAAGAACTGATGGAAATAATTATTTTGATGTTCCAATATCTATAATGAATTCAGATATAGAGAATGACACTATAATGGTTGCTGTTGAAATCAGGGGGGTTAAAACTGCTAAGTTATTAGATATAAAAACAGGCGGGAACATAGTAATACGTGGACCTTACTGGAATGGTGTTTTTGGAATTAAAAATATATTGGCCCAAAAGAATAATAAAGCATTAGTACTTGCAAGAGGTATTGGATTAGCTCCTATGATACCTGTAGTAAAAAAATTAATTTCACAAAGTAATGATGTACAAATAATAATTGATAAAGATCCATTTGAAGAAAATTTTTCTGAAGAAATTTTATCTGAATATAAAATAGAGGTATCAGAGTGCTCACTACTGGATAAGGGCAAGCTCTCAGACCATGCAAAAGTGTTGATTAAGGATTCACTTAAAAATGGAACTAATTATATTCATGTAGCAGGGGCCGATATTTTGACTTATGGTGTTATTAACTATTTAAGCGACATTAATAGAAATGATGTCTCACTTTCATGTTGTAATAATTTTAAGATGTGCTGCGGTGAAGGAATTTGTGGAGCATGTACATCAAGATTTTCAGGTCACAGAGTAAAAAGATTCTGCAAAGAACAGGCTGACCCGAGAAGTATTTTTGAAGGGAGAAGATTTATATGAAGGTTATTATTGTTGGCGGAGGTTGGTCTGGATGCGCGGCAGCAATTTCAAGTAAAAAAGCTGGAGCAGATGTTACTATCATCGAAAAGACAGATTTGTTACTTGGACTTGGTAATGTAGGTGGAATAATGCGTAATAATGGTAGATATACTGCTGCAGAAGAATTAATAGCTCTTGGTGGAGGAGATCTGGTTAAAATTACAGATGAGATTTCAACTCATAAAAATATAGATTTTCCTGGACATAAACATGCTACACTTTATAATGTCAATTTAATAGAGGGAGTTGTTAGCAAATATTTGAAATCATTAGATATAAACCTAATGATGGAGAGTAGAGTTAATGATATCAATTTTGATGGACAAAAAATAAAAGGTGTTTACCTTAGCGATGGAACTTATATAGAAGGTGACGTATTTATAGAAACAACAGGAACTACTGGGCCTATGGGAAATTGCTTGCGTTATGGAAATGGCTGCTCAATGTGTGTTTTAAGGTGCCCTGCTTTTGGGCCTAGAATCAGTATTAGTGAAAGATGTGGAGTTTCCGATATTCAGGGTGAAAGAGGAGATGATATCTTAGGAGCGTTCTCTGGCTCTTGTAAATTGGCTAAAGAAAGTTTGTCAGATGAAATAAGAAATGAGTTAGATTCTAAAGGTGTTGTAATTTTAAAAGTTCCTAATGAAGATATAAATTATGATAAATTAAGTACAAAAGTATGCCAGCAATATGCGCTCAAAGAATTTGCTGAGAATATTATACTTTTGGATACTGGACATGCAAAGCTAATGACAACTTACTATCCGTTGCATAAACTAAGGAAAATAAAAGGATTGGAAAATGCTAAATATGTTGATCCATACGCAGGAAGTAAAGGAAACTCCATTAGGTATTTATCAGTTGCACCAAGAACTAATGACTTAAAGGTAATTGGTGTAGATAATTTATTCTGCGCAGGTGAGAAATGTGGGTTATTTGTAGGTCATACAGAAGCAATGTGTACTGGTACTTTAGCTGGGCACAATGCGGTAAGATTAGCTATGGGAATGCCGCTTTTGATACTTCCTTCATCTATAGCAATCGGAGATATAATAACTTATGCAAATGAAAAGGCTAGTACTAGAGAAGGAAGAAAAGATAGATATACTTTCGCAGGTTCCGTATATTTTAATAGGATGAAAGAATTGGGGTTATATACAATAGATGTAGATGAAATTACAAAAAGAATCAAAAAAGTAAATTTAGATAATATTTTTAGTCAAAAATTATTATAATAATTATTATAACTAAGAAGAGGTTATGAAGATTTAAAAGACATGGCATTTAAAATCATGTCTTTTATTTTTACAAAGAAACTTACATTAAGCATTAATTAAATAAGTTAGGAAAATTTATGTTATAAGCTGATATTAATTAAACTTTAGTTAATTAGAAAGATAAATGAAATAAGTTTGGCTTTTTAACACCAATCATATGATTGTACATAACATATAGTATATAAAAACTGAGGAGGAATTAGAGATGAGCAACAATAATAATTGCGATATTGCTTATGGTCGTCATTATAGAGGAAACCAACTTGGTGATAATTATTATAAGTATAGGGATCATAATCATGAATTTGTATCAAGCACAAATTATGCAGAAGATGAGAAGTGTGAAGAACACAACCATCGTATTGCTGGGACTACTGGTCCAGCAATAAGGGTTGGATTATCTCATGTTCATAGAATTGAAGAAGTCACAGACACATTTAATGATCATAATCATAGAATTTGCATTACAACTGGTCCAGCGATTTATATTTCACGAAATAAGCATATTCATATAGTTCAAGGGCAAACATCATTCAATGATGGGCATGATCACGATTATTTTTTTACGACTCTAATTGATGATCCATCTAATGTACCAGATAGAAATTAACCATAAATTAAGCTGTTTTTGTTTGCAGATATTATTGCCTAAACAATATGAATCTTCATAGCTATTAGCCACACTCTAGCATAAATAGGGTGTGGTTAATTAGTTTTCTTATTTTTTCGAAAAGACAGATACGTAAAAAAATCTACACATATAAAAAGAGTGCGAAGCACAATACGGAACTTATATAAAAAGAGTGCGAAGTACAATATGGAATTTAACCAAAGTTTCTTGCAATTTTACTCTTAGACAAAATAGAGGAAATTCATATCAAATTTGTTAAGTAAAAGTTATATTTTTTGATAATAAATCAGAAGGATATTTATAATATTTTAAAATTATATGGAAGCAGAAAAAAGTTTTAATAAATTGTCAATAAAATTGACTTAAATATTAAATTAATTTTAAAATATTGGTTTGAATTGTCAAAAGAATGATTGTATTATAGACAAGAATATGTTTTATATGACATAAATATATTTTAATATTTAAATATAGCATAAAAGTATATCAAAATTGCAAATAATAAATAAAAATACTATTCATTCTATTTGAATATGCTAAGTATTTAAAATTAAGGAGTAATAAAGATGGCAAATAATAACAAACAAAAGAAATTAACATTAATTACACTTATTCTGATGATCTTTACATCAGTTTTCGGATTTGCTAATATGCCAAGATCTTTTTATCTTATGGGTTATGGGGCAATTCCTTGGTTCATATTAGGAGGGATAACATATTTTATACCATTTGCATTCATGATGGCGGAATATGGATCTGCATTTAAAGATGAAAAAGGTGGTATATACTCATGGATGGAGAAGTCTGTAGGTCCTAAGTTTGCATTTGTAGGAGTTTTCATGTGGTATTCTTCTTACGTAGTATGGATGATAAATATATGTTCTACTATTTGGATTCCGTTATCAAATACAATATTTGGAATAGATACTACATCAAGCTGGGGAATACTTGGATTGAATTCAACTCAAATTTTAGGTGTACTTGGTGTTATATGGGTGTCTGCAACATATTTTATATCAAAAAGAGGAATAAGTAAAATAACTAAGATTACATCAGTTGGAGGAATAGCAGTAGCGCTTCTAAACATAGTTTTAATAGTGGGCGCAATTATAATATCTATATTAAACAAGGGACAATTTAAAGAGGAAATTTCATCTACAATGTCTTTTGTTAATTCACCAAATCCAGCTTATCAGAATATTAGTTCAGTTTTATCATTCCTGGTTTTTGCTTTATTTGCATATGGTGGTATCGAAGCTGTGAGTGGTCTTGTTGATCAAACTGAAAATCCAGATAAGACATTTCCTAAGGGGATTTTAATGGCAGCAGCTATAATTTCTGTTGGTTATTCTCTTGGAATTTTCTTGATTGGAATATTTACAAACTGGGCAGGCACTCTTTCGGGTGAAAACATCAATATGGCAAACGTTGCATATGTTGTTATGAATAATTTAGGATATACCTTGGGCAGCTCAATGGGATTAAGTAATTCGTTATCTATACAAGTTGGAAATTGGGTAGCTAGGTTCGTTGGATTATCAATGTTTTTGGCATTAACAGGGGCATTTTTCACACTATCATATTCTCCGCTTAAACAGTTAATAGAAGGAACACCAGCAAAACTTTGGCCAGGAAAGATGGCTGTTATTGATGAAAACGAGATGCCAATAAATGCAATGTTTATTCAAACCATTATAGTAGCAGTTATGGTGCTATTTGTTTCTATGGGAGGAAGCAGTGCAAAATTATTTTTCACAATGTTAGTATTAATGACTAATGTTGCGATGACTATACCATATTTATTTTTATCAAGTGCATATATATCATTTAGAAAAAAGGATAATATAGAGAAGCCTTTTATAATATTGAAAAGTAAATCATCTGCTATATTTATAGGAATTATAGTTACGGCAGTGGTTGGATTCGCAAATTTCTTTACAATTATCGAGCCAGCAATTCATGGTGATTACAAATCTACAATTGCTATGATTGCGGGACCTGTAGTTTTTGCTGTAGCAGCATTATTAATCTATGCTAACGGAGAGAAGAAAAAAGATATTTAGAAAATTGTTTGTACATAATAAAAATAACTAGGGGTTATAATCTCTAGTTATTTTTATTTGTACAAATAATTTTCGATTACATTATATATATTAAGGAAAAAATAAGAAATGTTAAACAATTATTAATTGAAAAATCAAGAAATGAGTTTTATAATTCAAGTGTACTATATGAGTTAGTACACTTAATACAATTAGGAGGGAAGTTTATGAAAAAATCAACGATAATTATTATGATTGGAATTGTCATTATAATTACTGCTTTTCTTGGGATGGATAATAATAAAATCTATCAAAAGCAGAAGCATTTTGAAACTATAAATGAAGTTCTAGATCAACTAAATGGTAAGCCATTAAAAGCAATTGATGAAACTGGAAAGTTCACTGAAACAAATGAGTTTAAAGAATGTTTTTCAGAACGAAAAAGGATAACTAATATTGATTTTAATTTCTCCAAGGTAAAAATAGAAAAAGTATATGATCTTAGCGAAAAAGATAAAAATGAAATGTTAAGTGAATATGATGGATTTAGAAATAATTTTTCTAAAAGACGTCCGATAACAAGAGAGGAACCAATAAGTTTAATTGTTGATGCATATAATCACAGATATCCAGAGGGAAAAGATGATAGACCACAAAAGCTAAAAGTTAACTTGGTCATCATAGATGAGGGAGAAGGTTTAGTAATTGATTATATTACGTGTCATTCTTATGTAGAAGGTAAAGACAATGATTAGAATTGATCCTAGGAGTAGTACTCCTATTTATGAACAAATAGAACTTGGGATAAAGGAACTTATTCTAAAAGGAGCTTTAAAGATGGGCGAGAAATTACCATCAGTTAGAGAGTTGGCATCAATACTTATGATAAACCCTAATACAATAAGCAAAGCCTATGGTGAACTCGAAAGAGAAGGTATAATTGAAACTTTAAGGGGAAAAGGAACTTTTATAACATCTAATTATGAAGGTAAGGGGGATCATAAAAAAATGGAGCACATTTCAAATGAATTAAAAAAAATTATACTTGAGGCAAGTTATGGGGGCGTTAGTAAGGAAGAATTTATAAGGTTAGCACTTCAAATATTTTCTGAGTTAGGGGTGGATGATAATGATAGAAGTGAATAATTTATCCTTCGAAATTGATGGAAAGCAAATTTTGGAAAATATAAATATTAGAATAGATAAAAATAAAATATTTGGAATTATAGGGCCAAATGGCGTTGGGAAAACTACACTTTTAAGATGTTTAACAGGAATCTATAAAGGAACATCAGGAAATGTACTTTATGATGGGCAAGATGTTTATGATAATATAGATGTTAAAAATAAGATTGGCTATGTAGCGGATGAGAATATCATGCAAACCAATTTTAAAGTTAGCGAAATACTGAAGTACTATAAATATTCATATAAAAATTTTGATGAAAAGAAATTTAATGAATTAAATAAAATTTTTAAAATTCAAACTAATAAGTATATATTCCAATTATCCAAAGGGATGAAAATGAGACTTTACATAATGCTAGCTTTTTCTATTCATGCTGAATATTTAATATTGGATGAGCCAACATCAGGACTAGATGCAATACTAAAGAATAAATTATTAAAGATATTTGCAGATGAAGTTTTTGAAAATGGTACAACTATAATAATAAGTTCTCATCATTTAAATGAACTTGAGAGAATTTGTGATGATGTAGCTATTTTAGATAAAGGCGTAGTTACATATGAAAATTCTGTGGAAAACATGAAGAATAAGATAAAAAAGATACAAGTGGCTTTTGATGAGTCTGTTTATGAAGAAGATTTAAAACTTAAGGGAATATTTAAAATTAGTAGAATTGGGAGAGTATTTAACATAATAACTGATGAATATGACGGGGAATTTATAAAAAGCTTAGAAAAATTCAAACCGTTATTTATTGAAGAAATAGATCTAAGCTTGGAAGATATCTTTATCTATAAAGTTGATAAGGAGGATAATGATGAAAAAATATTTAAATAAAGGATTGTTATATGCATGGTTTAATTCTGCTAAGGCAGCCATCTTTATAGGATTATTAATATGGGGGACTGTAGCATATGAAATCATAAAGAACAATTTAAATGATGTCAGAAATGGACTTGCAAACAATTTTGATAACTACTATTATACGAATGTTTGGCACGAATATTTCATGCTAGCAATTATATTTGTAGCTATATATTTTATAGCAAAGGGAATTAATAAGAGAAATACTGAAATGTTCTTATGCAGTGGACCATATACAAAAAAGCAGATTAGATATAATGAATTCATATGTCTTTTAATTACATTAATACTTTTTGTGATAATGTATGTTTATATAGCAATAGTATCATATCTCGGTAATGCTGAATTCATATCGGTTGTTGAAGGGTATTGGAGCATAGTTATTATAGAAACTTCAAAAATAATCTTACTTGGAATCATTGGTATAATGTTTATGCTAATAATAGATTTGATGTTTTCTAATTCGGTAATAGGATTTATTAGCATGATTTCTATAATACCTGTATCTATCTCTATAATAATAGCTAAGGTTATTTCCATACTTGAATATTTTGGAGTTAATAAGGATTATAGTTTATTGGACAAAATAAGAGGTGTAGATTATAAAAATAAATTAGGTAGAGGCTTTTTTGAGTTTGTATTTGATAGAATTAGTGTCAAAGATATAATAATTAGAAATTTATGGAGTGAGACGGTAATTATCTTATTTATTATTATAATTATGATTATAGTTTACAGTGTAGTTCAAAATAAGTATAAACTAGAAAACGCTAATAAGATCTTTTCATCACAAAATAACGAAAAGATTTTAGTGATATTAGTATCAACAGCAGCTGGATCATTTGCATCATTATTTTTAACTGAAAGTTTTATTCATAGTTTGCAGCGAAAGAATGGAAGTTCTATGGTATTAGTAGGATCAGACTTAATCAAGGGTCTTGGATTAGATGTAATATGCATGCTTTTAATTGGATTTATAGCCTATAAAGTAATAAAAAGAATATTAAAAAATATAGTTTAGGCGATAAAAATAATTTTTGATAAACAAAATATTTATAGATTTTAGTTTAGTGAGAACCATATGTAGTAAGGATACTTGTAGATGGTTCTCATATTTTATTTAAATCATAAAGAACAAAAAATATATGTATCGAATAGAATATATTAACAAAAGAATAGGAGATGATCAACATGTCTAAACATTCTAATGATTGTTGCTGCTGTAAATGTAATTCTTGTTGCTCTTGCAAACCTAGTTGCTGTAACGTTTGCGGATGCGGCGGCGGCTGCGGAGGATACGGTGGTTACGGTGGATATGGCGGCGGCTTCGGAGGCTACGGCGGCTTTGGAGGCGGATGTGGCTTTGGTGGCTGCGGAAGCTGGCTTTGGATTTTATTAATTTTATTCCTTGGTGGCGGAGCAGGTTGCGGAGGATTTCTCTGGTAATTTGATTAATCATAAGGAGTACAATTTAAAAGTAGCCTTATAATTAGATGATAGAAACGCTGGTGACAGCGTTTCTATTATTTTATATTCAAATAAAAATAATTAGAAAGTTGTATTATATAAGTGAAAAAGATATAATCTAAAATGTAAAAGTATAAATGTATTTATATGCTAAATGGAGTGATTTAAATTATGGAAGAAAGATTGCAGAAATATCTCGCAAATTGTGGAGTGGCTTCAAGAAGAAAATGTGAGGAATTAATAATTTCAGGTAAAGTTAAAGTAAATGGGGTTATAGTTAATGAAGTAGGAATAAAAATAGATCCATTAAAAGATATGATAGAATATAATGGAAAGGAAATAAAAAAGAAAGAAGATAAAGTTTATATAATGCTTAATAAGCCTGAGGGGTATATTAGCTCGGTTAAAGACGAAAAAGGCAGAGCTACTATTTTGGATATAGTTAAGGTGAATGAGAGAATCTATCCAATTGGAAGATTAGATTATGATAGCTCGGGATTATTGTTATTAACAAATGATGGAGAAATTTATAATAAAATAATTCATCCAAGGGTAGAAATAATAAAAAGGTATGTGGCAGTAGTTAAGGGCGAGGTAACTGATAAAGATAAGATGAAGTTTGAAATAGGTATAGATATTGGAGGATATATTACTGCTCCAGCTGAGCTTAAAGTTATCAGTTATGATAAAGGTGTTTCGACTATTGAGATTGGTATTCATGAGGGAAAGAATAGACAAATAAGAAAAATGTGTGCTGCTATACACCATGATGTATTATCTTTAAAAAGAATATCTATAGGAGAAATAAAACTAGGATATTTAAAAAGAGGGGAATATAGAAAGTTAAACAAAGAAGAACTAGATTATATCAATAGTTTATAGATAATAATTAAATTATAAAGAACAGATGAAAGAAAGTTGATCATACATCATTAATAAATTAAAGCAAGATATTGATTTTAATAATATAATGCGTAATGAAAGTAGCTTGATAAAATATTGCAAATTTTTAATATGCGCTGTGAAAAACAAGTTATTTGTTGAATATTTAGAAATAAGATGATAGAATTAAGATAATATTATTCAATGTTGTAACAGGAAGGCAAAAGATGGATGAAGTAAATAACGAAAATAGTAAAGATTTAATGAGATTAATTCAGGGGAAATTTATAAGGTTAAGTAAAGGTCAAAAATTAATAGCTGAGTACATATTAAAAAATTATGATAAAGCAGCATTTATGACGGCAGCCAAACTAGGAATATCTGTTGGAGTTTCTGAATCAACAGTTGTAAGATTTGCGATTGAGCTTGGCTTTTCAGGATATCCTAAATTGCAAAAAGCACTACAAGAACTTATAAAGAATAAGCTAACAACTGTACAGAGATTAGAACTTAGAAATGATTATTTTTCTGATGGAGATGCATTAAAAGGTGTACTAAAAGCTGATATGGAAAACATACGTGCAACTCTTGAAAAAATTAATCAAAACACGTTTGAAGATGTAGTAAAGGGGATTTTTGAGGCAAATAGAATATACATAATTGGTCTTAGAAGTTCTACTGCTCTTGCGGAGTTTTTAGGGTTTTATCTAAATATAATACTGCAAAATGTTAAAATTGTAAGTTATGGAATTTCAGATGTATTTGAACAAATGATAAATGTAGGAGATGGAGATTTAGTTATAGGAATTGGTTTTCCTAGATATGCTGCTAAAACTATTGATGCATTAGAATTTTCACAAGATAGAGGAGCCAAAGTGGTTGCGCTCACGGATAGTTTACTATCACCTCTTGCGTCTAAAGCTGATCACACATTAATTGCACAAAGTAATATGGCATCATTTGTAGATTCTTTAGTTGCACCTATGTCAGTAATAAATGCACTAATTATTGCAGTAGGAATGCGAGAGAAGGAAAACATATCTGATATTTTTGGTAATTTAGAACAAATATGGCAGACATATAATGTTTATTCTTATAATAATAGAAATGTTGCAGATGACTAAAATTCTAGTAAATAGAGCTGTTCTCAGAATGATTATGAGGGCAGCTTGTTTTTATTAAATAAAGATAAATTTATTTTAATGAGAATGATAAGTTTAGAGGTGAAATATTGAATAAAAATATAGAGATGCCTAAAAATGTTACATTAATCATTGATAGGTTATTAGAAAATGGATATGAGGCTTATATGGTTGGAGGATGTGTTAGAGATTGTATTCTAGGAAAAGAACCTAAAGACTGGGATATAACAACTAATGCAAAGCCACTAGAAGTAGTGGAGTTATTTGATAAAGTTATATTAACTGGATTAAAGCATGGAACAGTTACAGTAATGCTAAATAAAGAGAGTTATGAAATTACAACTTATAGGTCAGATGGTGAATATGAAGATAATAGACATCCTAAAGAAGTTAAGTTTGTGAGTTCTTTAAAGGAAGATTTGGCGAGAAGAGATTTTACAATTAATTCAATGGCATATAATGATATAAGTGGATTAGTAGATTATTTTAATGGGGTAGAGGATTTAGGTAAAAAGATAATAAGAACTGTAGGCGACCCTAGAAAAAGATTTGATGAGGATGCACTAAGAATGCTTAGGGCAATTAGGTTTTCTGCCCAACTAGATTTTACTATTGATAGGTTAACACTAAATTCAATAAAAGAACTTAAAGATAATATAAGAAATATATCAAAAGAGAGAGTCAGAGAAGAGTTTAATAAGATATTACTTAATAATCCAAGAAAAATAGAAACATTGAGGGAATGTGGAATTTTAGAATACATAGTTCCGGGAATAAGCAAAATCTATAATTTTAATAAAAACAATTCTTGCCATTCACATGATTTATATAATCATACCATTATAGCAACTGAAACTGTAGAATCCCAAATATATTTGAGATTGAGTATGCTATTTCACGATTTTGGAAAAGCTTGCACAATAAGAACTCATGAAAATGACAATTTGCATTACAGTTCTTATTCAAAAGAATCCTCAAGAATAGCCAATGAAATATTGAAATATTTGAAATATGACAATAATATAATTAATAAAGTTACACTTCTTATACAGTATCATGATTATAGAATTGATAATAAAGTATCTATAAAAAAACTACTGAGAGAAATAGGTATAGATCTTTTTAAAGATCTAATTAAAATTCAGCGAGCGGATATACTTACTCAGGATTCTAAATACTCTGAAAAGCATTTAATAAATTTAGATGAGGCCGAAAATATTCTTAATGAGATAATTGATAACGATGAATGTTTTAATTTAAAGAATTTGAAAATAAATGGTGGAGATTTATTGTCTTTAGGATTTAACAAAGGAAAAGAAATTGGTGAAATGCTAAATTATTTGTTGGATATTATAATTAAAAATCCTAAATTAAATGAGAAACGGGAACTAGTTAAATTAGTTATGAAACGATGGAGATAAAATTTATTAATATAGAATATGTTAATAATCAAAAGGTATAGATTCAAATTAAGCCCTGCTCATTTTGAATTTATACCTTTTATTTTAGGTCTTTTAATTTGTATATATAAATATTTAAGTTTTTATTTGATTATATCTATATAATAAATTTAATTAATGACAGAATATTTGTGTGATTGTATTTTGTAGAAAAATTGGATATAATTATAGTGAAGATTGAGAAAATTTTTACATTTAAGAAAAAATTAAGGGTGGGGATAAGATTATGAGAGAGTTAATGTTTTCAAACGTACAAGAAGCGTCAAATTTTATAAATAATAATTCTAATATGGGATTTGTTATATTTTCAAATGTAGAAAATGTTACAGAATTATCAACATTAGTATCTTCAAATGTTATACTTTGTTCTACGTCTGGAGAGTATGGAAGAAATGGTTATGAAGATGGAGTTATTTCTGGATTTCAATATGATATTTGTGATGGTGAAGTTGTAGAGATACTTTATCCACCAATAAAAAGTGTGAATAATTTAAAAGGGGCTTATGAAAAAATTAAAACTAACAAGAATGCTTTTTCACTTTTATTATGCGATGGTCTAACTGGAATGGAAGAAAGTATTATAGGTACCCTCTATTTTGTAGATGATAATTTTAAAGTCATAGGCGGAAGTGCTGGAGATAATCTTAAGTTTAAAGAAACATTCATATTTATAGGTAAAAAGCGTGTTCATAGTGTAATGATTTTCTTTAATACAAAAAGAAGAACTACTATAATAAAAGAAAATATATACATACCAATGGGACAAAGACTATTAGTAACTGAAGCTGACCCTATAAGTAGGACGATAAAGACATTCAATAAAGTTCCAGCTAGCACTGAATATGCAAGAGTTTTAAATGTAAAAGAAAGTGATCTTCCTAATTATTTTATGAATAATCCTCTAGGAAAAATGTATGAAAATGAAATTTTTATATCTTCTCCTATGAAAGTAAATTCAGACAAATCAATTACATTTTATTGTCAGGTTATGTCAAATACCTTTGTTGAGGTTCTAAAACCGGTTGATCCAATAAGCCAAATAAGAAATACAGTTGAGAAGATTGGATTTAAACCTAGTTTTATGTTGTCAATAAACTGTATATTAAGAAGCTTGAAGTTTCAAGAAGATAATATTTGGAAAGCAATAGATAAAGAACTACTTTCATTCTGCCCTAATACTGCTGGATTTGTAAGCTATGGAGAGCAATTTTATAAAAAACATGTAAATCAAACTATGGTAATATTAGCAGTTGAATAAAGGGGGAATATTAATATGTTTAAATTTAAAAGTAAAGAAATAAGCACTATACAAAGTCAAAATGAAGTTAACCGTAATGAGAAAGAAGAATGCTTCCTATATGTGAATGAAGTTATGGAGTTAACATCTATAATAGAAAATAATATAAAAACAGTTATTAATGAAGAAGGAAATATGACGTATGGTCTTGATAAACTTCTTAAAGGAACTGAATATACGACTAAACAAACAGAAAATGTTAATGACTATTTACAAGTCTTATCTAACAATAGTGATAAGACAGAAAATCTTGTTCAGGATGTTTTTCTTAGTCTTGATAATTCTCAAAAAGAAATAGATAATGCAAGAAATGATTTTAATGAATTAATCAATCAGGTGGGCACAGTTTCTAAGGTTTTTGATGAATTTATCAGTTTAATTTCAGAGATACAGAATCAGTATAACAGTATTCAAGGGTTTGCTAATATTATAAATGGAATTGCCCAGCAAACAAATTTATTATCATTGAATGCAGCTATTGAGGCAGCTAGAGTTGGTGAAGCTGGAAAAGGGTTTACTGTTGTAGCTAATGAAATAAAAAAACTTTCTGTTGATACTCAGAAAAATGCTAAAGATATTATGAATTCTTTAGATGATTTGACAAAATCAATGGAGCAATTATCTAGTAAATCTAACGAAGGAACTGAAGTTATAAATAAAACAACTAACATTATAGAAGGGTCTTCTTCTATACTAGATAAAATAGTAGATGCTGAATCGGAAGTATATAAACATGTACAAGGGGTTCAGGACTCTCAAAAGAATAATTTACATGGAATAAAGGAGATATCAGTAAATTTAACTAATTTAGTTGAGAAATCAAGAACTGAAAATCAGCAATTACAAAACCTAGTATATAGCATACAGAAAAAAGGTGATTGTTATCTAGACATACTTAATTGAGGATATTTCATAATTAAAATATCCGAATCTGTGGATAACTTTTAGAAATTTTTAAAAAAAGCCGATAGCGAAG